>CAYGUC010000036.1:0-53370 GCA_964353005.1 uncultured Flavobacteriaceae bacterium | reverse complement strand
TCGAGGGTTGCAACCCTCGATATTTTTTAATTACACACTTCGTGGCTTAGTGCCATTAAATAATTTTGATAGCGTATTATTGCTCCATAAACAAGCTAATAATTTCGCTGTCGCTGGGCGACTTACATCATTCCTGGCATACCTCCACCCATTGGTGGCATTCCACCTCCAGCAGATTCTTCTTTAATGTCTATTAAAGCACACTCGGTAGTAAGGATCATTCCTGCTACAGAAGCAGCATTTTCTAAAGCAATACGAGTTACTTTTTTAGGATCGATGATACCTGCTTTAAGCATATCTACATAAGTTTCAGATTTAGCATCATAACCAAAATCATCTTTACCTTCAAGAACTTTAGCAATTACTACAGATCCTTCTCCGCCAGCATTTTCAACGATAGTTCTAAGAGGAGATTCGATGGCACGATTAACGATTTGTACTCCTGTAGCTTCATCTGCATTTTCAGTTTTTACGTTGTCTAACACAGATTTAGCTCTTACCAGAGCTACACCACCTCCAGCAACAATACCTTCTTCAACAGCAGCACGAGTTGCATGAAGTGCATCATCTACACGATCCTTTTTCTCTTTCATTTCTACTTCAGAAGCAGCACCTACATATAGTACAGCAACACCACCAGCTAGTTTAGCTAGACGCTCCTGTAGTTTTTCTTTATCATAATCAGAAGTAGTAGTTTCAATCTGAGCTTTGATTTGATTTACTCTATTTTTGATTAAATCTTCTCCTCCAGCACCATTTACTACGGTAGTATTATCTTTGTCAATTGCTACTTTTTCTGCAGTACCTAAGTGTTCTATAGTGGTGTTTTCTAAAGTAAAACCACGTTCTTCAGAGATTACAGTACCACCTGTTAAGATAGCTATATCTTCTAGCATAGCTTTACGTCGATCTCCAAAACCAGGAGCTTTTACAGCTGCAATTTTTAATGCGCCACGTAGTTTGTTAACTACTAATGTAGCTAGTGCTTCTCCGTCTACATCTTCAGCAATAATCAAAAGAGGTTTCCCAGTTTGAGCAACAGGCTCTAATACAGGAAGTAAGTCTTTCATAGCAGAGATCTTTTTGTCATATAATAAGATATATGGATTTTCAAGATCTGCTGTCATTTTTTCACTATTGGTAACAAAATAAGGAGAAAGATATCCTCTGTCAAATTGCATCCCTTCTACGATATCTACTGTAGTATCTGTACCTTTAGCTTCTTCTACTGTAATAACCCCTTCTTTACCAACTTTCCCGAAAGCCTGAGCGATAAGATCTCCAATAGTTTCGTCATTATTAGCAGAAATAGCAGCTACTTGTTTTATTTTGTCAGAAGAATCTCCTACTTCTTGAGTTTGTTTTTCAAGGTTGGCAGTGATAGCTTCAACTGCTTTGTCGATACCACGTTTAAGATCCATTGGGTTCGCTCCGGCAGCTACATTTTTAAGCCCTTCTTTTACTATTGCTTGTGCTAAAACAGTTGCAGTAGTAGTACCATCACCAGCTAAATCATTAGTTTTAGAGGCTACTTCTTTTACCATTTGAGCTCCCATGTTTTCTAAAGGATCTTCTAGTTCTACTTCTTTAGCTACAGAAACCCCATCTTTAGTAACTGTAGGAGCGCCAAAAGATTTACTAATGATTACATTACGTCCTTTAGGGCCTAAAGTTACTTTTACCGCATTAGCTAATGCATCAACACCACGTTTGATACCGTCTCTTGCCTCTATGTCAAATTTTATGTCTTTTGCCATAATTGATTTTTTTAATTTTTTTAAAAATTAAATCTTAAATTATATTATTTCGTACTTCAAAATAATTAGTTGAAGTTTATCAAATAATATAATACCTGACTTATTTTTTTGATTTTTTAAATTGATATGCGTTCTTATACGATTGCAAGGATATCATCCTCACGCATGATTAGATAATCTTTTCCATCTAATTTTAATTCGGTACCAGAATATTTACCATAAAGCACGGTGTCTCCAACTTTAACAGTCATGTCGTGATCTTTTTTACCGCCACCTACGGCAGCTACTTTACCTTTTTGTTGTTTTTCCTGAGCTGAATCAGGAATGAACAATCCTGATGCTGTTTGTGTTTCGGCCGGTAATGGCTCTACAACCACACGATCTGAAAGAGGTTTAATATTTACTCCCATTATGATTAGTTTTTATTATAAAATTAAAATGAAATCTTTGAAAGCTTATCCTTTCAGAAATTATGCCAGTAAAGGGATACTGACAAATTGAAATAAAAAATGCCGACTTTATGACAAGTCGGCATTTGCTATATTTTATTTTTTTAAAAGATGTTATTTTTTGTCATCTTCTTTTGCTACAGGAGGAACTACAGGAGCTTCTACCTGAATATTTTCTGTGTTTACTTTTGATTCTGGAATAGAACTGCTTCCCATTAAATCGACATTAGATAACAAAATTAAAACTAATAATAGTGTTGCTAGAGTCCATGTGCTTTTGTCTAAAAAATCGGTAGTTTTTTTAACGCCACCTAATTGTTGTGTTCCACCGCCGCCAAAAGAAGAAGATAATCCACCTCCTTTAGGATTTTGTACCATAATTACTACTACCAGTAAGAAAGATACAATAACGATAAGTATCAGGAAAATTGAGAAAGTTGTCATTATTATATTGTTATTTATTTTCTTGTATTTTTTTTATTGCTCGAATTTGGTCTGCAAAGAAACCACTTTTTTCGGGATTTTTCAAAATTAATATATTGTATGCTTGAATTGCTTTTTTATAATTTTTTTGATTTAGGTAAACTCGAGCCAAAGTTTCTGTCATTAATTGGTCTGTTGAAATTATGTTTTCTTTGGACAGATCACGGGTAGGAGCGTTTTTAGCAACAGGTTTTATTTTTGGATTACTAGCAATAAACTCATCAATTAAATCAAATTTATCTTTTTGTTCTAAAGTTTTTTGAGATGTATTTTCTTCATTTATAGAGTCTGAAGACTTTGTTTTTTGATCAAAATCTTTATTTATTGGGTCTAAAGAGGTAAGTTTTAACCATTCTGTAAAAGAGTGTGTTTCTTTTTTGTTAAAATCCAGAGGTTTGTTTAGTTGTAGTATTTCTTCAGGTGTTTTCTTTTCTTTTTCTTGATTTTTAAGACTCTTCCCTGTCACATGAACTTCAGATTCTTTTTCAGCATTTATAGCGTTTTTGTTTTCTTTTCGTGCAAAAAACAATGTAGGATCCAGAACATCCTCAGCTTCTTTTATCTTCATTCGTATAGCTTCGTCCATAGTCATTCTAGGCGATGCTTTTATTTCTTGAGAATCAATAACTTTTATTTCAGAGCTATGTTTCTTTTTTACGTCTTGATTTTTAGTGTTTTCTTTAAAAAGATCTGAAGTGATAAAATCAAATAAGACATTTCGGTCTGTAGTGTATGCTGCGGTAATTTTTAATTCTTGATTATATTTAAAACTTTCTTGGGATTTTAAGTGTTTTAGAAATAAAGATCTTGCAGATTGAAAATAGGGGAATGTCTTGATGATTTTTTCAAGCGCATTTCCTTGTTCTTTGTTTAATTTTTCAGGATTCTGTAATATATATGTAAGCTCTTTAGTATTCAAGTATTTTTAATTATATATTATTTGCTTTAAATATTTAAAGTAACAGTAAGTGAAATAATTTACCATTTAGCTAAAGTGGCATTAAACATGTCTTGCGTAATTCTTTCAAAAATGACTTGTAATGCTTCATCTCTTATTGTGTTTTCTGATGAAGAAGCAGGATAGTCAAAGAAAAATGAAAAACGCTGCTCCATATCTTGTGTAGAATCTTTTGCGTCATAAAACCTCATGTTTACTGCAATAGTTAGCCGGTTTTGAGCAGCTGTAATATCGGATGTGGCAGTGTTAGGCGATACATAATCCTGTACAATTTCTCCTTCATAAACAATATCTCCTCCAGAGTTTGTTAGACTAAGGTTGGTTTGGTTAAGAATTAGATCTTGTAATTGATTTGTAAAAGTTTGATCTGCTCCAGGAAAAATTCTTGGAGATTGGTTTTGAAAAAAATTAACTTGAAATGTTTTTGTTTCTGGAGAAATAGATATTCCACTAAAAGAATATGCGCCACAACCTTGAAGCAATGGTATGCTTATTATTAATACAATAATGCATTTTAGTTTAGTCATTTGTGATTTCTTATTGTTATTAATTGTTTAAAAAGGTTTTTGATAAAATAACTTCTACAAACCTTATTAAAGATCATATTGTTTTATTTTTCTATATAGGGTGCGTTCACTAATTCCTAATTCTTCTGCAGCAGCTTTTCTTTTACCTCTATGGCGATCCAAAGATTTTTTAATTAATTCTAATTCTTTATCATGCAAGGATAGTGTTTCTTCTTCTTCTATTTCTTCGGCAAAATGATATTTATCATCTTCTGTTCTTTGAACTGGGTTTTCTGACTGAATTTCAAGTACTTCAGAAGTTGTTTTTCGTATAGGTTTTTCAAAATGAGCTTCTTCTTTTTCTTGATAAATTTTTTGAATTAACCCTTCGTTGTCTTTTTGAACTTGTTGATTGTTTCCATTTTGCATCAACTCCATAGTAAGTTTTTTTAGGTCATTAAGATCACTTTTCATATCAAATAACACTTTGTATAAAATTTCTCTTTCATTACTAAAATTACTTTCTTTTTTATCTGAAGAAATTACTGCTGGTAAATTACTGCCCATATTTGGCAGATACCCATGAAGAGAAGCTGCGGTTATGATTCTATTTTGTTCAAGGACTGAAATTTGCTCGGCAATGTTGCGTAGTTGTCTAATATTACCGCTCCAATGATATTTTTCTAAAAGCACAACTGCTTCATCACTTAGTCTTATGGTTGGCATTTTGTATTTAGTTGCAAAATCTGATGCAAATTTCCGAAATAACAAGTGAATATCTTCTTTACGATCTCTTAGGGGTGGTAAAAGAATTTCTACAGTGCTAAGACGGTAATAGAGGTCTTCTCTGAATTTTTCTTTTTTGATTGCTTCAAACATGTTTACATTGGTTGCAGCAACAATTCGAACATCTGTTTTTTGTACTTTCGAGGAACCTACTTTAATAAATTCTCCATTTTCTAATACTCTTAAGAGGCGAACTTGAGTGGTGAGAGGCAATTCTCCTACTTCATCCAAAAATATTGTTCCTCCGTCTGCAACTTCAAAATAACCACTTCTGGTTTGTGTAGCTCCTGTAAAAGCTCCTTTTTCGTGCCCAAAAAGCTCACTATCGATAGTTCCTTCTGGGATTGCTCCGCAGTTTACGGCGATATATTTACCGTGTTTACGATGCGATAGGGAGTGTATTATTTTAGGAATACTTTCTTTACCTACACCACTTTCTCCAGTAACTAAAACTGAAATATCAGTAGGTGCTACCTGAATAGATTTTTCTACTGCACGGTTTAGTTTTGGATCATTACCTATGATTCCGAATCTTTGTTTTATGGCTTGAACTGATTCCATCTATAATAAACTATTAATGGTTTATTTATTTTTTATGTTTAGTTTTGATCGGTTAGTTATTATCAGAATACCCGATTGCTTTACCAAGTAAAGTTGCACTGGTACATTCATTTATACGAACCATTACAAAATCTCCTATTTTATAATTTTCTTTTGGGAATATTGCTACAATATTTTTTGTAGTTCTACCGCTCCAGTGTTGATCTGATTTTTTAGACTCCTTTTCGATTAATACCTCAAACGTTTCGCCAATATAGCTTTGATGTCTGTATGCGCTATGGCTGCGCTGTAATTGTATAACTTCATCGAGCCTTCTTTTTTTAGTCTCTTCTGGTACATCATCTTCTAATTTACGTTCTGCAAGTGTCCCTGGTCTTTCCGAATAAGCATACATGTAACCGTGTTCATATTTTATGTTTTCTAATAGCGATAATGTATCTTGATGATCTTCTTCGGTTTCTGTAGGAAAGCCAATAATCATATCTTGAGTTATGGCACAATCAGGAATTATTTTCTTTATATCATTCACCAATTTTATATACTCCTGTCTGGTATGTAAACGATTCATTTCTTTTAGAATACGATCACTTCCACTTTGAATAGGAAGGTGTATGTGTTTGCAGATATTTTTATGTTTTGCCATAATCTCGATAACGTCCAGAGTCATATCCTGTGGATTAGATGTCGAAAATCGAATGCGTAATTTAGGGTGTTTTTTAGCAGTCATATCCAAAAGCTTTGCAAAATCTACTGCAGTAGCTTTTTGAAAATCACTTGCTTTGTCAAAGTCTTTTTTTAAGCCACCACCGTACCATAAGTAGCTATCTACATTTTGACCTAATAAGGTAATTTCTTTAAAATTTTGATTAACTAAATCATCAATTTCTTCGAGAATACTTTGTGGATCTCTGCTGCGTTCTCTTCCTCTGGTAAAAGGAACTACGCAAAACGTACACATATTATCGCATCCTCTTGTTATAGAAACAAAAGCAGATACTCCATTGCTTTGTAGACGAATAGGAGAGATGTCTCCATACGTTTCTTCTTTAGAAAGAACTACATTTACAGCATTACGCCCAGCATCTACTTCTTCAATTAAATTAGGTAAATCTTTATAAGCATCGGGACCAACAACAAGATCCACAATTTTTTCTTCTTCTAAAAATTTACTCTTTAATCTCTCTGCCATACAACCCAGAACTCCAACTTTCATTTTTGGGTTGATTTTTTTTACAGCATTATATTTTTCTAATCGTTTTCGAACTGTTAATTCTGCTTTTTCGCGAATAGAACAAGTATTTACTAGTACTAAATCAGCATCTTCTAGATGCAGAGTTGTATTAAATCCTTCTTTAGCCAAAATAGAAGCAACAATTTCACTGTCACTAAAATTCATTTGACAACCATAACTCTCAATAAAAAGTTTTCGCTGGTTGTTTTTGTTTTGATCCAAAACAAGAGGTTGCCCTTGTTTATTTTCGTCAATAATCTTCTCCATAAAAAATAATTCCTTGTCAATCGGGGTCAAATAATGTGCAAAGATACTTTTTAATACGATTTATGACAAAGTGGCAGAGGTTTATTTTGTAAAAAATCTATATTTGATCATTTTTTCCACTTAAATAAAATATAATTATATGACATCTGATAAACTCTTTGAGAAGATAGAGAATTGTAGATCTTTAGATTTTGGAGATATTTTTAATAAAAGTATTGAGCTTTTTAAAAAAGTATGGCTTCAAGGGTTTTTGCACTTGCTTATTTCTTTTCTGGTGATGCTTCCATTAATTTTTGTAATGTATATACCCGTTATTGCTTTAGCAGGAGTATCTTCAGGATACGAGAGTGGATATTTGGATGAATATCCTGGTGAAGGTTTATCTATAGGTCTCATGGCTCTGTTTATAATATTGGTTTTGATAGTGTCAATTGTAGCATCGGCAGTACAATTTGGTATTACGGCGCACTTTTATATTACATGTAAACAGGTAGATTTAGGTTTTTCAGAGACATCTTCGTATTTTATTTTTCTTAAAGGACAATATTTAAGAAAAGTTCTTCTTCTTTCTGTTGCAACTTTTGGGATAGCACTCTTGGCTATAATATTATGTTATTTTCCTCTTTTTTATGTAATTGTACCATTACAGCTTCTAGGAGTTTTGTTTGCTTTTAATCCAGAGATAGAAGTTTCAGATTTAATAAAAGCAAGTTTTAAACTAGGAAATAAAAAGTGGCTACTTGTTTTTGGATTAGTTTGGGTATCTTCTATGTTAGCATCTATGGTTGGCTTTATTATGTGTTTTGTCGGAGTATTTTTTACCTCCTCTTTTGCATTGCTGCCAGTCTATTTTGTGTATAAGGATGCAATAGGTTTTGAAGAAGATGAATTTGAAAATGAAAATACATTTTTAATAAAATAAAAAGTAAAAAACCTGCTGATTGGCAGGTTTTTTTTAAACTAATTTTTTGATAAAGAATCTTGATATCAAAAAATTCATATACTTTTGTCGTCAGAAATTAAAGGATTATGGCTAAGAATTTAGTGATTGTGGAGTCGCCTGCTAAGGCAAAAACTATAGAGAAATTTCTTGGGAAAGAATTTACAGTAGCATCCAGTTTTGGACATATTGCTGATTTACCTTCCAAAGAATTAGGGGTAGATGTTGAAGGTAATTTTGAGCCTAAATATATTGTTTCTAAAGACAAGAAAGATGTTGTTAAAAAACTAAAAGACCTTTCTAAGAAGGCAGATATGGTCTGGTTAGCAAGTGATGAGGATCGAGAGGGAGAGGCAATTGCATGGCATCTTGCAGAAACCTTAAAATTAGATAAGGATAAAACGAAACGTATTGTTTTTCATGAGATTACAAAAAATGCAATTCTTAAAGCAATAGAAAACCCTCGTAGTATAGATTATAATCTGGTAAATGCACAGCAAGCCAGAAGAGTCTTAGATCGTTTAGTGGGGTATGAGCTATCCCCGGTTTTATGGAGAAAAGTTAAAGGTGGGTTGTCTGCTGGTAGAGTGCAGTCTGTATCTGTACGATTAATAGTAGAAAGAGAGCGTGAGATACTGGGTTTTAATCCAGAAGCTTCATATCGAATTGATGCAGAGTTTTCTAATAAAGAAGGCAGGTCTTTTAAAGCTAAGTTACCTAAGAATTTTAAAACAAAACAAGAGGCTCAAGCTTTTTTACAGAAAAACCTTGGGGCGTCCTTTAAGGTAGCAGATCTTTCTACAAAACCAGCAAAAAAGTCACCAGCACCCCCATTTACGACCTCTACTTTGCAGCAGGAAGCTTCAAGAAAATTGTATTTTTCTGTTAGTAAAACAATGACTATGGCGCAAAGGTTGTACGAAGCAGGGTTAATTACTTATATGAGAACAGATAGTGTGAATTTGTCTGTAGAGGCTCAGAATGGTGCAAAAGCAGAAATCGACTCTGCGTATGGAGAAGAATATAGTAAACCAAGGCAATACAAAGGTAAGTCAAAAGGAGCTCAAGAAGCTCACGAAGCGATACGTCCTACAGATTTTTCTATGCATAGTGTAAATGTTGATTATGATCAACAACGATTATATGAACTGATTTGGAAACGTGCTATTGCATCCCAAATGAGCGATGCCAGATTAGAAAGAACTAACGTAAGAATAGAAGCGAATTCTCATAAAGAACATTTTACCGCCAATGGAGAGGTGATAAAATTTGAAGGGTTTTTAAAAGTATATCTAGAAGGGAACGATGACGAGGATGAAGAACAAGAAGGTATTCTTCCTGCAATGAAAGTACAAGAAAACTTATTTAATAGCTATATTTCTGCAACTGAAAGATTCACTAGGCCTCCAAGCAGATATACAGAAGCTGCGTTAGTAAAAAAGTTAGAAGAATTAGGTATAGGAAGACCTTCGACATATGCGCCTACAATTTCTACAATTCAAAACAGAAATTATGTAGAAAAAGGTTCTAAGGAAGGAGAAGAACGTAATTATATACAGATAATTCTTTCAGGGGATTCTGTGAAAGAGAAAAAATTATCCGAAAAAGTTGGTAGTGATAAGGGAAAATTGATTCCAACAGATGTAGGAATGGTAGTAAATGACTTTTTGGTAAATCATTTTGCTGGAATTTTGGATTATAATTTTACAGCAAAAGTAGAGCAGGATTTTGATGAAATAGCAGAAGGACAAGAAGATTGGACTCAGGTAATGAGAGCGTTTTATCAAGAATTTCATCCAAGGGTTGAAGATGTTTCTCAAAATGCAGAAAGAGAGGTTGGAGAGAGGATTTTAGGTGAAGATCCGTCTACAGGTAAAGTGGTTAGTGTGCGATTGGGTAAATTTGGTCCTATGGTTCAGATAGGTAGTGTGGAGGATGAAGATAAGCCAAGGTTTGCAAGTTTATCTCCTGGTCAGACATTAAGTGGAATTACTTTTGAAGAAGCAATGAATTTATTTGAACTTCCAAAAGAGTTGGGGGTTTATAAAGGAGAAACTATAGTGGTAAACAATGGTAGATTTGGTCCCTATGTACGTTTTGGAGATAAGTTTGTTTCGTTAGAAAAAGGAGAAGATCCCTTAAATACTAATTTGGATAGAGCTATTGAGTTGATAGATGCTAAAGAAAGAGCGGATGCTCCTATATATACCTACGAAAATCTTCCAGTTCAAAAAGGTACAGGGCGATTTGGTCCTTTTATTAAATGGAATGGTATGTTTATTAACGTAAACAAAAAGTATGATTTTGATAACCTTTCTGATCAGGATATAATTAATCTTATTGAAGATAAGAAACAGAAAGAGATAGATAAAGTTATACATAATTGGGAAGACGAAGGAATTCGAGTAGAAAAAGCAAGATGGGGTCGTAGTAATGTTATAAAAGGTAAAATTAAAATCGAGTTACCAAAAACTGTAGATGCAACAAAGCTGACTTTGGATAAAGTAAAAGATCTTATAGACAAAAATGCTCCAAAGAAAAAAACTACTGCAAAAAAGAAAACAACAACAAAGACTGCTAAAAAGAAATAAATATGTCTTTTGAATTTCTTGTACCTGTTAGTGAATTAGTGGTAGCGCATACCGAAACACTTTCAGAACATACATTAGGAAAACAAATTAAAATTCATACAATAGAAAATGGATTTCCAGATTTAGAAAAAATTGATATTGCTGTCCTAGGAGTTTGTGAAAACAGAAATGATGTTGATTTTCTTGGAGAAGAATTAAATTTTGATAACATTCGGAAGTCACTATATGAGCTTTATCCAGGTAACTGGAGTACCAGTATAGTTGATCTTGGAGATATTATTCCAGGAAACGAAGTTAGTGATACGTATTACCTGGTTCAGGAGGTGCTGTCTGATTTATTAAAGAAAGATATTATTCCTGTTATTCTTGGTGGTAGTCAAGATTTAGTATATGCTCAATATAGGTCGTTTGACGTTTTAGAGCGTATGGTTAATTTGGTAAATGTAGATAGTAAATTTGATTTAGGAAATTCATCTGAACCTATAACAAATAGATCTTTTGTAAGTAAAATAATAGTAGAGCAGCCATATAATTTGTTTAATTATAGTAATATAGGATATCAAACATATTTTAATGCACAAGAAGAAATTGATCTTATAGAAAAATTATATTTTGATGCATGTCGTTTAGGGGAGGTTATTTCAGATGTGACTATCGTCGAACCTATCATGAGAGATGCAGATCTTGTGTCTCTGGATTTGGGGGTAATGAATTCTCTAAGTCTAAACGGGCTTACGTATTCCCCTAATGGTTTTGATGGTCGCGAAATATGCGCCATTTCTAGGTATGCAGGTATTAGTGATAAGGTTAAAAGTTTTGGTGTTTATGAATTTAAAAATTTTAAAAATGAACAAACAACAGCATTATTAATAGCGCAAATCATTTGGTATTTTGTAGAAGGGGTTAATTATAGATCCAATGAATTTAATGTAAGAGGATTGAAAAGTACGTTGCATTATAATGTTCCAGTAGAAGATGAAATATTATCTTTTTATAAAAGTGCAATGACGGGAAGATGGTGGATAGAAATACCATTTATTTCGTCTGGTAATAATAAATTGCAAAGACATACGTTATTACCATGCACATACAACGATTATGAGCGTGCTTGTAATCAAGAAATACCAGAAAGATGGTATAAGGCAAAACAAAAAAACGAAGTTTAACATTTTAATTAGGCAGATTTAAGGTTTTTTTTGGAAAAAAATTGTTTTTCTGGAAATAAATAAATAGGTTTACGTCCTTAAATCTAGAAGATCTTAACCTAAAACACGTTATGAAGAAATTTGTATCACTATTTGCTATTTTAGCAATGCTCTACAGTTGTGGCGGTGGAAACCGAGGAGAACTGGTCGGAGCACAAGGAAAAAAATGGCACCCCGAAAAACCATATGGTATGGCTCTCATCCCCGGAGGATCATTCATTATGGGTAAATCGGATGATGACAAAGCAGCTATCGCAAACGCTCCAACAAGGATGGTTACCGTTCGTTCGTTTTATATGGATGAAACCGAAATTACAAACAGTGAATATCGACAATTTGTAAGTTGGGTTCGTGATTCTGTAGTTAGAATGAGACTAGCGATAATGGCAGATGACCTAGGTAAAACTCCAGGTGATGATGGTGTCGGAGAATATGCTTTTTTAGATGCAGATACTGAAAACATGTCTGTGTATGAAAAATATATGTATGATAATTACAGTGGTACAGGAGAGACTGGCTATGAAGGTAGAAGACTAAATAAAGATATAGATATCGAATGGGATATTGAAGATTATCCAGATGAGTTTTATGCAGAGGTTATGGATACTATGTATATTCCTTTAGAAGAATCTTATAACGGTAGAAGAACTCTAGATGTAAGTAAGTTCCAATTTAGATTTACCTGGATGGATATTCAGGCAGCAGCAAGAGCAAAAAAAGGAGGAAGAAAAGACTTCGTAAAAGAAGAAGTAATTGAAGTGTATCCTGATACAACCGTATGGATCAAGGATTTTAATTACTCATATAATGAGCCTATGCATAATGATTATTTTTGGCATAGTGCATACGATGATTACCCTGTGGTAGGAGTTTCTTGGGAACAAGCTAAAGCTTTCTGTCGTTGGAGAACTATAGAAAAAAACACCTATCAAAAACAAAGAGGTAAAGAATTTGTGAACTATTTCAGACTGCCAACAGAGGCAGAATGGGAATATGCCGCTAGAGGTGGTCTCGAATCAGCAACGTATCCTTGGGGAGGCCCATATGCGTTAAATGATAGAGGATGCTTTTTAGCAAACTTTAAGCCTCTTAGAGGAAACTACGCAGCAGATAATTTTTTATATACTGTAGAAGCTAAAACGTTTGACCCAAATGATTATAACCTATATAACATGGCAGGTAACGTTTCTGAGTGGGTACAGTCATCCTATGATCCAGCAGCATACGAGTATGTGTCATCAATGAACCCAAATGTCAATGATGATGAAAACAAACGTAAAGTTGTACGTGGTGGATCTTGGAAAGATGTCGCTTATTTCCTACAAGTAAGCACCAGAGATTATGAATACGCTGATTCTGCGAGGAGTTATATCGGATTTAGAACCGTTCAGGACTATATGGGTACTGACGTGACTGGAGAAGCTAATACTCAGAATCAAAACTAAGTCCCAAAATTTTCTATCAAACTTAATTACTAACCTTTTTTAAAACTTTAGATTTAAAAAAAAACAAAACAAATTTATTATGGCAAATTCAAAAGCAAGCAAGAAATTAATGAATATGGTATACGGTCTGGGAGCAGCCGTTGTAATATTAGGTGCACTTTTTAAAATTATGCACTGGCCATTAGGTAATGAGATGCTTATCGTTGGTCTGGTTACAGAAGCACTGGTATTTACAGTTTCTGCATTCGAACCAGTAGATAACGAGTTAGATTGGTCTCTTGTTTATCCTGAATTAGCAGGAGGGAATAAGAAAGACAAAAAAGAAAAAGAAGCTACTCCAGAGGGATTATTGTCTAAAAAACTAGATGATATGTTAAAAGAAGCTAGAGTAGATTCTAACCTTATGAGTAGTCTTGGTGAAAGTATCCGTAATTTTGAGGGTGCAGCAAAAGGTATTTCTCCAACAATTGATTCGATCCAAGGACAGAAAAAATATAGTGAAGAAATTACACAAGCAGCTGCTCAGATGGAATCTTTAAACAGCTTATATAAAGTACAGTTAGAGTCTTCTGCACGTCAGGCTGAGGCTAATCAAGCAATAGCAGATAATGCTGCTAAGCTTAAAGATCAAATGGAGAGTCTTGCTAGTAACCTTTCTTCTCTTAATGGAGTATATGGTGGTATGTTAACTGCAATGAACAGAAGTTAACATTTTTTTATTAATTAATTATTTTATAATAACTACCAAAAATCTAAAAAGAATATGGCAGGAGGAAGTTTATCCCCAAGGCAGAAGATGATTAACCTGATGTATCTGGTTTTCATCGCAATGATGGCACTAAATATGTCGAAAGAGGTATTATCAGCTTTCGGTTTAATGAACGAAAAACTAACCGAGTCTAATACACTATCTACACAACGTAATAGTGCGTTTATGGCAGGTTTAGCTGAAAAAGTTTCAGAACAACCAGAAAAATATACCCCGCTAAAAGAAAAAGCGGATCAGATCAGTACTTTATCAAATGAGTTTAACGCTTATTTAGATAAAATTAAAGCTGAATTATTAGAAGGAAGAGATGACCCTACTGATTATGAAGCAATGGATAAAGGAGATGAGTTAGATACTAAATTTTTTGAAGGTGGAGTTATTACTGCATCTGCACAAGAATTTTTAGATAATGTTGCTAAATATAGAGACGGTGTTTCTTCAGCTATACGCTCTGTTAAAGAAGTAGAGCCTGCAGTAGCAGACGATGTTGATAAAACCTTTAAGACAGAGGATGTAAAAGATGGTGATGGAGTTACCAAAAACTGGTTAAAATATAATTTTGAAGGATTTCCTTTAGTTGCTTCATTAACTAAGCTTACACAAATGCAAGCAGATGTTAAGACAACAGAAAGCAAAGTTCTTTCTGCATTATTAGCTGGTCAACAGGCTTCTGAGCTTTCCTTTAGTAATTACGAAGCAATAGTAGTTCCAGATAAAACTGCTTTCTTTAGTGGAGAGAGTTTTAAAGGAAGAATTGTTCTTGGACGTTTTGATGCAACACTTAAGCCAACCAAAGTAATGGTTAATGGTAAAGAGCAAACCGAAGTTAACAATGGGCAGATCATGTTAGATTTTCCTGCTGGTAATGTAGGAGAAAGAGAAGTTGCTGGAGAACTTCAATTTAAAGAAGGAGATTCTATAGTAACTATTCCTATCAAAAGTTCATATGCGGTTATTCCTAAACCAAATTCAGCTGTAATTTCTGCAGATAAAATGAATGTAGTGTACAGAGGAGTAAACAATCCTATGACTATCTCTATTCCTGGGGTACCTGCAGTAAATGCATCTGCACCTGGGTTGACTAAACTTGGTGGAGCAGGTAAATATATGATGAATGTTACTACTGTAAAAGCTAGAGAGGTAAGCATTAAAGTTAGTGGTAAATTACCAAACGGTGCTACAGTAAGTGATAGTAAGAAATTTAGAATTAAAGATATTCCAAGACCTGTTGGTACAGTACGTGGGGAAGATGGATCTATTAAAATGGCTAGAAATGCAGTAGAAATCTCCTCTATAGGTGCTATTTTACCTGATTTTGATTTTGATATCAAGTTAAAAGTAACTGGATTCAAATTTAAAGTAGAAGGGCAACCAACAGTAAGTGTTAATGGAGGAAGACTTAATGCTAAAGCCAAATCTGCACTACAGAAAGCTAAAAGAGGTTCTTCTGTTCAGATTATTGACATAAAAGCACAGTTAACTACTAATGCTGGATATAAATTAAAGAAAATATCTCCGGTTATTGTTGAGTTAACCAATTAAAAAAATAAACTTACGAGTTATGAATTTGAGAAATTTTGTATTAACCGTTTTTGGAATATTAGTTTCTACTATTTCTTTTGGACAAGCAAACGTTTTAAACGCTAGTAACCCTGATGAAATAGGCAAGAAAACACAAGAGCAGATCTTATATGACAACGACCGTCCATTAGAGTATGGTTATGTGGATAAGCGTGATGTATTGTGGGCAAAAACCACATGGGAGACTATTGATCTTGATGAGAGAATAAATTTTCCGTTATACTATCCTATAGATACTTTTAATATTGGAGCTAACCGTCGTTCTCTTTATGATGTGTTAATTACTAATATCAGAAATGGTAAAATAAAGAATATATATTCAGATTCATACTTTACTGAAACTCGTACTTTCGAAGATCTTAAATCTACAATGTCTAAGATAGATACTACAGATTTAGGATATGAGCAGTATAATGCTGGAGAGCAAGTAGATCCTCAATATATAAATAGAAGGGATATTACATCGGCAGATATTGCAGAGTATAAGATAAGAGGATACTGGTATTTTGATAAACGTCAGGGAGAATTACGATATAGACTGCTAGGATTAGCACCTGTTGCTCCAGATGTTAACTTTATCGATGATGATGAACCAGATATGGTTGCTTTATTTTGGATATGGTATCCTGATGCTAGAGAGATATTTCATAATGCTATGGCATTTAACAGAAAAAACACTTCTATGCCTTTTACTTATGATCACATTCTTAATGCAAGAAGATTTAATTCTGTAATTTATAAAGAAGATAACATTCAAGGAGATAGAGAGATAAAGGATTATGTAATAGATAATGCTTTGATGCAACTTCTAGAAAGTGAAAGGATTAAAGAGAGTATTAGAAACTTTGAAATGGATATGTGGAGCTACTAGTTTCCGTATTTATTTAATAATACCATGTAAAACGCCTAACTATATGTTAGGCGTTTTATTATTTTTGATAAAATCAAAATATTAAATGATTGTAGATTATATTGTTGTAGGATTCGGTTTATCTGGGCTATCTTTTGTAGAGCAATTAGAAAAAAATGATAAGTCTTTCGTGGTATATGAAAATTCTTCTCAGACATCATCACGAGTAGCTGGCGGGCTTTATAATCCAGTAATTTTAAAGCGTTTTACTCTAGCTTGGCAAGCATCAGAACAACTCAGAATCGCTGTTTCTTTTTATAAAGATGTTGAGAATAAACTTCGTAAAAAATTAGTAGAGGATCTTCCTGTATTGCGCAGATTTAATAGTGTAGAAGAGCAAAATAATTGGTTTCAAAGCTGTGATAATCCGGGATTGAGTGAATTTTTATCATCAGAACTAGTTCGAAGTAAAAATTCAGCAATTGATGCTCCATTTCATTACGGAAAAGTAAAACATACCGGAAAAATTGATATAAAGAATATGCTGTTGTTTTATTTAGAATACCTTCATAAAAACAATAAAATCATAAAGGAGTCTTTTGAATATGATAAGATAAAGGTAAAGGAGGGTTTGATTTATTATAAAGATATAGTTAGTAAACATATTGTATTTACGGAAGGATTTGGTATAAAAAATAATCCTTTTTTTAATTACCTTCCGTTATACGGTAATAAAGGAGAGTATCTTATTATTAAATCAGAAGCCTTACAATTAAAGGAAGCTGTAAAATCTTCCATTTTTATTATTCCATTAGGAGAAGATCTCTATAAGGTAGGAGCAACATATAATAATGAAGATAAAACTGCCGAAACAACTATACAAGCCAAACAAGAATTAGAAAAAAAATTAGATGGGTTTTTAACAGTGTCTTATCAAATTGTAGATCAAGTTTCTGGAATAAGACCTACCGTTAGGGATCGTAAGCCTTTAGTAGGAAGTCATGTTGATTATCAAAATATTCATATCATGAATGGTTTAGGTAGTAGAGGAATATTAATAGGACCCACAGTTGCAAAAAAATTGTACGACCATATAGAAAATCAAGTTCTACTGGATAAAGATATTGATATTAAGAGGTTTAATAGCTTAAGATGAATGCTCTTTTTTTTTATAATGCATAAAAAAGTTAATCCATATATTTCTGGATAGCCTTAAAATTACTGGTAAAAAAACGATCATTGTTCCTGCTATTGCAAAAAAAGAAATAACTAAGTTTAATTTAAGTACCCAATGGCTAATTACAAAAGCCGCTACAGCAAAGGCAATACCTACAGGATAACTAACATACATAGCACCATAAAAAAAAGAAGGCTCTATTTTATACTTAGTATCGCAATGACTGCAACGTTCATGCATTTCTAATGTATTACTTAATTTATACGGGTTAGATTCTTTATACATACTCTCTTCATGACAAACAGGGCAATACCCCGTAAGCATGCTATAAATTTTAGTTCCTTTTAAGAAATTCATAAGTGTTTTTATTCTAGCACAAAATTAATCATCTTTGCACAAAATATTCAAAAGCTGATGTTAAACATACATAATTTATCAATTTCGTTTGGAGGAGAGTATCTTTTTGAAGAAATAAGTTTCAGATTAAGTGCAGGAGATCGAGTTGGATTGATTGGTAAGAATGGTGCAGGGAAATCTACCATGCTTAAAATTCTATCTAAAGAACAAGAACCAGATTCTGGTCAAATAGCAATGGATAAAGAGGTCAGGATTGGTTTTCTAAAACAGGATATAGATTTTGTGCTTGGTCGTACGGTATTAGAAGAGGCATATGAAGCTTTTGTAGAAATTAAAAAAGCAGAACGTGATATCGATAAAATTAATGCTCAATTAGCAGAACGTACAGATTATGAAAGCGAAAATTATAATCAGCTTATTACAGATCTAAGCGATCTAACACATCATTATGAAATATTAGGAGGGTATAATTATCAAGGAGATACAGAGCGAGTGTTACAAGGACTTGGTTTTATGCGAGAAGACTTTGAAAAATTAACAGATACTTTTTCTGGAGGATGGCGAATGCGAATCGAATTAGCTAAGCTTTTGTTGCAAAATAATGATATTTTACTTCTCGATGAGCCTACCAATCACCTAGATATCGAATCTATTATATGGCTAGAAAATTTCTTAAAAAACTATATAGGAGTTGTCGTTATAGTATCTCATGATAAAATGTTTTTGGATAATGTAACGAATAGAACTATAGAGATTTCTTTAGGGCGTATCTATGATTATAATAAGCCCTATTCTAAATATTTAGTACTTAGAGAAGAAATACGAGAACAACAACTAGCTACACAAAAAAATCAATCAAAACAGATAGAGCAAACAGAAAAGTTAATAGAAAAGTTTAGAGCAAAGGCCTCTAAAGCTTCTATGGCACAATCTTTAATCAAAAAATTAGATAAGATAGAGCGCATTGAAGTAGATGAAGATGATAATGCAGTAATGAATGTTAGTTTTCCTATTAGTAAACAACCTGGTAAGGTTGTTATCGAAGCAGATAGAATAGGAAAATCCTATGGTGAAAAGCAAATACTAAGTGATATTGAATTGCTAGTAGAAAGAGGGGCTAAAATAGCTTTTGTTGGGCAAAACGGACAAGGGAAAACAACATTTGCAAAAATTATTGTGGATGAAATATCGTATGATGGAGAATTAAAATTAGGACATAATGTAGAAATAGGATATTTTGCTCAAAATCAATCCGAATATTTAGATGGAGAAATAACAGTTCATGAAACCATGATAAATGCTGCTAACGAAAAAAACCGAAGTAAAGTTAGAGATATGTTAGGGTCTTTTTTGTTTAGAGGGGATGAGGTGGATAAAAAAGTAAAAGTATTATCAGGAGGTGAACGTAACCGTTTAGCATTATGTAAGCTCCTTTTAGAGCCATTTAATGTCTTAGTAATGGATGAGCCAACAAACCATTTAGATATAAAGTCAAAAAATATGCTAAAAGAAGCATTACAACGTTTTGAAGGGACTTTAATTCTAGTGTCTCATGATAGAGATTTCTTGCAAGGAATGACTAATTCGGTATATGAGTTTAAGAATAAGAAAATTAAAGAATATCTGGGGGATATCAACTTTTATTTAGAAGAAAGAAGAGTAAATGATCTTCGTGAGATTGAAAAGAAGGATAAACAAACACAATCTGTTTCTGCTTCCAAAAAAGAAACATCTAAGCAATCCTATCAGGATCAAAAAAAACTAAAGTCGCTTAACAATAAACTAAGTAATATAGAGTCTAAGATTAATAAACTCGAAAGAGAAATTAAAGAAATTGATGTAGAATTAGCAATTAACTACGATCAAACTATTGCGCAACCTGATTTTTTTGATAAATATCAGGCAAAAAAGAAGCTTTTAGCATCTTTAATGAAAGATTGGGAGATTTTGCAAGAAGAAATGGATGCAATAGATAATAATTGAGATCTGTAAAAATTAAAGAATTAATATAAACAGAGTTCATAAATTATATTTTTTGAGATAGTAATATTGCTTTTTTAGTACATTATAAACACCCTTTGTTACCTTAAAGTTATCCTAAAAAACACAGGTTATTTTTGTGATATTTTTATAGTTAGTTGCATATGCAACTAGATTTTTATGAATATTTTTGTTTATGATAAATTAAAAAGTATAGCTTATGGAGGATACAAAAATTATAGATTTAAATGCTCATGTATTATCATGGGTTGGTAAGATTCATTATGACTTTGGTTTTATAGTGCAAAAAGCATTTAGAGAAAACGGTTTAGATTTATCTAAGGAACAATGGAGTGTTTTAAAAAGATTAAAAATAAATGATGGGCAGCCTCAAAATGATTTGGCATTCATTACTCATAGAGACAAGACTTCAATGACTCGATTGGTAAATACGATGGAGAATAAAGACTTAGTAGTTCGTAAAATAGATGAAAATGATAAAAGAGTAAATCGTATTTTTCTTACAAATCATGGCAAAAAAGTGATTAAAAAAGTAGAGCCCATTATGTTTGATCTTGTTCCTGAAGTGCAAGAAAATTTAAGTGAAAAAGAAATTGAGGTTCTAATTACAGCACTAAAGAAGATGAAACTTAAAATGGCAGAGATAACCGAAAGGCAATAATACAAGGTTATAACTTAAGTTTTTTAATCTCTTTTTTAAACGTCTTTTTTTGTACATTTTTTTTATGAGTTCTTTAACTCCGTCGCATAGTTGTGGTTAATAGATTTGTAGGCTATCTTACATTAAGTGTAGTTACCAAAATAAACTATGAGAAAAATTATACTTTTAATTATTGGAGTACTTTTAATTTTAGCTTCCATATTTGCAGCTAGAAAAATAATTGATAACAAAAAAAGATCCAGACCAAAACCAGAAAAAGTCGTAAAAACAGTTTTTGTAGATACAGTACAAAACAAGACGATTCCTATCCAAATTGCTGCTAATGGAAATCTAAAAGCCAAAAGAAGGCTTGAGCTATATGCAGAAGTTCAAGGTGTCTTTAAGGGAGGTTCTAAGCTATTTAAGACAGGAGAAAAGTATCAAAAAGGACAAACTTTGATCCGAATTGATGCATCAGAATATTATGCAAGTGTACAATCTGCTAAAAGTAACTTATATAACTTAGTTACTTCTATCATGCCAGACTTAAGGTTGGATTATCCTGATATTTTTGATAAGTGGCAAGGATATCTTAATTCTTTTGATATCCATAAAACAACACCAAAACTACCAGAAACTACTTCAGAAAAAGAAAAATATTTTATAACAGGAAGAAATATATATACTACCTATTATAATGTAAAAAATCTAGAACAACGTTTAGCAAAGTATACTATTTCTGCTCCTTTTAGTGGGGTACTAACAGAAGCCTTAGTAACAGAAGGAACTTTAATAAGACAAGGACAAAAACTAGGAGAATATATTGATACAGATATTTATGAAATGCAAGTTGCTATTGGTAAAGAATATGGAGATTTACTTCAAGTAGGGGAATCTGTTAAGCTTTCTGATCTTAATAAAGCAAAAACATATAAGGGTACAGTATCCAGAATTAATAGTAGTATAGATCAAGCTACACAAACTATAACGGCTTTTATAGAGATAAAAGAAGCTTCATTAAGAGAGGGAATGTATCTGGAAGCAAATCTGGATGCTAAAAAAGAAGAAAATGCTATAGAAATTGATAGAGGGCTTCTTCAGGAAGGAGATAAGATATTTATTGTTAGAGACAGTATTTTAGATGTGATAGAGGTAACCCCTGTTTATTTTTCAGATAAAAAAGTAGTACTAAAAGGAATTCCTGATAAAACCGTTATTTTATCTAAAAGTGTTCCTGGGGCATACGCTGGGATGCTAATTAAGGTGTTTCAGGAAAAAAATATAGACAGTAATAATAATGTTCCTAGTGATACATCTGCTAGTGCGACTAAAAAACAATAGTCATGCGTAAAATTATTACTTTTTTTATAAAATATCATGTTGCTGTAAATGTGATATTACTAGCTATTCTTGTGTTTGGCGTAGTAGGGGTTTTTTCTTTAAAGTCCTCGTTTTTTCCATTAATTGACTCTAAAAACATTAATATAAATATAACCTACCCGGGCGCATCTCCACAAGAGATAGAAGAGGGGATTGTACTTAAAATTGAAGATAACTTAAAAGGTTTAGATGGAGTAGATCGCGTTACTTCTACTTCAAGAGAAAATAGTGGTGTTATAAATGTAGAAATCGAAAAAGGTAAAAATATCGATTTTATGTTACTCGAAATAAAAAATGCGGTAGATCGAGTACCATCTTTTCCTACAGGTATGGAGCCTTTAATAGTTGCAAAACAAGAAGCTATTCGACCCACTATTAATTTTGCTATAAGCGGAAGTGATATACCACTTGCAACACTCAAACAAATAGCCCGACAGGTAGAAAATGACCTGCGTGGTATAGATGGAATTTCTCAAATAACAATAAGTGGTTTTCCTGCAGAAGAGATAGAAATTGCAGTAGATGAAAATAGCTTGCTGGCATTTGACCTTAGTTTTAATGAAGTTGCGCAAGCAGTAAGTCGCGCTAATATTTTAACAACGGGAGGTACTATTAAAACTAATACAGAAGAATATCTTATACGAGCAAATAATCGTTCTTATTATGGTACTGAGCTCTCTAATCTTATTGTACGTGCAGATGCTGCAGGACGTATTATACGGCTAAAGGATATTGCAAAAATACGAGATCGTTTTTCTGAAACACCCAATGCTACTTATTTTAATGGAGATTTAGCAGTAACTATTGAAATAACCAGTACAAATACAGAAGACCTTATATCTTCTGCAGAAAAAACAAAAACGTATATAGAAGACTTCAATCAAAAATATAATAACGTACAGTTAAATGTTATTAGTGACCGATCTATCACACTGGTGCAGCGTACAGAACTTCTTACAGAAAACGCTATAATAGGTATGTTGTTGGTCCTGGTTTTTTTGTCTTTATTTTTAAATACCAGATTAGCATTTTGGGTAGCATTTGGACTACCCGTAGCATTTTTAGGAATGTTTATTTTTGCAGGATCTTTTGGAGTAACAATTAATGTACTTTCTCTTTTTGGGATGATTATAGTAATTGGTATTCTGGTAGATGATGGTATAGTAATTGCCGAAAATATCTATCAGCATTCAGAGCGAGGAAAATCTCCTGTACAAGCAGCGATAGATGGCACTATGGAGGTGATACCACCTATTATTTCTGCTATTATTACTACAATACTTGCTTTTGGAATCTTTTTATTTTTGGATGGCCGTATAGGAGAGTTTTTTGGAGAAGTTTCTGTAATTGTTATTCTTACCTTAGTAGTTTCTTTGGTAGAAGCTTTGATTATTTTACCAGCACATTTAGCACATTCCAAAGCCCTTCGTCCACAAGGGGATAAGCCAAAAACAGGTATAGGAAAAGTTTTTGCAAAATTACGCTATATTAATACTTTTGGAGATGGTATAATGAGCTGGTTACGAGATAAAGTGTACAGCCCAGCATTGCGTTTTGCATTACAAAATAAGCTGTTTACATTTTCAATTTTTGCGGTCTTACTTATTCTAACTATCGGTACTGTAGGAGGGGGGATTGTTAGAACAGCTTTTTTTCCGCAAGTAGCAAGTGATAGAGTAGCAATAGACCTATCTATGCCTAATGGGACTAACGAAAAAGTAACAGATAGTATCATTTCTTTAATAGAAGAAAAAGCCTGGCAGGTAAATAATGAATTAACAGAACAATACTTACAGGATCCAATATATCAAGGTAAAAAACTATTTGAAAATGTAATCACAAATTTAGGGCCAGGATCCGCTTCAGCTTCTGTAGTCATTAATTTATTACCAGGAGAAGAACGTCCAGATGAAATATCATCCTCTTTAGTAACAGACCTCATCAGTGATAAAATGGGAAGAGTTACAGGGGTAGAAAGTTTGGTGTATGGTAGTGGAGGAAATTTTGGAGGAAGACCAGTTTCGGTTTCTTTATTAGGAAATAATATTGAAGAACTTAAAGCAGCAAAAGCAGAACTAAAAGAATCTTTGGTCAATAATGCATTATTAAAAGATGTAACCGATAATGATCCTGCAGGAATTAAAGAAATTCGTATTGAATTAAAAGAAAATGCATATCTGCTTGGCTTAAACTTGCGAGATATAATGGTGCAAGTAAGAGCAGGTTTTTTTGGAGTACAGGCACAACGTTTTCAGCGCGGACAGGATGAAATCAGAGTTTGGGTACGTTATAATAGGGATAATCGTTCTTCGATCTCTAATTTAGATGATATGCGTATAACCACAGGTACAGGGCAACGTATACCACTTAACGAAATAGCAAATTATACTATCGAGAGAGGAGATGTAGCAGTTAATCACTTAGATGGTCGTCGTGAAATACAAATTTCTGCAGATTTAAAAAATGTAGAAACTACTAGTGCAACAGATATATTACAGGAGATTCGAACAGTAATTATGCCAGAGATTCTATCCAAATACCCTACAGTAACACCTTCATACGAGGGGCAAAACCGTGAGGCCGGCAAGCTTTTGGGATCTTTGGGACCTGTAGGTCTTACCGTATTGGCATTAATATACATAACCATTGCGTTTACCTTCAGAAGTTATAGCCAGCCACTACTTTTGCTTCTATTAATACCATTAAGTTTACCAGCAGTCGCTCTTGGACATTGGGTCCATAATTTTCCTATCAATATATTATCTATGCTAGGTATTATAGCACTCATAGGTATTATGGTTAATGATGGATTAGTTTTAATAGGTAAATTTAATAGTAATCTTAGAGAAGGAATGACCTTTGATAATGCTTTATACGAGGCAGGTCGTTCTCGTTTTAGGGCAATATTTTTAACATCACTTACTACAATTGCAGGATTAGCACCATTAATATTTGAAGAAAGTCGTCAAGCCCAATTTCTTATTCCAATGGCAATCTCAATTGCATACGGTATTGGTTTTGCAACCGTATTAACCTTATTGATGCTACCGTTATTCTTGTCATTTAGTAATACAGTAAAAGTACAGACTAAATGGTTAATTACCGGCAACAAGATTACTAAAGAAGAAGTAGAACGTGCTATTAAAGAACAAAAAGAAGAGGATGAAGAACATCATGAAACAAAAGTATAACTTTACATTAAAACTAGGTTTCTTCCTGTTTTTTATTTCATATAATGTAGCTGCTCAGCAATTAACAAAGCAAGAGGCAATAAGACTTACATTAGAAAATAATTTCGGGATATTAATTGCTACTAATACAATTGAAATTGCTAAAAATAATAAGGGAGTCCTTAATTCTGGGTATTTACCTACTTTAACTGGTAATGCAGGGGCAAATTACCAATCAGCAACAACCAATACTTCGTTTCAAGGAGCAATAGACCCAAATACAGGGCAACCACGTAATGATATTGAGATTAAGGATGCAGAAACACAGCGGTTTAATGCAGGATTAAATCTTAATTATACTCTATTCGATGGATTAGGTCGTTTTTATAATTTTAAACGACTTAAAGAGCAATATAACCTTACAGAATTGCAGGCAAGAGAAACTATAGAAAATACAATTCTGCAATTATTTTCTGTATATTATGAAGTAGCCAGGTTATCTGAAAACTTAGAAATTTTAGAAGAAACTCTTCGTATATCAAGAGAGCGGGTTTCCAGATCTAATTATCAGTTTGAATATGGTCAAAATACAAAGCTTAATGTATTAAATGCCCAAGTTGATGTTGCTAATGATAGTATTAATTTATTAAATACTCGACAACAATTAGAAAATACAAAACGAGATTTGAATGTAATTTTAAATGAAAATATAGAAAATAGTTTTGAAGTAGATACCATACTTAAATTTATTCCAACAATTCAATTAGATGAGTATTTGGCAAAGTCAAGCAAGAATAATGTAACACTTTTACAAAATGAGAGCACTATTCAAATTAGTGATTATGATATTAAAGTAAGCAAATCAGGATATTTACCCTCGGTTGGTTTAACAGGTTCTTATGGGTGGAATGAAAACCGAAACCCAGCTTCTGCATTTTTTCCAGGAAATGTTTCTGATACCTATACTTTGGCGGCAGGAATAAATCTTACTTGGAATCTTTTTGACGGGGGGAGTACTATTACCCGAGTTAAGAATGCAAAAATAGCATTAGATAATCAGGGAATTATAAAAAATCAAATTGCTAAAGAAGTAGAAAGAGATATAGCCAATGCGTTGGGTAATTATAGAAATAGATTAAATATTTATAAAATTCAACAGCAAAATGTAATTACAAGTCAAAATAATTTTGAACGCTCCCAAGAGCGTTTTAAACTTGGGCAAATTACATCGATAGAATTCAGACAAGCACAAATTAATTTAATTTTAGCAGAAACAAATAAGAATTCTGCAAAATACGATGCAAAGATTGCAGAATTACAGCTTTTGCAACTCACGGGTCAGTTATTAAATGTAGAGTTTTAATTCTGCAGAGATCACCCAATTATTTTTGTTATTAACGAATAAAGATAGAATTATGTTTGAACATTATTTTCAATGTCCATATTGTTGGGAAGAGATATCTATGTTGCTGGATCCTTCTGTAAAATATCAGGTATATGTTGAGGATTGTGAAGTTTGTTGTAATCCTATCGAGCTTCATCCTAGGTTTGAAGAACTAGAACTACAGGCTTTTGAAGCGTTGAGTATCGAGCAATAATTTTATAGTGTTTATAATTAAGGAGTTGTAATTATTTTATTTTTTTTATTTAAAAAAGTATTGTTTTAATTAAAAAGGGTTGTATATTTGCACTCCGATTAGGAAATGAGATATGAAAAGGAATAATCGGAAGTTCATAAAAAATAAAATTTACAAATCAGTTTACTGATTTATACAATATACATCGCGGGATAGAGCAGTAGGCAGCTCGTCGGGCTCATAACCCGAAGGTCACAGGTTCGAGTCCTGTTCCCGCTACTAAACAGGACAAGCCAGTATTTATACTGGCTTTTTCTTTTTTAGAAATCCCCATATCCCTTGTTATTGTTGTGTTTAAGGCGAATAAGAAATTGATTTCATTGGTTAGATATTGCCTGTTTTCTGGATTAATCGTTAAACCTTTAGGAAAAATCAATTCTTGCAGTTTGGTTTTTATTTCAAAACTCCCTAAAGCCCAGTATTTACTGATATTTTGTGAAAAGATAATAATGGAATTTACAAAATCATCAAGGTTAGATATTTTTTTGCTTTGACTTTTGAGATTTACATTTAATTGCAATAACTCTTTATCTATTTGCTCTTTATATGATTTGTATGTATAATCATCAATAATGTCGTTCATAAGTTTGTCTACCAATTTTTCGGACTTAATTTTTAAAGCCTTGATACGCTTTTCTATCGTTTCTTTTAGTTCGTATTCATCATTATTATGATTTTTCAACAACAGCTTTATTTGCGCCTTAAACGGCTCTATAAGATGCTTATCTAGTTGAAATGATTCTAACAATTCTATAAACGTATCGTGTACACCTTTTTTTAATGATCTTTTACTAGAATTTGCGTTTAAAGTGACTCCCTTGCATTTTTGGCAAGTGTAATAGTGTAACTTTTTTTTCTTAACCTCGTAGCTAGTTAACTTGTTATTGCAGGACATACATTTTAAAAACCCTGTAAGGGGTCTGTCAAGATTTTGTTTGCTTATCTCATAACCTCTATTTCTAGGAGTATCTAAAATTGCTTGTACTCTTTTAAAGTTTGCTATGGATACAATGGGCTTCCAGTTCCCTTTCGTAGGCTTATCTAGCAACTTGTTGGTAGAGATGCCACAATAGGTAGCTTTACGCCACATTGCACTTAATTTTTGTTTGGATATGTTAAAACCATATTTCGCCATTTCCTGCTGAATGATATAATCCTTTTCGCCGTTGGCTTTCATAAGCCACGCTTTTTTTAATAGTTTGCCATCTTCGTTGATTTCCATTTGTTGATATTCACTCCTTCTACTAAACTCTGTAACCCTTGTGCCTTTCAGTGTATACCCTAAAGGGGCTCTGCCTAAATAATTTCCATCCTCTAAAAATGTTTTCATGCCAGGCAAAGTATGTTCCATCCGCTCCAAGTTCTCTTTTCTAGCCCTTAACAGTTTTTTTAGTATTTGATATTCTCCGTCTTGTGTTTTGGTAGAAATTCCAGAATTAACCTCTATAAGATGAACATTGTTTTGGTGTACCAACTCATTAGTAAGAGCAATTGCATTTGCCCCACTTCGTGAAAACCTATTCATTTTATATATGAGTATGGCAAATGGCTTGTTTTTTGTTTTGGAAACTTCTGTAATTAGCTTTTTAAACTCTTTCCTTGTAAAATCTCCTTTTGCGCTTTCGTAAGTAGCCCCAAAATATTTTGTTATTACTAAACCATTTTCAAGAGCGTATTCTTCTGCAAACTTCTTTTGGTATTTCAGGCTTTTATTTACTTCTTGATCTTTACTGGAAACTCTTGTATATACCCAAACATTGTTGTTTACAGTCGTTTCTTTTTCTGCTTTTACAATAAATTTTTCAAAATAATCTAAACTCATTTTTTTACTTTTCATTATGTCTATACCTATTACAGCTAACTTGTATAGTGATTTAATAATTCCTACTGCTTCTTCTTCAGTTAAATCTTCTAACCCTTCATAAGAACGTAGTTCATCAACTGTCAAAACCTTTAAACCATTTTCTTGTTCTTGTGTTTCCATCTACTTCTATATTCGTTTTCACAACGAATATAGAAGGGCGAATCCCAGTACTATTACAGCTTGAAAATATTGTCTCTGCCCAGAAAATATAGTCTTCAAAAAGACACAAACAGTACCATCAAAATTTTGATTTTTGCACCAAAAATGTCCTTTTTAGTGAAAATCAAGACTTTGTTGAGACAATTTTTGTGCTTGTCTAATTTGGATAAAATTTGTAGGAAAACAAAGAAAATATATACTTATTTAACCAAACCAGTTAAATAACGAATCCATTTAACGATTAAAATGAGGTATAGAAATTGCCAGATTAAGTATTAGCGGTAGAAATGCAAGAACTACGTATACAGGGTTTTAGCATCACAAAAAAGATGCAATAAATAAAGTCAAAATTTTTAATTCTTCCTATTCTCTAACCATTTTAAAGTTTTATAATAGGTTGTTTTGGACAAGCTAAACTCACTACACTTTCTTTAATTCTACATTTTCGATAACCCAGTTTTCTTCATCTTGACTATCCTTCATTGCAGCTCTTAATTGACTCCTAACATCTTCTTTAGCCCATTCTTTTAAATCCTCTATAGTTATATCAAAATCCAAATCCGTATACTCTACCGTAAAGGTTTTTTGATACCATTCTGGACCAGAACCTTTTCTTATAGAAACATATACATTAAACAGGTACATAAATAGGGTAATTAAATTGGTTATAATACCAAAAGTACAAAATAGTCCACCATTTTTATAAGTACCTCTCTGGGCAAAAAAAATTCCAACCAATAGGCAAAATAACCGAAAACCCAAAGAGAAAAAATGATTCATGAAATAATCCATAAAAATGGCAGGTAGATGAGAGATAGAATTTATTATGGAAAACCGTAATTGGCAGTTATTTATTTTATGGGTTTCCGTAAAAAATCATTAAAGGTAAATTATTTATTAATTTTTTTAACAATACAAACAAAAGTATGTATATAGTTTGCTAAAAAACATTAAAGTTTGTGGTTTTGCCGTATGCGGAATATAAAAGAAGGTACATATCTTTGTATCAGAATATTATCGAATTACTTATATGGGGTAACAAATTACTATTGTTAGCAAAAAACTCGCTAAAAAAAGTTTCATTCTTCTTATTATTAAGATGTAATGCTATATTTTTAATATATAATTTTTAAAAATATAGAGATGAAAAAAGCAGTCTTAATTTTAAGTGTTTTTATAAGTGTATTTTTTATTAGTAGTTGCGATAACTCAGATATTAATGATGAAATATATGAAAACGATATTCAACAAACTGATAAAGGAGATAGTATTAACTCTGGGGGAACACCTGTCGACCCTAGTAATGACGATTAGAAAACATTCTTTTTATTATATATTAGCGGTGGTTTGTTCTACCGCTTTTTTTATCCATGAATTCATTCCAGATAATTCCGATAAATATTTGGAGATAGTTCAGATTCATCAGAATTCTAAAGATATAAGAAAAAGCACTAGAAATGAGGTGCTAGAAAGCCAAAAAGGGACTGAATTATATGATAAGTATTATACAGCCAAAATTGAAACTGATAGATTATGGAATGAAGTTTTAGATTATCAATCTAAAGAAAAATTTTTGGGCTTCAAAAGTGTTCAACAATTTCTCGGTGAATTTGGATGGGCTTTTGGGTTATTTATTTATTCTATATTTAACATATATATTACTTTTATTAAGAACAGAAATACAAAATATGGTGAGATAATTTTACACTCCACCCTGAATTTCATTTCATTATATTTTGTGTCTTGGGCTTTACAACAATCAACTCCAGATTATACAAAAAGTTCGTATGTGATCTATTCCATACTTATGACAATATCTATAGTTTGGGGAACTTCAAAATTAGTTAGATATAAAGAAAACTATATTAAATCTTTATTCTTGAATATTCGAGATTTAATAGGCTTTATGTTTAATAATACGAAGAAGGAAAGCGAAGACAAAATGTGGGATATTTTAAAGAAGGTGGAGCATGACAGAAAATAAAATCAAAATTTTAGAGAAGCTCTACAAAGATGGTTTTGTCCACCAAATAGATTTTGATGTAAAGTTAAAGCAGCTTTTTAGCGACTTGAAACATGAAGATCAGAATTATATCAAGCAAAAAGAAATCCTTTTAGATCAAGAAAATCAATCTAAAGGATACCAAATAGATTATTTTACAAGAGTATTGAAAAATAGAATTGACCTTGAAAAAATAATTCAAGAATATGGCAAAGCCATCTTTGATTAAGTTCTGTAAATAATCACTCACTATCGCTTTGTAAGTAAAGTATGTTGATACTCAATTATAGCATCTTTTTTAATCGATTCAATATATTTTGAAAACCTCTTATTGTTTTCGATCTCTTCTTGATATAAAAAGAAAATATCTATAATTTTTTCAATAGGGATATCATTGTTTTTTCCAATAAAAATAGGCAATTCCTCTTCTTCTTTATCAACTATCATTTTACCATTGCCAGTTAACAACCAATCATAATCGATCACAGGAAACCTATCTACTATTTTTCTTAGTGTTTTTTCTGAAGGGTTTCTTTTTTCATTAATGATTCTTCCTATTGTGGTATTCTGATTATAGCCTATTTCTCTACTAAAACTATTCTTGTTTAGATTCAAGTATTCTATGATTTTTTCGATCCTCTCGTAAGCCTCCATAATGTCCTAAATAATTAAAAGTATGCAAAAAGTAATAAATTAGTTTGTATATAGTATGTATATTTGATGCAAAGATACGTACTTAACCTTAAAAATATGAAAAGGAACTATTACAAACCTAATTTTATTTGAAGATAAAGTTTCTCCTAAAAAAGAAACATTTAGTTGAATAAAATAAAATAATGATTTTTAAGGTATTAAGATTTTTGTCGTGGATGATTTTTGAATATAAAAATGGGGAGTGATTGTCTAGTATCATTACTAGAAGTATAATTTAGAGTTTATTAGTTTGTATAGTATAAGCCTACTTTTTGAAGTCACTCCCTTATTTTTTTATAGTTTAAATACGTAACATAAACCTTAATAAAAAAAACAGGAGTAGTCAATTTCTGGCAATCAAATTGGGATTTGGTTAAACCTATTGCTTATACCATTACTCCTGTATTAATATAATTAGTTAATAGTAACCCAAATAAATTGAAATATGAAAACAATTGTAAAATCTAGCCAAGAAAAAGAGAGTAGGGTTTTTGAAGCGCAGGTACTTAAACTATTGCATATAGAGCAATGGCACTTTAACTATTCTATCGATCAGTATAAAAGCTATGCAATTTTATTACGTAACTGGATTAAAGATTGCCGTAAACAAGGGCAAACTACTTTTGAGGTTGCAAATACCATACGCAAATCCCCATTAGCACTAGATAGTATAACACAAGGAGAAGCACTATGTTTTCATACCCTTGCAATTATGCCAACCCATACATTACCCTTAACCAGTTTACATACATTGTCAGAGTAAGTGGGTAAAAGGAATCGCGGGGGTGATCTAGCACTTTAGTTAAGTTGAGTTTGTGTTAAAGCCTCTTGCTTAAGGATTGCCCCCGCACCCTTTTACTAATATTAAGTTGGTTACAATAATACTTACAAAAATGGAATACGAATATGCACTACTACTCTGGTTTTTTACAGGATTTATTATTGGGGTTGCCATTACTATAATCCGTGAAAAATTAAAAAAATAGAAGTACTGGAATGCTAAAAACAAGCAGTAAAACGGGAATTACAGTAAGGTAGAGCTTATGTATTTCCTGGCAAAGATACTGGGTATGGGAGGGAACTCGTAAGTAAGTGCCTGAATAAAAAAGCTTTGCGCTTGGGGAAGTGTTTTGTTTTTGTATAGAAGCTTACTTAATTCCATCGGTTACCAAAGTACCCAGATGTCTTTGTATTATGTAGTCGGGTGCCAGAGGTTGGGTGCTGGATTTCCCTGTCTCATCGAGTGATTTTTTGAAGCGTAGCGTAAAAAAATTGTATCGAGATGGTTTTTGAAGTCCGAGGTCAGAAGTTCGAGGTTGTCCGTTGTCTTTGAGTCCTTGATTCTTTGAGACTTTGAACCTTTACGTAAAATAATAACTATTAACCACCAAAATGATAACACACGAAGATCAAATCATCCAGAACGTTTTTAAACAATTAAACGGTTTAGAAAAAATAGAGGTGTATGATATGCTTCTAAAAATCGAAACTATGCTACGAGATTTTAAAAGCCCTATCCAGTATGAGGAAATTAAAAAGCAGATAGAAAACACCTCCAGAAAAACAAATATAAGCGCAGTAGATAGTTATGGATATTGTTATCTGCATGACCATTGCCAGTATATCAAAATATACAAGATCAAAACCTTATTGCCCAATTTTATGGGTGGAGAAGAGATCTATTTTATTACGCCTTGGCAATTACGACTACTAGACTATACCAAAGATAACCTACAAACTTCCTTTGAAGGAACGCATCTGGAAGCTGTTATCGATGTTTTTTTAGAGGTCAATAAAGCAAAAAGCAAGAACCCCATAACTGGTCGTTTACGGTTCTTAGAGTTGTTAGATCAAATCGACCCCGATTAATTTTGTGTACGCCCCAACCCCGAAACCAAATATACCTATGAATACCTACTTATGCTTTTTTTAACCAAAATTATTTTCATTAGGAAACATAAAAAAACACTGATTACGGATTTCCATAAATATGTATTACGGAAAAACCATAGTTTTGTGATTTATAACACATATTTCGTAAAAAGAATAGGAATGTCGAAAAATGAAACTTTTACCTCTTAATTTTGCAACATTATAGTATACTAAAAAACAGCAATTTTAACAAAATAACAAAAAGATGAAAAAATATTTTTTTATTTCAAAAAAACAATAGAATAACGCTTAAAAACAAGACGTTTCAATAATAATTAACTGAATTTAAGTCATTTAATTTTTTAAAAAAGAAGTGTAAACAAGGGAGATTGCCCCTTTTTAATACTACTTGATTTTATATAAAAGGGGGTTTTCCCCCTGTTTTAACTATTGTTTAACAATATAGTATACCGTATTTTTGTTGCGCAATTGTACGATATTAAAATAGTAATAAAAAATTTTATAAATACCCTTGCAAGCCCAAATGCCTCAAAATAAAACCTATATGCATATAAAACTACGCAGTAGCCTCTTTGTGTATGTTAAAAAACGATCTATATCAGTCTTAGATAGTTGTATAATCATACCTAATTTTTACAGAGGTATCCTTTCCAACAGTTTTGCTTTAACTTCTTATTCTATGAGGAACGTAAAACATTTTTACATAGCCTTGTTATTTATACCTATGCTGGTACTGGGATCTACAGCTCCTGTAGAAAAAGAAAAAGATACGCTAACTACTCCTGCAACAGTTTCTGTTTCAGAATTATCTACAAATCAGTTTGTACAATTACCAGAACTGGATAAAAAATTTCCAATTCAAGATCTGGCTGACAAAATTACGTTGCCAGAATTCTCTTTTACTACTATAAAAAGCGAATTCCCTTCGTTTTCAGAAGATGTTGAGAAAGCCAAGGCAGAGGCAAAAGCAGGTTTCAAAGAAATAGATAGTACTGGTAGGTGGATCGGTTCTTTTCGTAACGAAGACATTCAGGTACTACCAGTTGGTATTAGCCATGAGGTAAACGGGGTTACCTACCAATTGGGGTTTGTGAAAGCAGAATTTAATACAGAATATACAGAGCTTACTGTTTTTGTAAAAGTTATTATTCCGCAGCAGGACGATAAAGGAAAACCTACAGAACTTCTTTTTGGAGCCAATAATGTTAAACTTTCTCATCAGGGAGGTATTATAGGTGATGCCAACTTAGTATTATTAGGTGATGTATTTATACCTTTTAATGGAGGCAATTGGTTATTGATCCTAAAAGGAGGGCTTAATTACAAAACCGGGGATACACAAAACAAAACCTTTGTTACCATTAATTGTGATGGGGTAAAAGAAATGGGTATCGAAGGTGAAGTTCAGTTTTCCCGAAATATGATTTTACCAGTAGACCCTACTGGAAAACCATTACCAGAAACGGTTACGTATACGGGAGCAGTCAAAGAACCCATACAAATACCCAACAGGGTAACTGGTGCTTTTAGGGCTGTAGCTTCCGATTGGAACGATCTTATTGTTGAGATTAGTCTTTCTCCTTTTGTTTTAGCAAGTCAACCTGATAAATTTATGTTTTCGGTTAATCAGGCAGTTTTTGATTTTAGTGACCTTAGGACAGAGAATGTCAATTTTCCACAACACTACTATGATAATGGGCTTTTACTACCCAATGCAAATGCTTGGCGAGGTGTATATGTAGAATCTTTAAAAATAGGAATGCCCAAAGAGTTTAAAACAAAAGAGAGCATTTCAGAAAAGAATAGGATCACTTTCGAGGCTGCCAATCTATTAATTGATACGTATGGTGTTTCCGGGTATTTTTCAGCAGAAAATGTGATCCCCCTTAAATCTGGCAGGACTTCAGAGTCCAAAGCTTGGGCATATTCTGTAGATCAAATAGGGATCGAATTGGCTTCCAATCGATTAATTGGTGCAAATTTTGAAGGGCAGATACTACTTCCGATTTCAGACAAAGAAGGCAGCAATACACAAGCAGGAGCAGATGGTAAAATGGGGCTGGGATATGCCGGCATTATTTCTGAGGACGAATATGGATTAGTAGTATCCACACTAGATACATTGAGTTTTGATGTATTTAAAGCAAAAGCTGAGCTATTACCAAATTCTTCGGTAGAGCTAATGGTAATCGATGGTAATTTTAGACCTAAAGCGGTTTTAAATGGTCGTATGGCAATTTCTGCCAGTCAAAAAGAATCCTTAGCAAATGAAGGGCAAACGTACACTACTGGTGAAGGAGATGAAGAAAAAAAACATACCGTACAATTTAAAGGTATAGAATTTCAAAATCTTGTACTTCAAACCACATCCCCAATTATTCAAGTGGATTATTTTGGATACAAAGATGAAGTGAAGATCGCGAACTTTCCTGTGTCGATAGGTAATATTGCTTTTATGTCTAATGAGTTTGAGGCTGGAATAGAGTTTGATTTGATGATCAACCTGATGGGTAAAAAGGATAAAGGCTTTGCAGGCGATGCCCGTTTAGGGATTTTTGGAAAGTTTCAGGAAGAAAACTATAAGCAACGATGGAAATATGAACGACTCCATCTATCCAGAATTAATATAGCAGTCAATATGGGGGCTATAGAGCTCAAAGGAGGCCTGGAGCTTATGAATAATGACCCTATCTATGGAAACGGTTTTTCTGCAGAAATAGAGGGTACATTCGGTAAATTCGGACCCTTAACCTGTAAAGCAATTTTTGGAAAAAAAGACTTTCGATATTGGTATGTGGATGCAGCGGTACATGGGTTGAAAATACAAGTAGGTCCCATACAGATATCCGGATTTGCAGGAGGCGCATTTTATAAAATGACCAGAAGACCAAATGCAGGGCCAGATTTTTCTCCATCAGGGTTATCGTATATCCCAAGTGAAAACTCTAATTTGGGGGTAAAAGCAATGGTGTTTGGTGCTATTGGAGATGAGAGTGCAATAGCAGTTGGAGCTGGTTTTGAAATAGAATTCAACAATAAAGGGGGTGTAAACAGATTGGGCTTTTTTGGGGAAGCTCAGGTCATGAAAGCATTCGATTTTCCAAACCCTGTGGGAAAACTTACCGACAAGCTTAGTGGGATGGTGGATAGCGAACTCGTAAATGGAGTAATGGATAGCAAGACTGGAAAAACATTTTTGAATAAAGCAGATACAGAATATGATGCTGAAATTGTAGGAAAGGTTTCTATTAGTGCCAAAATGGGGATGGAATTTGATTTTGTAAACGATTCTTTTCATGCAAGCCTGGATCTTTATGTAAATGTTCCGGGAGGGATAGTCCAAGGACGAGCATCGGGAGGTCGAGCAGGATGGGGAGTGATCCATGTCTCTCCAGACGAATGGTATGTGCATTTTGGGACCCCAACAGATCGTTTGGGGCTAAAAATGGGCATAGGCTCCTTTGCCATAGAAACAGGAGGGTATTTTATGATGGGTGATCGTATTCCTGGTAGCCCACCACCACCGCCAGAGGTGGCAGAAATATTAGGTGTGGATGCAGCAGAATTAGATTATATGCGAGATTTAAACGCATTGGGAGATGGTAAGGGATTTGCCTTTGGAGCAGATTTTAAAATTGATACCGGGGATATGAATTTCTTGATTCTTTATGCCCGTTTTCAGGCAGGGGTAGGATTTGATATTATGTTAAAAGATTATGGAGATGCTCGTTGCGTTGGAAGAGGAGATCAAATAGGTATCAATGGCTGGTATGCTAATGGACAATCCTATGCCTATTTACAAGGGGAACTAGGGATTAATATCAAGTTGTTTTTTATTAGAAAAAAAATCCCAATTATCAAGGGAGGAGCTGCTATCCTAATGCAAGGTAAAGGACCAAACCCATTTTGGTTTAGAGGATATGCAGGAGGGTATTATGATCTCTTGGGGGGATTGGTAAAAGGAAGTTTTCGATTTAAAGTCACTATAGGAGAAGAGTGCGAACTCGATAATGCCTCTCCTTTGGGAGGAATAAAAATGATCACAGACCTTACCCCTAAAGATGGAGATGGCGATGTGGATGTTTTTGCAGCACCACAAGCAGCATTTGCTATGCGGGTAAACCAACCTATAGTGATCCCTGAAGATGATGGAGATAAAACTTATAAAGTAATTTTGGAAAAATTCAATATTGTAGATGCAACCGGTAAAGAAATTGTAGGTGAATTAGAATGGGGACGTATGAATGACCGGGCAACCTTTATCTCTGACGATATTCTACCTCCCGATACTAAATTAAAAGTTACGGCAGAAGTTAGCTTTCAGGAAAAAATAGATGGGGTTTTTAGAACCATAATGGTAGATGGTCAAAAGGCTATCGAAACAGAAGAACGTAATTTTACGACAGGTGGTGCGCCAGATCATATTCCATTACACAATATTCAATATTCGTACCCAGTAGTAGATCAGCAGTTGTTTTATCCGGGAGAATACGGTACCGGTTATATACAGTTGCAACGTGGACAAGATTATTTGTTTGATACTACCCAATGGCAAAGTATAGTAAAATATATAGACGAAACAGGAGATATTCAGGAATCAGATTTTGGGTACAATACCACAGATAATAAAGTAAGCTATACACTTCCTAAAGTTGGCAAAGAAACAAAGTATATAATGTCTATTGTAAGTTCACCAAAAGGTTCCAGAGGCTCTTCTAACGGGCGTACCACTACCGAAAAGAAAGAGTACGGAAATGACAATACAGTAGAGATAAGAAAAAACCAAGCAGAAAATGTGTTAAAAGAAGGAGAAATAGAACGATTGGGCTATGAGTTTAAGTCTAGTAAACATAAGACCTTTGCACATAAAATAAATGCTATTTCTTTTACGGATTACAGTATTGGTAAGATTAATTCTGATGTTATTTTCTTATTTAACCGAGCTTCAAATTATGAAGGTTTTGATTTAGTAGAATTACAAGGCAATCCATATTCAGAAGATAAAGCCTTAGTAAGCCGGGAGGCAGTTTTAACAGACACCTATTTTAAAGAAGATATCAATCCAATACTATATAATACCTATCCTGTTGCAGGAAAATACCAAATAACAAGAAGGGAAACGGATATATTGGGAGTACCCCCTAAAAGAGCATTGCCTATAGAGATAGATTATATTACAAGTTTAGAGAATGATGTAAAAAGAAACATGATAGAAACCCATTTTCCATACCGATATAATTTGGCAAGAATTTATAAAGAAGACTTTGTAGACCTAAGAGATCAGGTATATAGTGATTTCACAAAAGGGATAATAAATAGCCAACATCCGGCTATGTCATTGACCAATGCAGCATATTACTTTATGAGATATGGTAAATATAAAATTAGATTGAGCTATACTTTACCAGGCGGAATAAAAGGAACGGAAGCTAAAATTGATTTCAAAAACCCATTAAAATTTAGATAATGCGCACCTGTTTATTTTTAATACTTGCATATTTGTTTTTGTTTAGTGGAAGCCTTTATTCACAAGATGTGGCTGAGGAAACCTCATCTGTTAAAGTAATTGCCAAGGTACATGCAAATCAGGTTACATTACGTTGGGCGGTAACAAGCCCATCGGCATGGTTAAAAGCAAATACTTATGGGTATATTATAGAGCGATTTACCATAAAAAGAGATGGGAAACAATTGGATACTGCCGAAAAGAAAGTGGTAGCACCTAGCCCTATCCTACCAAAACCAATAGCCGAATGGGAAAGTATTGTACAAGAAAACGATTATGCAGCCATTCTTGCTCAAGCATTATACGGAGAGAGTTTTGAGGTAGAAGAAATGCAAGGGGGATTAGCACAGATAATCAATAAATCTAAAGAAATAGAACAACGTTTTTCTTTTGCCCTATTTGCTGCGGACCTTAATTTTGAAGCTGCAAAACTAGCGGGGCTAGGCTATGTTGATACTGATATTAAAGAAAATGAAGATTATTTTTACACGGTAAAAACGGCAATCCCTACAGAATTGTTACCTGTTAAAGAGGGGAGTGTGTTTGTGGAAACCAGTAAAAGAGAAGAACTCCCACAACCCATAGATCTTATTGCTATAGGAGACGATAAAAGCATATTGCTTACTTGGGAATATGAAATGTTTAAAACCGTATTTACTTCCTATTATCTGGAGCGTTCAGAAAACGGTACAGATTTTACGCGTTTAGGGGATACCCCATTGGTAAACCTGAATGATAAGCCCGAAACTCCATCTAAACGTATGTTTTATGTAGATACCTTATCTCAAAATGATAAAACATATTATTACAGGGTAAAAGGAATCTCTCCTTTTGGGGAAGAAAGTCCTTCATCCAAAATAGTATCTGCACAAGGAGTTAAAAAACTTTCTGCTGTACCTCATATTTCCAAATATAAATTTGATGAGCTGGGAAGGGTTGTTATTACATGGGAATTCCTAAAAGAAGCAGAAAATGAAATCACGGGGTTTGAACTCCATTGGGGAGCTCAAGAAAAAGGTCCTTATAAAGTAGTAAAATCCGGAATTTTGTCGAATATACGCGAAACCGTATATCCGGAACCAGAACCCTCTAATTATTTTAAGGTTACTGCAATAGGAAAAAATAATCAAAAAACCACTTCTTTAACTGCATTTGTGCAAACTATAGATTCGATACCACCAGCGATGCCTGTTGGTTTAACCGGAACAGTAGATACTTTGGGTATCGTAAAATTACAATGGGATGCCAATACCGAAAAGGATATGTTAGGCTATAGAGTGTTCAGGGGTAATCTGGAAAAAGAAGAAGTATCACAGCTTACTGTAGGACCAATTGCGCAAACAACATTTACCGATACGGTGCAGGTAAAATCTTTAAACAGTAAAGTTTTTTATCAGGTTGTAGCGGTGGATCAACGGTTTAACATGTCCGACTATTCAGAAAAGCTAAGTCTTAAAAAACCAGATGTAGTACCACCTTCCTCCCCAGTATTCTCTGGGTATAAAGTAAACCAAGAAGGCGTTGTTCTTACATGGATCAATAGTAGTAGTGATGATGTTAAATATCATAAGCTGTACCGTCAACTTAGTACAGAAGCCCATAAAGGCTGGCAGGTGATCCACCAAACCGATACGATAACGACTTATACCGATCCTACCGTAAAAACCGGGCAGAAATATAGGTATGCCATTTTTGCAGAAGATGAATCTGGTTTAATTTCTTTACCCTCTACCCCCATATCGTTAACAGTTCAAAAAAATAAACCGATACAAGTAATTAAAAATTTTACAGGATTTGCAGATAGGGTTGGATATAAAATAGACTTGTCCTGGAAAACGATCGAAGATACTGTAATAGAGGTTTTAATTTATAGAAATGAAGAAGGAGAAGCACCAACATTGTGGAGGCAATTGTCTGGGGACATACAAAAGGTGGAAGACACTGGTGTAAGCCCTAATATAAAATACACCTATCAACTTAAAGCAATTTTAAAAAATAGCGGATATAGTACGATAGAAACAGTGAATATAATGTTTTAGAGTATGAAGAAAATAGTAATAATTATATGCACCCTTTTTGCAACAGCAATCTCACATGCACAAGTAAAGTATTTGGTGAGTGTTCATGGAGATGCACATCATAGTAATAACGCTCATTGTGCTGAAGTCGGGTTCGAAGTTACCCTTAGTGATGGGGAGGTAAGAGAAATCCATAGGCAAAGTTATGGCACAGCTCCTTTTAGGATAGATTTTGATAAGGAAATATCTGTCCCAAATAATGTGACTATTCACAAGATTAGAGTATGGGCCTCTCGTCGTGAAAGAAGTAGTTGTAGCGGACCCCGACCAAATAGTTCGAAAGATTTTCCATTACAGCCCCCTTATACTTGCTTTTATTCAACAAGTCTTGACCATAGAACAGATTTGTTTGGGAATGCATTATGGTTTGCAGATATTACTATTAATGCAGAACCTTTGGTAGAAGTCTTATCTCCTGGGATCAATGATTTTTTACCGTTAGATCAAAAAATAGACGTAAATGCAATCTCTGGTTTTCCAGAAAGGTTAAGTGTTTATACCTGGCAATATAGTATAGATAATGCGGTAAGTTTTCAGGATGTACCTGCTGCCTTTAATGGTACATCTACTATACAGGTAAATGCCCAAGATATCCTTGGAGCTTCTGCACAATCCTATTTGGGAAAACAGATTCAATTTAGAATAAGTTCGTGTAGTGACCGTAGGTATTCTGCACCCAGAACGTATACTATAGTGCCATCTGCCCCTACGTTTTCTGCTAAGCAAGAATTTTTTACCAGTTGTTATGATAGCGGGGATGGGAGTGTGCGCTTTACATTTTCAAGAGAATTGTTTCCAGGAGAGCGTTTAAGCATAGTACATAAAGTAGGAACACCTTCTTTCACATCATCCCCAGAGTTATCCGTATTACAAGTCAATCCTGATACCGGTAAGCGGGATAGCTATACTTTAGAAGGTTTGCTGCCAAGCGATTATGAAGCGACAGTTTTGGGATTTTACGGAAGGTTCAATACCTATACAGAGAGTAGTGTACATTTTATGAAATTCACAATTCAAAAACCTCAGGTTGTAGAAATAGAATCTGTGGTAGGAACCAACAATAGATGTAATGATGGCGATGGCGATCCTGATACTAATAGTGATGGGGAAATATTAATTACCGCAAAGGGGGGAAACCCGGGAGTGTTCCAGTACGCCTATAGAACGGTTGGGGGAACATTCTCTGCATGGGCAGATTTTAATGCCGGGGCACAACATAGGATTACCGATGTAAAGCCCGGGGATTATGAAATAAAAGTAAAGAAAGTATTAAGTGACAGAATTGGGGAGTGTATTGCTCGTGAACTAAACAGCAGTAATGAGCCTACCTCTGTTGTTAAAATAGTACCTGTAACGATTACAGAACCCGATGCCCCATTGCAAATAGCCTATACTTTGCTTAACGAACCCAGGGCTTTTGGGCTTAAAGACGGAAGGATCAAAGCCAGGATTTTTGGAGGAACAACATTTGGGGATGGTAGCTATAGGTTCGAGTGGAAAAATGAAGCAGGTCAAATCTTAAATACAGTACATACAGAAGTGCTTCCAGATAATCAGGGATATGCGGTTACCTTACATTCTATTGGTGCCGGGACATATTACTTAAATGCCTGGGATGCCAAATATGGGGAAGCAACCTATCAAACGGGTTGTTTTCAGGTAAATTCAGAATATAAACTAGGGCAGCCAGATCCCTTAATAGTTACAATAGAAGTGCTTAATCCTATTTCCTGTAATATAACCAATGCGTATAGTGATGGAGTGGATTTTAATGATCCTTTGGGAATACCAGATCAGTTTCAGGATGGTGCTTTGGTAGCTCATGTAAAAGGCGGGGTAGCTTTTCCAAAAACAAATACGAATTCGGGAGAATGCAGAGATAATTTTATGCCATATTGCTATCGGTGGAAGAAAAATGTAGGAGGAACATGGCAGGATATAGCAGTAAACGATAGCATTATTAAAAACCAAAGTGTAGGTACTTATGCATTAAATGTAGAAGATAATAACGGGATTATATTGGCTACTTACGAAGAATTTATTAGCCCGGACGGATCAAGGGAATATAGAGTGGTTACTGAAATAGACAGCACCAAATACTTATCCCAACCAGATAAATTAGAAATCTCTTTTACCAGTACTGTCGTGACTTGTTTAAGTGGTAAGGACGCACAGGCAACAGTTTTGGTAACTGGGGGCACAAAACCGTATACTTATGAGTGGAGTACCGGGGAAACTACACCTACCATTACAAACCTTATTGCAGGAACGTATTTGGTTTTTGTTACCGACGCCAAAGGATGTCAGATAGAAGGAAGAGTTCAAATAGTACAACCAAACGGATTAGAAATTAGTCCTGTATCTATAGTAAACCCAACCTGTTTTGAGGGGAATGATGGTAAAATTGAAGTAGAGATAACCGGGGGAAACCCTCCTTATAACTATGTATGGAATACAGGGAGTACTACAACATCTATTGATGGGTTATCCTCTGGAACCTATAGGATCGAAGTAACCGATACTAAGGGATGTAAAGCATTTTATGAAGTACAACTTACAGATCCCGATCCTATTATTGTTGCTATAGAAAGGAAACGTTCTCTTTGTGGGGACCAATCCCTTATCCTTGATATTGCAATAGATGATCCAGGAGCTGTTTACTCTTGGTCTGGTGAAAATGGGTTTACAAGTACAGAAAGTACTGTAGAAATTACCAAAGCAAGCAGATATGTTGCCACTATTACCACTAGTTTAGGGTGTATTGGTATAGGAGAAATAGAGGTCGAAGTTTTTGATATTTCCATAGATGCTCATTTTTTAATTGCTACACAAGCCTATACAAATCAAGAAGTAATCCTAATCAATATTAGTGAACCCATAGGAGAAACTGTAACATGGACGGTTCCTGATGGAGTTGAAATTATTTCAGAAAGCAATGAAGAGTTAGTACTTAATATTGAAAAAGAAGGTCCTTATGATATTAATCTAAGGTCGTATCAAAAGGACTGTTATCAGGATTACACAAAAACTATTTTGGTAGAACCAGCAACTGAAACTCCAGAGGTATTTTCTTCATCAGGAGATTTTATCGAAGAATTTATAGTGTTTCCTAACCCAAATGGAGGTGCATTTAAAACAAAAATAAGTTTAGCTGAAGATGCTAACATTACCATAAAAATAATAGATCTTTTATCAGGAGCGACAATTCATGAACGGTCAGAGAAAAATAACCGAGACTTTTTATTAGAGTATTCTGTAACAGCACCAGCAGGAGTGTATTTAATATTATTAGAAACCCCAAAAGGCACAGCAGTACGTAAGTTGGTGTTTGAGTAGAGAACTTTGCAAGATGGAAATAAGAAACAGAGAATCTAAGATGCAGAGGAGTAGAGAAACAGAGAAAAAACTTTGGGTCTTTGCATCTTTGAGTCTTAGATTCTTTAAACAATAAAAATGAATAAAATAATTTACATATTAATTTCACTAGTACTTCTGGCAGGCTGCGCTAAAGAAGAAATAGTACCAGTTGTTGTAGATTTTGAATATGAGGTATTTAATGAGGATTTCTCTATACCAGTACAAATAGTATTTTTTAATAAAACAGAAGGAGGAGAAGATTACGAATGGAGTTTTGAAGGAGGAGTGCCATCCAGATCCGTAAGTCGTAACCCTGGTGTAATACAATACGACGCAAAAGGAGTATATAAAATAGAGCTTACCGCAAGTAATCAAGATGGATCCAGAGATACAAAGGTTATAGAGATACAAATAGATGATCCGGTAGTAATTGATTTTGAAGTTACTAATTTGGTAGATAATTTTTCTCCTGCTACATACGCTATACAAAACAATTCCTCTGGGGCAGATACTTTTTCATGGACTTTTGAAGGAGGTACCCCAGCAACATCTTTGGTTAAAGATCCAGGAGAAGTAACTTTTACAGAACCGGGAGAACATAAAATCACTTTAGAAATAAGTAATGGCAGGGAAACGTATGATCTGCAAAAAACAGTTACGGTAGCTCCTTTTTTAGTTTCCGATTTTGAGTATACTATTGCTTTTGAGGATGATGATTATCAGGTTCCAGCGCGTATACAGTTTAAAAACACATCCATTAGCGCTACAGAGTATCAGTGGGATTTTGAAGGAGCTTCCACATTAACTTCTACAGAAGAGAATCCAGAGGTTGTTTTTACACAAGAAGGGAAACAATCCATCATTCTAACCGCATTTAATGGTAAAGAAACAAAAGTAATGCGTAAGGAAATAGAGTTTTTTAGAAACACCAATCTAAGAGAAATACAAGATATAAAATTAGGAATAAACACCGCGCATAGTTCTAATACCATAGGTAGTTTTTACAGTATTATAGACCGTAAAGTATATACAGGTCAAGAAGTAACCCCAGAAATAGAACAACGTATCGACCTTGTTTTTTTTGGACTAAGCAGTACTTTTAGTCGTAATCGATTTGTAAGTCCTACTAAAATTTCTGAAACTACTTTTGATGTGTTTCAGAATCCTAAAAGCACTATTTTTATCAATTCGCAAGAACTATGTGGTTGTACAGCATCTTTATCGGTTTCGCAATTTGATACGATGCAAGATGACATATTATTAAATAGTTTAACCATACAAGAAACTCCAGGAGGATTACAGGATTTTGATAACACTATGCAACCAAGAATCGTTCTTTTTCAGACCCAAGAAGGAAAAAAAGGAGCGATTAAAATCAAAGATTTTGTAGACGACGGACAAAATTCATATATACTAGTAGATATAAAAATTCAAAAAAAATCGAATTAGGTAATGTGTAAAATAATATAACAGAAAGTCAGTTAATGTGAACTATATAATAATAATTTTTAAACCTTTAAAACTCAAAAAACAATGAAAAAGTATTTTTTAATCGCTTTGGTAACCGTAACCTCTTTAACTTTTACAAACTGTGGTAGCGATGATGATGATAGTAGTACAGATCAACAAACATTAACAGGTGGGGTATGGAAATTTACTAAATATACAATCGATACAGTAGATAAAACGGATACACTAGATGAATGTAATTTATTGGAGACATTCTCATTTACGGATGATGGTAAATTCGTTAATAAACATCATGAGAAAAGTGCAAGTTCAGGGCAGTGTGAGTTAAATACAACATTATCAGGAACATGGAAGGAGATTGAAACAATGAAGTATGCTCTTGTATTTGATAATAATGCAGATGATCCAATAACTTTTGTACTGGGAAGATTTGATTTAGCATATGGAAGAGAGGAAGATAGCCCAACGGGTAAAACAAGCTATCGTTATGAATTTAGAAAACAGTAATATGTAGTATAATTTATGCAGGCTGTTTTGTATTCAAAAAAATAAGCAGCCTGCTATTTTTAGGTTTTTAGATCAAAAAAATATGAAGCACCATTACCAAAATAAAATAAAGTTATTTAAGATCATACAACATATTGTATGTGTGCTTATTTTTTTATGCTCCTATGATTCTGTTGCTCAGTTATTCCCAGTTAATATTACTCCACAGGTCATCCCGCCGTATAGCCTAAAGTTATCGGAGTACAGCACATCGGTATCCGATAAGCTTATTCTTAATACATTGCTTATAGATATAACAGAATCTAATTTACCAGTACGTTTTAAGCTTTATATCGAGAATAACGCAGGATTATCTATACAAAGTACAGAGGTGGTTATTGGTGCAAATCCTATTTTTTTGGATGGTGGTGTTCCGGTTCGATTAAGTAATTTGGATTTACAGCCTTATTTTGCACTTCAGAATCTAAAAGGTATTACTCCACAACAATATAGTATTCCTTTACCAGAAGGATTATATCGTTTTTGTTTTGAGGCATACGATGCCCAATCAGGACGACGGGTTTCACGTAAGAGTTGTGTCACTGTATATCTAGTACTTAATGATCCCCCATTTCTAAATATTCCAAATCGTGGAGAACAAGTATCTATGCGAGATCCACAAAATATTGTTTTTCAGTGGACTCCACGACATTTGAATGCTACTAACGTGCAATATGAATTTACCTTAGCAGAACTTTGGGATAACCAAATGGATCCACAAGCTGCTTTTTTGGCAAGCAGACCTATATATCAAACCACAACCTATGCCACCACTTTATTATATGGTCCGGCAGAAACCCCTTTACTGCCAGATAAAAAGTATGCTTGGCGTGTGCGGGCTACGGTAAATGATGGTATTAGTGAAACTTCGGTATTTAAGAATAATGGTTATAGTGAGATCTACCATTTTACCTATGCCGATAATTGTGTAGAGCCTGGGTATATATTAGCAGAAGCAATAGGAACAACAAAAGAAAAGATTCTTTGGCAAGGAGTAGACCATTTACGATATACTATACAATACCGCAAAAAAGATGTGGAAAATGCTGTATGGTTTGATACTGGTACAGTAAATCAATACACGACCATTCATAACCTAAAGCCAGGAACTACATACGAATTTAGAGTAGGAGGACAATGTTTGGATAATGGACCATTTACCTACTCCCAGATTTATGAGTTTACGACAATGGTAACACCAAGTGAGTCCGTAACCTATAATTGCGGAATTACTCCAGAATTGGTGATAGCAAATAAAAACCCTTTAGAGACTTTTGTAATTAATGATGTGTTTACTGCGGGGGATTTTCCTGTAACCGTAAAAGAAGTCGAAGGGGCTAACGGATATTTTTCTGGTTGGGGATATATTGTAGTACCATATTTGCAGGATACCAAGCTTAAAGTAAGTTTTAACAACATACAGATTAACACCGATTATCAATTAACCAGTGGTATTGTAATTACAGATTATGATGAGAATTGGGGAGGTGTAGATGATATAGGGAATGAGCTGGATGTGTTGCTTAGTTTTGGAGAGGCCATCATAGAGGCATTAAATTTAGATATTAGTTCGGATACTAAAGATAAGATAGATCAAATCATTAACTCGATAGTAGATCAAATTGATAAAGAAGATATACCCGATAGTATAAAAGATAATATAACGACTTCTGCAAGAGACATGCAAGAGGCTACGGATTCTTATAATCAGGCACAAGAGACTTATGAAAATAAAGATGCTACCAAAGAAGAAAAGGAAGCAGCAAAAGAGCAGATGAATGTTGCAGAAAAAGAATTTAAAGAAGCGCAAGATAAGCTTGATGGTGCAAATAAGGAATTGGAGAAATATAAAAAAGAAGTTGCTGATTTATTAAAGAAAGCAATTTTTGAATTGTATAGAGAAGGAAGAGATGTTTCTGAAAACCAAGTAGACAGAATTCAAGAGATTACTAAAACTCAAAATGTAGTAAATGAAGAAGAGTATTTTGTCTTTGATTATGAGTTTATAGAAGAAACAACGGTTACTGAGGTTAGTGAATTTCAAAAAGAATTAAACCAGACCGAGTTAAAACTTGGAGTTTACTTGTTTGCTAAAGTATTAAATGAGTCTGATGCCGAAAGTGATACCTTTAAAAACTTTTTAGAAAAGATTAAAAATCAGAAAATTGATTTCTTAGCCGAGATGAAAAAACGATTAGAAGACGGTCAAAAAGAAAAAGAAGTTGTTGACTTTTTAATCGAAGAGCTAAAACAAATGTTTACAAATATATTAATTGAAAATATTTAAAAAATATGTATAGTATAAAAAATTGGTTTTCGCTAGTTCTTTGTTTAATAGGAGTGTATTTGTTTATTTATTTTGATGATTTTTCTCTTGATCAAGAATATGTAAGTGACTCTATAGGAACCAAGAACAGAGCTATACGTTCCATGATATATGCTATTACTCAAAATAAGATTGGGTATTGGATTATAAGATGTATACCACTTGTAGTGGGTTTAAGTTTTGGTAAAAGTTTTGTTGATGAAATTAGAAAGGAGAAAAAGAAGTAATATGAATAAATTTATATTGCAAATAGTATTAATATGCTTTTTTCAAGCAGGTTATGCATTTAAGGAGATAAATCTATCTAAACCTAATGATCGTTCTGTTCTGATAAAAAATACAATAGAACAGCTAGATTATCTGATAGCCTATAATAAGGATAAGACCAAAGGTCTTAAAAAAGATGATCGTTGGTTTATCTATATAGCAGGAGGGACTTTAGATTCTATGATCTATTACAAAAATCTTACAGCCAAAGGTACAGTAAGAACCGAATACCTCAAATATCTTAACGATAGTCTAATTTCTCTTAATTCACATAGTTCTACTGCAGTCTATGTTGCGTTTACTGATTATAAAAATGAAATTTTAACACCAGTTTTTCCAGATGATGCTACTTCTTTGTTAGAAAAAGAAGCGTATATAAAAAAACTGATTAACAATGTAGATGATCTTAATGTAAATAATATTAATGGTACTAATAATGAATTAGAAAAATCTTTAAAACAGCTTACCACTTTTAGTAAAGGTTTTCAAAAAATTATAGAAGAAGTTTATGAGGGGTCAGAGATAAAAAATATCAACAAACCTAATATCCTTATGCCATTTTCTAATTATTCTATTAGACAAGTAATCAAATCTGGTACAAGTGATTATAAGAAAAAGAAGATACATTCTTATACATTATATACTCCAAAACTTAAGGAAAAAATAGTAAAGGGACAATTTAAGAAGATATATAATGAAATGGCTATATCGAGTTACGGAAGCTCGCCATCCGAACAAGTAATCGATAGAGTTATAAGAACAATATCAATTTATTATCATGGTAAAAGACCTCCATACAAGGAGTGTGAAGAATTACTAAAAGAATATCAGAATAAGCCCATCATGACGGAGTTTCCTGAATTTAGAGAGCATGTAGAAAGAAACCCTTGTATTCTTAAAAATATTATTCCTTGGGGAGAAGACATAGAGAAATCAGAATGGATGACAATGACTGAAACACTTATTGTGATTCCTCTATATGCAGCTATGGCAATTCCTGTAGCATCTGTAGCCGGGGCAGCAGCATTAAGAGAAATTGGTAAGGATAAAGCAAGAGATATATCAATTGTAGTAGCTGCCAATGTTGTGATTCAGACGTCTATGAACTACTATTTTGGAGGTAAAGAAATTACTTCAATCACAGATAATCAACAACGCTGGACAAAAGCATTACAGGCTGTCAATAAAATTGAAGTTTCAAAAGAAATTGTCGATGCGGTGGTTAATTTAAATACACGTCAAAAAATAATAATAGCATGTCTGGAGACAGGAGTTGATATAGAAGGTGTTAATTGGGAGAGTTTTGATGTTTCTAATGCAAAGATTACAGTAGATTTTAAAGGATGTGTTGCTAACGTGCTCAAATATGTATTTATAGATGGTCCAACAGAAAAAGCTTTAGGATATATTTTTAAAAGATTATCAACACTTATAAAAAATGATCCAAAAGAATTTGTAAGAGCCTGGAGAGAATTATTAGACGATTTTGGGCCTACAGTGAAACAAGATTTTAAAAACGGTATTAAAGATTATAAACAGGATATATTTACTGCATTTGGGCTTTCTAAAAATGTAGACGAAAAAATAGCAAAATACATAAAATCAATGTTCGAGGTAGAAGAAAATCTGGGAGAAGCAATTGAGGATTATGTTAAAACAGCAAACAATCAAGCAACAGGAAATATAGAAAATACTATAAAAGATATAGCTATAGAAACTGAGGTGCAAATCAAAAATCCATCGATAGCAAGTGGTACTAAAAAAGTTACTCGACAAGGAGCTAATATCACCATAGAAGTAACTACAAAATCAGGAAAAAACATAGGAATTAAAGTACCGTTATTAGAAGAAATAGAGCAGAGTGGCAAAAAAATATATCGTATTGTTTTTGAAAACAATAATAAATCATTAAATGATATTTCTGGATCCCTAACAGGCAATAGAAAAGCGGTGGTAGAAGCAATAAACAATGGTAATGTAAGTAGTGTGGTAACCAAAGGCGGAAATGCTAATAAACACCTTGGGCTTCAGCAAAATCAATCTATCGATATAATTGACATCGACATTAGAACTGTAGATGCAAACGGAAATGTATTAAGTAAAAGTGTTCTGGATGGAGCCGATACTGCGTTTGGTAATATGGCAAAGAGGTTGAAGGAATTTTCTAAACTACAGGATAAAGTATTAGTATTACCTAATAAAGGTAAGGATTTTCTGGACGATTTTACACATGCATCCAATGAGGTTATTGATGCTTTCGGTGCTGATCCTGATTTGGTAGACGTTTGGGTAAAAATGAAAAAAGAAGGAATACTACCAAATTTAAGAACAAATCCCAAGGTTCTTAGAAAAGCTAAAAACTTTGACTGTAAATAATGAATAATATTATGATGAAATATCTAATAACCCTACTGTTATTTTTTAATTCGCTAGTTTCTTTTTCACAAGATTGTGATTGGGAGCGTTTTAAAAGAGATACAGACAGTAGTAAGGATTTAACAGACGCAATAGATGCTAATCCAGACTTAATTGATGCGTGGAAAGTGCTGGATGATCTGGGAGAGGCTAAATTTAGAACTGATATAAATTGGCTAAAAAGAGTTAATGACTGGGATGGTGCAGGAGTACAATTATCCAAGAATGGTGATAATATAAAACTTTCAGACGCTTCGGGAAATGCTTTAGGAGAGTTTAAAAATGGGAATTTATTACCAGATAAGTATGATTTTCCAGTTAATGCAAATGCAAGACCTGTTGGTGATATCAATAATGGATATCAAGTTTTTAAAAATGGTAATAATTTATCGGTAAGGAGAGTTCCGGATAAGTCCGCATACAATTCTTCCGAATTGACCGAATTGACGCAACATCCAAGAGCACATGTTTTGGAAAGGCACGGCCATGATGTTACCGATGATGCTTTGATAAAAAGGGCTAATACAGGTAAAGCTCCAGATGGATCAACTACCGCAAGTGGAAACTCTCCTCCTTATAGTTCAAAATTTGATGGACCCAATGAAGTAACGGAAGCTCTTAAAAATACAAAGCCAGGTACTGAAGCTTTCAATAATGGAATTCGACAAGGTAATCGAAGGATAGTTAGCTATATTTCTGAGTTGGGAGATTTTGGAAAAGGAGTTCCTAAAGATGGTTCAATTTTTGTTACTACGAATAAAGTTTTAGCAATATATCAGGATATAGGAGGAGGGAATTATCAATTATTAACTATGTATCCAGACTTTTAATTATGAAAAATACGTTTAAAAATTTAGCAGCAACATTTGCAATCTTTACAGAAGAGTATGATTTAAGTTTAGATCAAAATATAGCGAGTTTAGATTTATCTATTGAGCAAGGGTATATTGACAAATCTAAACTTAAGGAGGAATTAAGTGAAGCATTGAATGATCCAAATTTCAAATGGTTAGAATTTGCTATAGAAACTAAATTATTAGTCTATGATCTAGAAAAGTACACAAACGATAAGATTAAAGAATACTGCAAATTATTAATATGGGATTATCTGTATTCTTAATCAATCGAGATAGTACTTTTAATATAGTTGTTTTTTATCACTTCTACAGTTTATGGTTATAGTTTTGAAGTAAGTCTAGGTAATTTTCAATTAGTAACAATGTTCCCTACAAAATAATGAAGAATAGATTTAACTTAAAAGCAGTACTGTCTTCATTTAGCAAAGATTCAGAATTAGATAATATACAAGTTTTTGGGATGCTTAAAATTAGCATTGAAAATGGCACAATTAATCTAGATGGATTGAAAAAAGAATTAGATCAAAGCATTGTAGATGAGTGTGATTGGGTTGAGTTAGCAAGTGAAACTAACTTGTTAGAAGACCCAACGCCGTACAATAATAAAGAATTAATCAACTACGTTAAAATGTGGTTATGGGATTATCTTTATCCAGAAAAAGCACTTGTAAAGGAGCAAATAGATCAATTACAAGAAGATGTTATTTCGATACTAAAAAGGTATTCAGACAATAATTACTGGATGTTTTCCTATAATTTATATGATTCTTTAAAAGGAAATAAAAAATACGAAGGATTAGAATATTATAATCTTTGGAAATTAGATTTTTATGATTCTGGTATTGAACGAAAACCTATTGATGAAAAGTATCAAGAGATTGGATTTCTAAAATTTAAAGGAAACGAATCTTAAATCCTGCTCGGCAAAGCCTCCTGACTTTGCCGAACAAACAAAAACGAAAATTTAGAATAATACTAAAAACCTACAACCCGCGCCTATCTTCTTATAATGAAACTATATTCATTTTTATAGTGTGTAATCACTTATGGTAACAGCAGAAAACATATCCTATTGAGAAAACTATTACTCCCATTTATATTATTCCCTTTTTTGTCCTTCGCTCAAACGCTGGACTATGAATCTATAACCAAAAGCAAACCTTTTACAGTAAGTGGTCAGGTTTCTGCTAGTGGTA
>CAYGUC010000035.1:0-54113 GCA_964353005.1 uncultured Flavobacteriaceae bacterium | reverse complement strand
ATAATAAGTGCTTCGCTTCATCAAGCACTTGAAGCAAAAGTTAATGACTCAAATCAACCTCTTTTAGGCTACTGGCATGCTGTAGATTGGGTTAAGGAAAACTTTAATCAAGATATTAAATACCAAACATTAAGGAGTTATTTAATATGTCATTTTCAAACCAAGAAAAAACATCCCAGAAAATCTCATTATAAAAAAGACCCGAAAGCCCTAGAGGTCTTCAAAAAAACTTCCTAATACCCTAGAACAATTAAGATTAAGTCTTGATAAGAATTATAAATCAGTCAACCTATATTTTCAAGACGAAAGTCGGTTTGGTATGATGACCCATGTAGGTACAGTTCTAACAGCAAAAGGAGTAAAACCAATAGTAAATTATCAACAAGCTTTTAAAAACACGTATTTATACGGGAGTTATTCTCCCATTGATGGAAGTCATTTTACATGGGAAGTAGAAGGTGTTGACTCTCTAATTTTTGAAGCTTACCTTAATGCTTTTTCTTTACACAAACCAGAGGAATTAAAAATTGTGATTATTGATAACGCAGGATTTCATTGCTCTAAAAGCATTACTATTCCTGATAACATCTAACTTATTAGAATACCGCCATATACCCCCGAATTAAATCCGTGTGAAAAAGTTTGGCAATATTTAAAAGAACGATTTAAGAATAAAACATTTAAAAATATGGAAGATCTCAAACAATGGCTTCATGAAATAGTGAAAAACAAAATCACTTCAGAAAATATAACAAGCATTGTAAAATCTGAATTTTATATCAAAACATTTAAAGCTTGTTTTAATTCATAATTGGTGTTAAACTTCAAAATAAAGGTTTTAGGAGATTGTTATCGATAATTGTTCTGATTCATAAATTGATGTATTGGATGGTATAATAAAATTACCAGAAAAGACCAATCTCGAAACAGTTCAAGGTGGTTTAATTAAATTAAAGTGAACGAATACTAATTTGACAATAACACATACTAATTAATATAAAATACTATTAAGTTCTTAAGTATCTTTCAAAAAAAAATAGAATATGAAAAAGATTAAGAATTTAAGGTTAAAACTTTTAATTATTTCCTGTTTGTTGTTTTTTATAACAAATGCTCAAAAAACTGATGATGTTTTTGGGAAAAACATGGGGGTGAGAGATCAAATTGAAATCAAGCAAAACTTTAGAGAAAAAGATGAAGTATTAGAAATTCAGATAATGTTTGCAGAAGAATCACATCAATTAACTTTATCTAAAAATGAAATTTTCGGACCGAATACAAAGTGTTTGATTGATGATGGCAAAGGAAAATTAATAGAAGTGCCAATGAATGAAGAACAAATTTATTCTGGTAAATTTAAAGAATATCCCAATTACTATATTGAGGCAGCTTTAGTTGATCAGCAATTTAAGTTTGATATTTTTAAAGGAGATGGGACATTATATCAAATAACACCTTCAAAAACTATATTGAACAAATATAATATCACGAAGAGTTCTCCTAGTTCAATACCACAAAATGAATGTCCAATCGAAAGATCTCAGGAAATTTCAGGTAGTAGAGGATTAAACAATTTAAAAGCTGAAGATGTTACTGTAGGTTTGGAGGATTCGCCTAATAGTTATGAGGATATAATCGATTCATCCAAGTCATTGAGACCAACTAACAGGATGGAGGTTTTAGAATTCGAAATTGCCGTTGAAATCGGATCTAAGGCATTCTTTGCGAGTTCGGCTTATAATGGAGACTTAACAAAGGCTCAGAAGGCTGCGCAATCAATAATTGGTAATTTAAATGCCAGATTTCTTAGTGCGGCAGGAGTTCGCTTCAAGTTGGGGACTGTAGTTGTAAGAACAAATTCAAGCACAGACCCTCTTAGAGATAAAGTAGTTTCCACAGGAAGTGCATCTGGTGCTAGAGGCAGTTTAAGAGCTTTTGGGGATTATTGGAAAAACAACCCTGACAAGGTTGGGAATACTCATGATTTAGCAGTTTATCATGTTAAATATCCTCCATCTGGTTTAGCTTATGTTAGTGGGGTAGGTACTACTAATAATAAATATGCCACTCTGGGAGGCAATGGCGCTACGAGTTGGGCTGATGGTACAGCTGCTCATGAGGTAGGACATCTGTTTGGGTTACCTCATGTTAATCAGTCACAACGCTTTTACGAAGCAAAACCTAGAAATAATCAAGGTTCCAGTAATTCAGGAGGAAATCAGGATTTTTTTAGTATAATGGATGGTCGTGGTAGACATAATATAAGTAGGATGCCTGTTACCGAAGCTAATACTGTTATTTCTACACGTAATAAAAGAAGAGGGGCTGGTGATTTGATTAAAAATCCACAAAAAACAAAACCTTATGGAGTTTTTGATGAAGCTAATGTAACCATCTCAAAACCAAGTGTTTTAATTGATGTAATTGCCAATGATTATGATATTAACAATGATGTACTAGATGCAAGGCTACTGGATACTAAAAGCTTTTTAGGAGGGACTATCAAACTATCTTCGGGTACTGGACCAGGACGTAGAAATCAAATAATATATACTGCCCCTCCTTTTGGAATTTCTAAACGAGATTTCTTTCATTATACCGTTTTTGATACTAGTGGTAAATCAGATTTTGGTGTGGTGTACATAGATCAGGTCCAAGAAATTAATATTAATGATAAAGAAATTGTATTTGACTTTGGAACACAATCATCTCCACTGTTTTCTACAGCTATAAGGGTGTCTCATAAAACCAAAACTGCTGATTATAGATGGTTGAGCACAAATGATCTTGGTTCAAGGGACAGAGGTACAGGAACAGGAGTAAATGAATTTAACCAAGATTTTATACAATCATCAAAAAATAATACATTTGAAGTTAATGTAGATAGAGGTGTTTGGAATGTTCTCATAACCTTTGGAGACAAAAATTTTGTTCATGATAAAATGGCAGTTAAAGCACAGGGCGAGTTAAAGCTAAAGGATATTAAAACAAATCCGAAACAGTTTCTTAATAGATCTTTTGATTTAAATGTTAAAGATGGTAAAATTGCGCTGGAGTTTTTGGATCAAGGTGGATCTGATAAAAATTGGGTTGTCACAAGGCTTGTCTTAAAGAAAATAAGAAATTATCCACCTTTGGCAAATGAAACAACTTTTGATTTCGGAACCCCTTCATCCAAAATTTTCGATAATGCAGTACGTATAGATCATACTACAAAATTCAATGATTTTGGATGGACTAACACTAGTGATTTAGATTCTAGGGATAGAGGGGAAGATAGTAATACCAATTCACTAAATAGAGATTTTGTATTTTCTAACAAGAGAAAGTTTTTTGAAGCAAGGGTTAAATCTGGAGTATGGGAGGTGTTAATTACTTTTGGAGATAAACTTTTTGATAGAGATCGAATGGCTGTGAGAGCTGAAGGGGAATTAAAAATTTCTAATTTCTCTACTAAGGCAGGTCGATTCAGAAACGGAAGTTTTCAAACCGAAGTGAAGGACGGAAAGTTGTCTCTGGAATTTTTTGATCAAGGAGGATCAAACCCACATTGGACAACTACAAGAGTAAAAATTAAGCGTGTCTCTGGGTTATTAAGCAAGCCACCTATTGGAGCTATTATTGGTTTAATAGGTAATAATGGGAAATATGTTAGTAGTGAAAATAGTCGCTCTTCGATGAATTGTAATAGAAGTAGCTTAGGAAGTCTCGAGCAATTTACTGTAGTTGATGCTGGAAATGGTAAAATAGCACTTAAAGATAAAAATGGTAATTATGTGAGCAGTGAGGATGGTAAAAAAGCCATGATTTCAAACAGAAAGGGCTTAGGAAATTGGGAAAAATTTACGTGGGGATTAAATAATGGGAAAATTACCTTAAAAGGTAATAATAATCTCTATGTGAGTAGTGAAAATGGAGCTAAACCTATGAATTGCAATCGAAATAGAATAGGTAGCTTTGAAAGATTCGATGTTTTCATTCTTAAAAGTTCTACTAAGAAAGAAGAACAACAAGTAGGAAATATTAAACAGGACAAACCTTATGCTTACCCAAATCCAACCAGTGATGGAATTATCGTCATCAGTAAGATAAGAAAAGATGATGTACTAACAATATTTGATTATACAGGTAAGGTTATCAAAGAAGAAAAAATAAATGGATCTTTAAATCTGCATATTGTTGATCTGTCTCAATACAATGATGGAGTCTATTTTATCAAAATAAACAATGACAATACTATCAAAGTCATATTATCGAAAAAATAATGTGATATTATTTTGATGAGTATTGAGATTTACAAATAAAATCGTCTAAAGAGTAGTTTTTAGGCGATTTTAATTTGATTAAATATTTGTAAGTAAATATATGAATAAGAGACATTTTTTTTTCATAAGCTCATTACAGTTATTATTAACAATATTGCCTGATCTAAGCAAAAAGCATCATTAATTGTTTCAATAGAACTGTTAAATGCTGTCAAGGTCTGATTGATCCAAAAATCAGATCTATTCCATAATATATCTATGCAAATAAATACGAAATGATCCTTGTTAAAGTAATTCTAATGTTGATAAGAATAGTCTTATTATCATTTGATTCATAAATCTCTTTATTCGATTTATATGATATAGATAAATAACCGGTTTATCTATTTGTTTCACAATGAGTTGGCTATATAGATTGAATGTAAATATCGATAAAATAACAATAAACACGATGAACGTATAATATTTTTCATACGATTTAATTCAGGTTATGAATTAAATCGTATGAAAAATATTATATAATATAAACTGAAAAATAAACGTATTCTGTAGATTTGTATTTTAAACCAACTTAATTTTATTTACTATGAAATCACACAAAAAAAAATTAAAAAATTCCTATATTCTTCATAGGATAATTTTATTATTCATATTTATTCTTATGAATAATTTTATTTCAGCTCAGGTACATACTGCTATAAGAAGTGGTAACTGGTCAGATGCTAATACTTGGGACAACGGTATTCCTGACTCTTCTAATAGAGTTATCATAGAACAGGGAGTAACCGTTAATATTACAGGCTCTCACCAAGCTAAAGAGATTGTTGTACACGGACTCTTACGTGTGATCGAAAACAACACCCCGAACAAAGCCCTAATTACTCGTTGGATCCATGTGAATAGTGGAGGTGTTTTTGAGATTGGTACTGCAATCAATCGTTTTGATCAAGGAGTGTTTACACTTACATTAAATGGAACCAATCCTACATCAGATCATAGTGTTCCTATGGCAAATGGTCAAACAATGAGTATTACCGATAATGACGGTTTTTTAATGGCTGGAGGAAATGGAAGACTTGTTTTTTATGGAGAAGATAAAATAAGTTTTACCAAACTTGCACAGACAGCTAATCCTGGTGCTAATACTATTGTTGTAGCAAATATTATTGATAGAGATCATAATGGTTCTTTGTCTGCTAGTAGCGATGGAATTTTTAATTGGCAAGTGGGAGATGAAATAGTCATTGCCAGTAGTTCTGAAAAATATGAAGAGGAAGATGTACGAACGATTACTAAGATTGAAAATTTGGGAGCTAACACACGTTTAACTTTAAACAGAAGATTAACCTATCGTCATTATGGGGCAATAGAAACGTATGCTAATAATTTTGACCCTCAAAGTTTTAATAAGAATCGGGGTCCAATATCTATAGATATGCGAGCAGAAGTTGCATTATTAAGTAGAAATATCAAGATACAAGGGTTGTCTGCACAAGATACCGATAACAATTTTGGAGACAGAAAACGTTTAGAAATAAGCAATGGAAAAGCTTCTAACGGGGTAGGAGGGCATATTATGATTATGCCAACAGCTGGTCGCATTGAAGTAGAAGGAGTACAACTCAATTTAATGGGACAAGCAGGTAGATTAGGAAGATACCCCTTTCATTGGCATATTGCCAGAGACAGATCTGGTGATTTTTTTAAAAATTCGAGCATAACCAACAGTAATAATAGAGCAGTTGTAGTTCATACTACGGATAATGTTTTGGTTGAGGGAATCGTTGCACACGATCTGCACGGCCATGGTTTTTTTACAGAAGATGGGGTTGAAGAAGGAAATAAATTCATAAATAATATTGCTTTTGGAGTACACCGAGTAAGTAGGGTAGATTCTTTTAAAGGTAGTGCTTTTATTGTTGATGACACAGATACTTTTCACGATGGAGGGGATAGATTCAGAACTACTGCAGCATTTTGGATTGCAAACGCTAATAATGATATAATAGGTAATATTTGTGCAGGCTCTCAAGGTTCAGGATTTTGGTATGCTCCTCCAACAGAGCCTAGAGGTGCTGCTGGTAATATGTCCGAATATTCCGATTATAAACCCCAAGAAGTACCGCTTTCTGTTTTTAAAGATAATTCAGTACATTCTACAGTAACTGGTTTTGTAACTGTTGCGCGAGAACCAAGAAATGCAGGAGACTTTAAACAAAATCAGAAATTTTTTGGCAACATTCATCCTGTATTTGAAAATTTAACAGTCTATCAAACCAAAGTAGGTGTTTATCCATTAATGACCAATATTACTCATGTTTTTAAAAATTTTAAAGCAGCTGATATAGAGACTATAAATAATGATTCTGATCCAACACTCTTTGATGGAGGTCTTTTTGTTGGTTATAGTAGGGGGAATCCTTATAATGACCGTGTAATTGGTACAGTGTTTTATCATGGTAATACAAGATTTAAAAATATTCATATTGCTGGATTTAATAGAGGACACAGATCCATAATGTTTAAATCTACAAATGGAAATCGGGTAAGACCAGCTTGTGAAGTTGAAGGTTTAAGTTTTGAGGCAGATAATAGTTATGATAATATGACCGCCGCCCAAATAACAAATTACAGAAATACAAGAGAGGTTTTTGATAGGGATGGATCTTTGACGACTGGCTTTGGGGGAGGCCCTGGATACACTTTTATCGGAAACGACCCTTGGATGGTCACCGATGAAAATGCTCCTTCTAGTGGTTTTCGATGGGTACTTTCCCAAAAGAGGTTTGGAAATCTACAAACTCGTCATGGAGGTAATGATAAAAGAATACCTAAAATACATATAACGGCACCTCATGGAGAGCTAAGAGATTTTGAAATAGCAGACTTAGGACATAGAAGGGCCCAGTTACAGTTAGGAAAAGAATACAAAATGAATTTTCCTGATGGTTATAATACATCAAATAACGAACTAGAATTAACCTTTCATCAATGGTCAAAGCCACGTAATAGTGTTGGAGTTGTATTACGTATGGTTAATATGGCCAATGTTATAAAACCAAGAGGGACAAACAATAATGTTGATTTGCCGCAACTAAATAGCTTAAACGCTTTACGCAATTCACAGCGAGACGCGTATTTCAAGTTTGGCCATGACCTGTTTGTCAAAATCATGAATAGAACCAAAGGCATCCATGAAGGATATATTAGATTTATAAAGGATGACGGAACAAATAATAATAATGGTCAGGATTCAAATCCGATCCCTCATAATCCAAATCCATTTGTTGAGGATACGACAACCCCACCACCACCACCAACTTTTGCAATTGCAATTCCTGGTAATTTTGAAGCAGAAGACTTTATTTCAAAATCTGGAAGCGTAAGAGTAGAAAATACTCCCGGATCATCTGGAATGAATCTTGGGTTTATAATAAATGAGGATATTACAGTATATAAGGTAGATGTAGAAACTAGTGGAGAATATAAATTTGATATACTTACTTCTAGTGCAGGTAATGGTGGGGCTATAGAAATTGTTGAAGCTGATAAAGTAGTAGGCGTTGTGGATGTTCCTGCTACAGGTGAATGGCATGATTTTATGGTTTATAGCACAAAAGTTTTGCTGTCAGAAGGAGAAAAAAATCTACAATTACGATACAAAGGTGAAGCAGGTTTTTTATTCAATATTGATAAGGTTGTTGTAGAAAAAGAACTGTCTAATACACAAATCGTTACTTTATCACCAATTCATGATGTATACTTACAGGGTTCGATAGGGTATGATCAAGCGATTGTAAGGATAGACCAAAATAGGAGAGCTGGTTATCTTATGTTTGATCTTTCTTTAATCAATGGTACTATTGAAAAAGTGGATTTCAATTTCACAGTAGACTCAGACGCAGGTAATGGTAAAATAAATATTCATAAGGGCAATAATAACGATTGGACTGAAACTAATATCTCTAGTATTAACAAACCCAGTGCTACAAGGCTTTTAGGAAATATAAATACCACTTATCCTATTGGAATTACAAAAACAATTTCTTTAGACGCAACTGAGATTCAAGGTGGAGATAAGTTATCGCTCATAATGACCGCTATTACAAACAATGATTTTGCATTTCAATCCAAAGAAAATATGGGTAACAAACCTGCACAATTAGTTGTTACTTACAAGCCTTCTAAAAGAAATTATATTGCTAATAATACAAATATAAAAACATACCCTAATCCACTACGGGATGTGCTGACTATTAGCGGACTACAATCCGGAAATATTATAGAGGTGTACAATACGCTAGGAGTTTTATTAAAAAATCTAAAGATTAAAGATGATCAGGATATAATTGATATGAGCGATCTTTCCTCTGGGAATTATATCATTAAGGTAATAGATAGTAGTAATACGGATAAAGTAATTACAACTAAAAAAATAATAAAATTATAATTTTATTTAAATCTAAAAATGATCCAGTTAGATCTTTTGTTTTGATCAACCGGATCATTTTTTAGTTAAGTGAACTTACTTTCCTGTTATAAAAATTAAAGCCTAAGATAATTCGTTATGATTGTCCGCTTTTAGCAATAAGGGTATGAATTAACGTCATTGTAAATTTATTTCATAATCTCACAATTCTTTTAGCCAGTTTTTATAATGAGAGCCTGAAACAGGCTTGTGCTAAACTTGCTCGAATATTCAGGTCGATAATAATGTATTGTACTCTACGGATATCTAAAAAGTCTAATCTAAAAAGAATTTAAAATCACCTACTTAACATAAATTCTAAAATCAAATAAAACACAATATTAATCTTAAAACCATGAAAAAACTAAACTTTTCAATTGCATTTTTTGCAATAGCGTTTTTCTGTTTATGGACAACAGAAGATGTACAAGCCCAAACGAAAAAAGTAGCCATAGATCTACAGAACAAGAGATTCATAGGAGGTGTATCTAATCTTAGTAGGGCGCGATATTTTAACATGCATGGTTCATATTTGAGTGATGAATTTAAGACAAACAATATATATGGCGAAATAATTGATGATTTAGATGCAGGAAGGTCTAGAGCCGCTAGTGGACCTGGAAGAAGAACAATTCAATCTAATGGAAAAGTAACTGCCTATCCAAATGCGAATAGAGGCACAACAGCTGGACAGGAAATGTTTAATATTTGGAGGAATAGAGTGGGAATTACTGAGTTTGATAATAGAAAAACTGCTGATTTAATTCTTACTGATGATCCTAAACAAATATTTCTTGCCAATGGAGATTATGCTAAAGTGGGAAGATATGCTTCAAATTTTATTAAGGCTGCATTTCTGGGAATGACACCACGTTATTATGAAATCATGAATGAACCGTTTGTCAAAACGAACGAATTTGGGAATAATAGAGATCAGATTATTACTCAAATGTCCCAATTACATAAGGAAATTGCAGAGCGAATTCACCTTGAAATTCCTGGTACGCTTGTAGGTGGATATTCCTCTGCATTCCCGCAAATGGAAGCTGGATTTCCAATGTTTAATCATTGGAATAAAAACCAGAAAAAGTTTATGGATATAACAAATAATTCAATGGATTTTTATGCTACACACCTTTATGATGGAATAAATGGTGGAGGACAAGACCAACGAAGACATGGAAGTAATATTGAGGCAATTATGGATTTAATAGAAGCTTATAGTCATGACAAATATGGTGTTGTAAAACCACATCTTATTTCAGAATATGGAAAGACGACAAAAGCATGGATTAGAAATAATCAAGGAATAGTACCCCCTTATTCACAATCTAGAGATGGTGAAATCATTAAATCGATCAATGGAATGCTTTTCCAGCTACTAGAAAAGCCAGATAGACTGTTGAAATCGGTTCCTTTTATTGTTGCAAAATTTAATTGGTTCTATAATATAGGTAATAACCCTAATAATAATCCATATCCATGGGCCATTTTAAGAAGATTGGGAAATGGACAATACACTTACACGCATCTTCGTAAATTTTATGAACTATGGAGAGGTGTAAAAGGTTATCGAGTTTTGGCAAAAACTAACGATCCCGATATTTTAGCAAGAGTATTTGTTAACGGAAGGAAAGCATATGTAGCTATTCATAATATGGATGGCAATACTAGAACAGTTCAACTTGATTTTCTAGGAAGTTCTGGGAATTCAGTTGGTGGAGTAAACATTAGAGAGTTCTTTACGGATAACAATGGAACCCCAAAACTTAATCTTCGTTCCAGCTCTAGCATCCCAGAAAGTATAACTGTCAGGAATGATGCTACCACAATACTAGTATTGGATCTTAAGTCCACACCTGAAGTAGCTAATACTACTAGAGAAGATATATATTATCCACGAAAAAGTGGAAATCAGTCTACTGTTCTAAGAAATATTTCAGCAAATAAAGAATATACATATAACTTTAATGGAGTTTTAACTGGAGAAGGAACCTCTGTGGTCAGAGTCGGGTTTGGAAGAGAAAAAAATGCTTCTAAAAGACCAAAAGTTGTATTAAATGGAACTGTACTGAATACACCAACGGATTGGATTGGGAATAATCAAAGTAATAGAGACAGATGGTTTGGGGTTATAGAGATTCCGTTCAGCACTAGTTTGCTTAAGTCCAATAATACGGTAAAAGTATCTTTTCCGGATAGTGGTGGTCGAATAAGTTCTGTTTTACTAATGGGTCAAAGAAAATCAAACGGAGTAAATCCACCGACAGGTTCTGATATAGTAATCGAAGCAGAAGATTTTATCAATACTAATGGAACTTTCGATGATGCTATAGCTGGGGGACCTGGATTTGGAGTGAGAAAAAATATTAGTAATATTAGTTATGTTAATAGTAGAGATTATGTGGATTATAATTTTAGCGTTAGTGATCCTGGGGAATACAGAATAACATATGAGATCTCTACTCCTTCGGATAATGCGCAGATTCAATCATTAATTGATAATACCTCAGTCGCTATTGATAATGTCCCTAATAATGGACAATGGAGTAATTATGCTAGCCTTATTGCTTCTAATACAATTAATGATTTGACCATAGGTTCTCATACTTTGAGAATTTTAGCTTCTGGAACCAATTTATGGCAATGGAATTTAGATAAAATAATCCTGACTAAAATAGGTGAGAGTGAAACTGATTCAAATGAGATTTCTCAGGAAGTAACTTTGCTACCGATACAAGATGCTTATCTTCAGGGTAATAAAAGATTCAATACTAATGTAATACGAATAGATAAAAATGATAGAACTGGATATTTGATGTTTGATTTATCATCTGTTACAGGTACTATTAAAAAAGCGAAGCTTGAATTTACCATTAATGAAGATCCAGGAAACGGTAATATAACCATACATAAAGGGGACAATACCCAATGGAGCGAAGACAATATTTCGAATGTCAATAAACCAGAAACAGATCAGCTATTAGGAAGTATTAATGAGTATTATAGGATAGAAGATAAGAAAACTATTGAGCTTAATACAGATGCAATTAATAAAGGTCTTATGAGTTTAATAATTCAATCCACTTCTGGAAATGATTTTGCGTTCGCTTCCAAAGAGAATAATTTTGATGATTCAGGTAGGTTAGTAATTTCTTATATCCCAAATAAAATGGAAGGTCCAGAGTTAAGTGATCTACATGACGTAACACTTTACCCTAATCCTACAAAGAAGAATCTTACACTAGTATTTAATTCTGAATTAAAAAGTGAGTATGTATTACAATTGTACGATACAACTGGTAGAATGTTAGAAAAATTTATAGTACAAGATAATAATTACATATTAAATACTGAGAAACTACCAAAAGGTTTATATATTGTCTTTTTAAAAGGGGAAGCACAATTTCACAAACTTAAATTTATAAAGGAATAAAAAAAAACCTAAGATAGACTCAATAAATCAGGTCTTTATTTTTTTTAAAATAAAGACCTGATTTTCCATTGTAAGCCTCCCTTAATACAGTACCGTTATAAAATCAAAAATTAGTGATTTGAGTACTATTATTGCCGAATTGGTAACATCTACATATTTTTTTGGGTAATTGGTTTATTATATGAAACCGATTCTTTTAAAATTATACTAGAGACTCTCCTGTATTCTGTATTGTGAAAGAGAATTTGAGGATTAGGTCACAATCCTCAGGTAAAAAGTTCGATATGAGTCCCGCCTTCAGTACTTAACCCTCTTAATCTTTGATTGAGAGGGTTTTTTGTTTTTATACGTTTGCAAGACAGGATAATTTTATACAAAGCAAAACCAATAGTTCTATGGTAAATATTATCGTGCTTTAAATCATTAGTTAAAATTTCGACCTACAGAGTTAAACGTTTAACCCGCGAGGCAAACCATTTAACCCAATAGACTAAGTGACGCGTCTTTTTGACGAAGCGTTTAACAACGAGAGTTAAAAATTTAACCCAAGGAGTTGAATTTTTAACCAAAGACCTTAAAATTTTAACCCCGAAGGTTAAAATTTTGACCTGCTGCGTTAAAATTTCTGCTTTTGAGGTTAAAATTTTCGTCTTTTTGACCAAATGGAAGGTCTTTTGAGGTAAATGTATCTATTTTGGTATTCTGTATTTTGTTCAATTTTCTTGTTAAGGATTATTCAATATTATATGTGACAGATATAAAAAAATCTAAATCAATAACAAATTCGGAAGGAAATAGCAAAGTCTATAATTAAACCCACTTTATGTAATAGAACTTCGTAATGAAGCTTGAAGATGCTATAATACATTCGTTTTCTTAATTTTAGTATAGCAGTTTACCCTGAGTTTATAGAGAAGGGCTATGGTTATATTAAAAAACGAAGCAAAGCATCTATTTCGCAGCAGCTACAGGATGTAATAGATTTTCTACTGCATAAAATAGGTTGAAGGATCCAATATAAGCTCATATCGCTCAATAGTAATTTATAAAGGTGAAACGATAAGAACAGGTATTCACGAACTAGAGCACGATTTAAAATTAAAACATACATTCGAAAAAGGTTTACCAGAAAAAGTAAAACTCAGGATAATTATATGAATTATGTAATTCTTGGAACTACTGATGATAGAAGTCACTTTTATAGATGTCATATTAAACAAACCAATTAGAAATTAACAACATGAATAATAAAATGTTTTTATTACTATTATTTGTTTTATTTTCATGTAACGTATAAGAAATAGATGTTTTTACAGTAATGAAAAAGAAAAACCTATCTATAGAAAAATACAAAAGGAGTAAAGTATAATCTAAATAACGCTAGAATGTACGAGTCAGATAAAGCAAGAAAACGATTAGTAGAACTTTTTGAAAATAGATGGACAGAAAAAAAATAAATCAGAAATAAAAGCATCTCTTAAATATATTTAGATACTGTAAATCCTGCAAATTGATGTATTGTGAGTAAAAAATTATTAACTATATTGCTGCCTTTTAATTTACCAGAATATTATTATTCAGCTCCATAAAACCTCCTAAATTTGCGGAAATACAGTTGTGTTTAATTAAGTATAGAAAATGAGTTGTTAAGAGATAACAATGAAAATGTCCTTAAAAAACAATATAAATGGTAGCTCAAAGTCAGAAGACTTTTTATAAATATTAAAATAATAAAAACATAACAAAACCAAACTTGGTAACATTAATACTAAATATATAAATAACCCAAATTTTTAAAACTATGAAAAAAACAATTTTAGCAGTAGTTGTATTTTTAAGTGCATTATCGATCTCTTGTAGTAGTGATGATGAGCGTATATCTCCGACATTTCGGTTTTTGGAGTTTGAAAAAGATGTTTTACTTCCTGCTATTAATGAAAGAGAAATTACTTTTTTAGCTATTGATTTTGATGAAAATATAGGGAACTGGGAGTTAACACTATCTGATGGGCAACAAAACAATCCAGTAACCCTTAGTGAAGTCGAAACTACTGGTCATGGCTGGACTGGTACAGAGAGTGAATTACAAAGAATATATGTTAAAACTCCGGCTTTAGGAGAAGGGGATTATTTATTGCAGATTAAAAATAAAACCAGTGGCCAAATTCATAGCGAAAAGTTTTTGATTCGAAGTGGCGTTTTTAATGAAATAAACCAAGAGTATCCTAATACGTCATACACCATTATAAATTCATACAGCGAAGGAGAAACAAAGCCTATTATTGATTATATGTATTTTCAGAATACCAGTAGTACAATTACAGCAGATATAACCAAAAATGGTATTCAAAAAATTATGTTGGACAACAAGAACTCTTCAGGATCTTTTGTTCTAGATCATGAAATATCTGCTAATAATGAAATAATATTTACAATACCAGAAACTGTACCGGTAGGAAGCTATTTTTTATCTGTACACTATGATAATGGACTAAGTTCTTATTTTGAAAAAGACATTATTGTTCTTGAAAAACAAATTCCGGTTGTTGAATCTGTAAATAAAGAAACGTTTTCTGAAGGAGAAACATTGATTCTAAGAGGAAAGGATTTTCGTTATGATATAAAACCCGGCATATTGCCATCAGACGGGTTAAGTAACATAAGAACAACCTCTTTTTTAGTGTTTAAGGACAATCAAAATGAATATAGCTTATCTTTTGGAGCATATGCAGAATATGACGAAAGGTATGAAGATATAAATACCGAAGCTACAGAATTGACCTATACAATACCGTCAAGATCCAATGCCTTTTTTTATATAGAAAATGGAAAAAACTACTTTGAAGGAGAAGTCTTTGTAAGAAATGGACCATACGATAGTAACCCTATGCCAATCAGAATTGAATATTAAATGGATACGATTGTAACAAAAACAATGGTAATAGCATTAACACTAAATATATAAAAAACCATTAGTGTATGGTAAAACTTTTTAAAAGCGGGATTTTCGATATGGATTTCCCGCTTTTTATATCTTTATACAATAGACGAAGTGACTCGTTTTTTTTAACTAAACGAAAGGTCTTTTGAGATAAACGAATCTATTTTGTTATTCTGACTTTGATCCAGAATTTATAATTATAGGATTTTAGAACAAAAAACTTATTTCTAGCTTTTCAGCTTTAGAAAAAGGAGCCATTTTTTTGTATTCTTCTGGAAATCTTTCTAACTTTTTTATGCAAAAGACACCCACTTATACAAGTACCTTGGTATTATAATTTAACTCCTCCTAGAAGGTGTTTACATAAAAAAGCGTAAATCATCAATAAAAAAGCACATGTATTTTAAGATTAAAACATGGTTCGGGTTTTAATTGGGAAGAAAGAGAAGAGATTAGTAAAAGATTATCTTTCATCAAATACTACCAAACAAGAAATTTAGAAAAAAATATACAGGTTAAGATAAAGAACACGGCCAAATAAAGATACTAACTCCAGTATTAAACCTACTATTTTTATCTGATGAATTATTACAATTCGAAAAAAATAAACAATAGTTTTTATAAAAATCACTCATAAAAACCACAGCTTTTAAAAGCTTTTTCTTCTCATTAATATTTTATTAACATTTATTAGAAAACCAAGATGTGTATATACTCGTATGTATCGATATAATCTTTTAAATTTTAAAAAATGAACCGTATTAAAAAAACAAAACTTTTTATTCTTGTAGGTCTTTTATCAACAGGAATAGTATTAATGTCAGCAGATCATCTAGATGCACCAGATGTAGCAGGAACAACAGCAGACATAACAGACTTTTATGCCTTTGAAGGCGCAAATCCAGATAATACTGTATTCGTAGTAAATGTACAAAGTTCTCTTGCACCCGCAGGTGATTCAGCAACCTTTGATGAAAATGTATTGGTAGAGATCAATATTGATAATAATGGAGATCTTACAGAAGATTTGGTAATACAAGCCATCCCAAGAAATGGTATCATGTATTTCTTTGGTCCTTATACTCCTTCTGTTACAGGACTTAATAGTACGATCAATAAAAGTACAGATTACTTAGGTCAGGTAGAAATTAGCACGGGAGCGAATGCTACCATATCTTCTTCTAATGGTATTTCTTATTTCGCTGGATTAAGAGAAGATTCTTTCTTCTTTGACTTTAGTCAATACAATGCAATAATTGGGGGAATGGCTCCTAATGGTTTCAATGTCCCTGGAAATGATGATTTTGATGGTACAAATGTATTATCCATTACTCTTGAAGTACCTAATTCTTTATTAGGAGGAACTTTTGATCATCCAGCAGGTACAGGAACACAAGTGTTTAATACCTGGGTTGAGGCGAAAACAAAACAATAATAATAAAACTAAAAAAACACATAAAATTATGAAATTATATACAATAACAAATATCGCAATAGCTGTATTATTAACGATAACTATTACAAGTTGTGGAAATGATGATGATGGTATGATGAATGAAAATCAAGTTGATTTTTCAGGGATATATGTACAAAAAGATCAAATGGGACGTCCTGGTATTAATACGGTATTAAGTGGATCATCTTCAATTAAAAATGACTTTAATGTAACAATCCCATCAGAACAAACTGCTAAATTTCAGCCATTATTTTTAGATCAGGCAGTAGCATTGCACGCTGCTTTTGGAGTAGAATATGAAAATAATATTTTAGGATTAGACGCTACTACATTAACTACAATTCTGGCTACAGATGTATTACAAGTGGCCCCTAATGAGCCTACTACCTATTATGATGGAACTAACGTTCTTACTGGAAGAAATCTTACCGATGACGTAATTGATGTTTCTCTTATATTACTTTTTGGAGGACAAAACGGAGATCGATTTAATGGTCAGGATACTAATGGAGATGGAATGGCTGATTTACCTATTTTGGTAACAGATGGGGTTAGTAATACGGGTGAAACTCCAATGAATACTTTTCCATATCTAGAAGCACCTCATGGTATGTAGTACAAATAGGATCTAACATATTAATTTTTGATGTGTTGGATTTTCAGACCGAGCCTGTCTATTACAAATTAACTGAATTTAATAGGTTTTTGATAGGCTCGGATTGATTATAGTAAATAAAAATCAACATCCAAAAAACAAAAAAATGAAATTAAGTCAATACATATACATGCTAATAATCTTTGGGATGATTACTTCGTGTAAAAAGACAGAAATTTATAAAATTACAGAAGCTAAGGAGTATAATGAATATCTAAGGTTAAAAAGTAATATTACAAGAGATAATCTAAACCTAAGGCTCGAATTTTGGAATAAAAAACTAAAGGAAGATAGTACTCGAATTGTAGCACTGGGACCAATTGCCAAAGTATACACAAAATTATTTCAAACTACAGGAGAAATTGAATACTTAAAAAAAGCAGAACAAACCTTAAAAAAATCTGTTGAAATAGCAGCTATAGGCAAAGAAAACTATCTTTTAGCACTTGCCAGAAATTATATCTCGCAACATATGTTTATCGAAGCAGAAAAAGTAGCAGAAAGAGCGCTATACATTGGTGTTAATAAAAAGCAATCAGAAATGGTGCTGTTTGATATTGCTATGGAACTTGGTAAGTACACTGATGCTAAAAAATATTTAGAAAGTATCGCAAATCAGGAAGATTATAATTTCTTAATACGATTGGCTAAATGGAATGATTACAAAGGGAATCTGGATGCTACAATACGAAATATGGAAAAGGCAAAATCGATTGCAGAAGGAAGTAAGAAAGAAGAGTTGATGCTCTGGTCTTATACCAATTTGGCAGACTATTATGGACATGCAGGGAGAGTCGAAGACTCATACGACCACTATTTAAAAGCATTACAAATTGATCCTGCGAATGCGTATGCAAAAAAAGGAATCGCATGGATAATTTATTCTTATGAATACAATCCAACAGAAGCCTTACGTATCATCAATACGATTACAAAAGAGTATCAAAGTCCAGATTATGCATTGTTTAAAGTAGAAATTGCAGAATACCAAAATAATCAGGAAGAAAAAGAGAAAAATTTAAAAAATTATTTTCAGATTGTTACAGATACCAGATATGGAGACATGTATAATTTATATAATGCTATGATAAGGGCAGAAGAATTTAATGATTATGATAGTGCATTAGAAATTGCTTCACAAGAAATTAAAAACAGACCCACACCACAATCTTACAGCCTTTTGGCATATATACTCAATCTTAAAGGAGATCATAAAAAAGCATTAGAGATCGTAGAAAGTCATATCATAGGAAAAACATATGAACCAGAAGTATATTATCAGATTGCACAGATATACAAAACGAATCAACTGATAGACAAGATTGCTCCTATCAAAAAAGAATTATTGAGTAGTAGCTATGAACTAGGACCCTTGCTAACTAATAAAATACAAAATCTATAATCAATTATCTCAGATAAGTTTATCAAATGAACCAAAAAATTAGGCGGATCTCAATCCAAATAATTATTGGTGAATTACATCTGATTTTTCTTAAACATTATTCCAAATAGATGAAATATTTTACAACGATACTACTGCTGATATTTTGCATGGGGAGTCATGCGCAAAATCAAACTATACAAGGTGCAATTCAGGATTATTTTGAAACTGGATTAGCAGAAACATATGTATATAATTCTACGACAGAACAGCATACACATACTTTAGAAAACGGAGTTTTTTCGCTACCTAAAAATAATGTTGGCGACACCTTAGTTGTGCGTTTGTTAGGGTATGAAACCAAGAAAATTAAACTTAAAGAAAGTGATTTTACTACTTTTTTAACTATTAAATTAAATCCAAAGATTTTTCAGTTAGATGAATTAATTCTAAAGCAAGAAATTGATCCAATGCGTTTGATCAATAAGATAGACATCAAAACGAATCCTGTGAATTCTTCTCAGGAAGTATTACGTAAAGTTCCTGGTCTATTTATTGGTCAGCATGCAGGAGGAGGAAAAGCCGAACAAATCTTTCTACGGGGATTTGATGTGGATCACGGTACAGATGTAGCAATATCTGTAGATGGATTGCCTGTAAATATGGTTTCTCACGCACATGGTCAAGGATATGCAGATTTGCATTTTGTTATCCCCGAAACAATAAAGAAAGTAGATTTTGGTAAAGGTCCTCATTATGCAGATCAGGGTAATTTTAATACTGCAGGATATGTGTCTTTTACTACCAAAGAAAAATTTAACACCAATCAATTAAAATTAGAAATAGGAGATTTTAATACATTTAGAACCGTAGGATTATTTAATCTTTTAGAAGCTTCTGGTAAACAAAATGCTACATTGGCTTTAGAATATATAGAAAGCGACGGTCCTTTTGAATCTCCACAAAACTTTAATCGAATTAATGTAAATACTAAATATACTGCTCAACTTTCAGACAATGCTAAAATAAGTTTTGCAGCTTCTCATTTTACCAGCCAGTGGGATGCCTCAGGTCAAATTCCAGTAAGAGCTGTAGATAATGGATTGATCTCTAGATTCGGAGCAATTGATGATACAGAAGGGGGTGAAACCTCCCGAACCAATATAAGTGCAACATATAATAAGTTTATTTCCGACAAAACAACGTTTAAGACTACTGCTTTTTATTCTCATTATGATTTTGAACTGTACTCTAATTTTACATTTTTTCTAAATGATCCTATAAATGGAGATCAAATTAGGCAAAGAGAAGATCGTAGTATTTTTGGTTTTAATAGTAAGATTAATACCAAATCAATTATAGGAGATACTGAGGTAGATCTAAATGTAGGAATCGGATTAAGAAATGATGATAGTAATGATAATGAACTATCTAGAACATTAAATCGAAAAGAAACTTTAGAAAACATAAGTTTGGGTGATGTTAATGAAACCAATGCTTACGTGTTTACAGATGCTTCTTTTAATGTAGGGGAACTAGAAATTACTCCTGCCGTACGTTTAGATTATTTCAAAAGTTTATATCAAGATGCTCTTCAAAACGAATTTGAAACACAGTCTGCAACAAAAACTATAGTGAGCCCAAAACTTAAAATATCCTATAATGCTGCAGATAACATCAATATTTTTATAAAATCTGGGATTGGTTTTCATAGTAATGATACTCGCGTAGTTGTGCAAAGAAACGGTAATTCTATTCTGCCAAAAGCATACGGGGTAGATGCAGGTGTAAGTTGGAAACCTTTTTCGAGTCTTTTTGTAAATACTACTGCTTGGTATTTAGGTCTTGAGCAGGAATTTGTATATGTCGGTGATGCAGGAATTGTAGAACCAAGTGGAGAAACCAGAAGGTTAGGAATCGATTTTAGTGCAAGATATCAAATTAATGATTGGTTATTTCTTGACTCTGACCTTACTTATACTCATGCAAGAAGTTTGGATACTCCAGAAAATCAAAATTATATTCCTTTAGCTCCAAAAGTAACAGCTGCCGGGGGTCTAAGTATTGACAAGTTTAAAAACTTTTCAGCAGGAATACAGTATCGCTATTTGGGGGATCGAGCAGCTAATGAAGATAACAGCATCATAGCACAAGGATATACGATTATAGATGCAAACATAAACTATACATTAAAAAATATAACTTTGGGAGTATCTCTAGAAAATATATTCGATACCAAATGGAATGAAGCACAATTTGCTACTGAATCAAGATTAAATAATGAAACACAGCCTATAGAAGAGATTCATTTTACCCCAGGAACTCCTTTTTTTATAAAGGGAAGTATTACCTATAATTTTTAAGTTTTTTTGTTTTTTAGATGAAACCCTGGTTACACATTAGTATAGCAGGGTTTTTCATTTTTTTTTTAACAAGTAGAAAACCATAGATCATTTAATTTCGTACATATAGTATAGAACAATCAAAATAATTACTGAATACGAATCGATTATTAATAATTATTTGCTTTAAAAAGAGAAAAAAACAGCTGATTTTTAAAACCTACACTAAAAATTTCATGGTTTATCTAAAGCGAATAGATAGTATTAAAAATTAAAGTAATGTGTCTTTTTAAAAAAGATTGAAGTAAAGTTATAAAGATTGTTTTTTTGATGTTGTTTATGGAATTTGCCTGTTTTTTTTGGCATGAATTAAACAGGCTTTTCCTTTTTTTGTCCCTATAATTGCCAAAAAAATCCTGATCTAAAATCAGGATTTTTTTATATATTCAATTAAACTACACTTTTTTGATAGGGATACAAAAATTTAGAGATTAAACCTTCGATAGTATTGCACTATCTTTGTTTAAGAAGTTACCATCCCTAATGTATATAATTGTTCTAGAGTTGGAGATTCGCTACCTCCTTCAGGTTCTAATGTAATTCCAAAAGCTTCTGATTCATTAACATTCGATAAAGCAAAAATTTTAATATCATTTTCATTAAATGTATCTAATATTCCTAAACTAGTAGGTGTAAGCGGATTTAATTTTAATGACCACACCTGATACACTTTTCCGGGAGGTGGCGTAGGTAAACCTGCTACATCAATATAAGTTGTTTGATTGTTTTTGTCCCAATATATTGATGCGTAAGAAGTTGGAGATATTTTTTGTGCCTGTAATGGAATCCGAATAATATCTTTACTTCTTATAACATTCAATAACGTTTTTGTTTTTGTTAAATCTTCTTCTGCAACATTGATTTTACCATCTAAAAGCATATTTTCTGTTTCTACATTTACAACTTGTTTTTGAAGTTTCTGGATGGTATTAAATTGAGCCCCTATAGCGATCAGTAAGGCAATCGATGCAGCCCAACCAATATAGCCTAACCAATTGCTTCGTTTTTTATCAATTGGAATTACTTTTACATCACCATTGGTAAGGTTTAGTTTATCCTTAACCTGATTATATAATGCTTCGGGATTATAAGGCGACACCGCAGTAGATAATTGCATTAATCCCTTTTCAATTTCTTCAACTTCTTTTTCTATTTCAGGATATTGCTGTAGCATTTTGTATACCTCGGCATTCTCTTTTTCAGATAATGCTCCGTACACATACAGCTCTAAAATTCCTGATGCTATATATTGTTTCATATCCATAATTATACTGCCAAAGTTTCTCTTAATTTATTAATACATATTCGGTTCCGGGTTTTAATTGTTCCCAATGGAATTTCCAATGCTTCAGACGCCTCTTTTTGAGTGTATCCCTTAAAAAATAATAAGTCGATCACTTTCTTACATAAAGGCTCTAGCATATCAATATATTTTTGAATACCAATAGCATCTATTTTATGAGAAAAACTACTTTTCTCTTCTAATATATCTACGAAATAATCGGCATTCTGGTTTTGTTTAGAGTTTTTAAAAGACTTAGATCTTGTCTTGTCAATAGCGGTATTTCTGGCAATATTAAGTATCCAAGTAAAAAAACGCCCTTTCTTTTCAGAATAAGAATTGGCATTATTCCAAATCTTTACAAAAACATCTTGTAGGATTTCTTCAGCCAAAGTTTCATCTCTAATGATATTATATATTACTCCAAAAGTGTTTTCAGCATACATTTCATAAATGCGTTGAAAAGCATTCTCATTTCTTTGTTGTAGCTGAATAATAAGTTCGGTTGGTTGCATATATTACGGTTAATATTACTAAGATAGTACTTTAAATTTAAAGATTTTTTTAAATCATACTGTAAGTTCGATAATGATATTAAGCCTTCCTATTTATACTTTTTAAATAAAAAATACCCCAGTGTCTAAAAATGAAACTTTTAAACCCTATTATTGTATTATAAATTGAAGTTTTATGACATAATCATGCATAAAAACTAACTTTTATGAATCCTCTAATTATAATCCAGAAACCAAAAAGGGGGTTTTCCCCCTACCGTAACATAGCGAAAATACGGGGTAACCATAATTTTATAACAAAAAACAAGACAATTTGTTAAATTTTATAGCAAATGAATATACAGGTATCAGAAATCTTAATTTTATAAGTGAATAAATAACAATTTCTATCATGAACTTACAAGCAAAAGTTGGATGTTTTTTGGGTAACAAAAAACAATAACTAGAACTGAATATAGTAGAGAATGTGATTGTTTTTTTGATTTGCGTTACTTTTAAATTGGATCATTATTCTCTAATATAAACAATGATTTTTCATAGTAAAGGAGAATGTATAGAAATAAAACAAATCGAGATATATAGAATTGTGTCTAATAAACCTCTGAATTATCAAGGAAAATAATATTGGAGTAGAAAGAAGTAACTATAAAAGAGTCAAAAACAATTATTTATTATAATATAAATTGAATTTATGTCTTATATATTCAAATTTCACTGAAAATAGGGTATGAAAAAAAAGTTATGGTATTTAATTTTACACATAATGAATAAAACTGACTTTAATAAAACTTGCTATACCGTGCTTTAATAAAGTCAGTTATTATTTAATGTAGAACTATCAATCTTAAAATTTATAATTAAATAATATGGATAATACTAAAAGTTTTTAGAAATAGTGGGCTGATTTTATCATGTTATTATAATATGGATAGAATTGTAATTTTTTTAAGGAAAAATTAAGAAGTTTTATGATGAATATCTTAGGGGTAGATAGCCAGTTGGTTATGTCATTTTTTGCTAAATTCTTATACTTAAAGCTTTTTAATATTGAGGTTAAACCGTATATGTATTTGTGTGATATCTATTAAGTTTGTTACATATTTACCCCACCTATATAAAGTAATGATTTTAAAACATTATTAAATGATAAATAAGATACATATAAACTTGTTTTTTGTCTTTAAATGTATTTTAAAAAATAAGGAAAGAATATTTTCTTGAGCATTTTGAATAGTCAATTACTTATAGTATTGATGTGAATTTTGTTCAGTTTCAAATTTTGTTAAAAAAAATCAGCAAATGTTTATATAGAAGAAGTGAGCTCTTAAACTATGTGCTTAAATCTTGCTGATTGCATACAAAAACTTTATAGTCTAAATGGGTTAAGGTTTTTATTATGAAAAAACATAAAAAATAGAAGGAATTACCTAATAATATAAAATAAGAATATCCGAGTATTTAAAAATAATATATAACAAAAAACTTTAAAATATGTCTATGTATAACTATGGAATAGGTGGTAACGAAGTAAAAGTAGATGCAGGAGAATCTATTGCAGATATCCCAGCAAACAAAACGTTACTAATTCAAAAATTAACAAACGAAGCCCCAGTTACACCAGAAGCCGTTTATGGTCTTCAAACAGTAGAACAGGTATTCGAAAAATTTGCTCCAAATGTAGAAGTCGAATTTCAGGATGAACAAGGAACAGATGTAAAAGAAAAAGTAAGCTTTAAAAACCTTGGAGATTTTGGATCTAAATCTATTAAAAAAAACAGTGATTTTTTGAGCAAACTGGATATAGAAAAAGAACAAAATACCAAAATTATTCGTCAATTAACCTCTAACAAAGGATTGAAAAAAGCACTAGAAAACCCCGAAACCAGAGCTGCTATTGTTCAAGTATTAGAAGAGTCTTTAAAAGAGATTGAAAACGCAGGAACTAAATAATAGGTAGGATATTCATTAATAGACAATAAATTATTATGGCAATACAAGCAAAAGAAAATAAAACAGTTTCTAAACAAGAAAAACAAGTACAAAAAGGTAGCTCTTCAGTAGATGCATTGGCAGAATACGGAGGGTTTTCTTTTTTAGAAAATATAATCGATGGTTTTTCTAACCTGAACCCAAAAAGAAAAGCAAGAAGAAATATCTTTCTTACCGATGAGCAATGGGAAACAGAAAGAAAAAATTTATCAAATCGATTAAACGTGTGGGTTGATTTGCTAAATAGCGGAAAAGATGCCGAAGGTATGCGCGATATAGCAAAAGATCGTGCAGAAAAAGCAGATGCTACCTTAAATTCAAACTTAAAAAAGGCTTTAAAAGCTACAGAAGAGTTAGAAAGATCGTATAGATCTATGGCATTGTTTTATAAAAACACAGAATCTGATAAAGTAAAAAATGTAACCATACTTAATGCAGATTTGGACCAATTAAAAGATTTAGATAATACCCTGTTTATAGATTATGTAGCAAATGAGCTAAAACAAAATTTTGACCGTCTGGATCTTAGAAGTAATTATGGAATATTAAATGTACCCGGATATTTAGGATCAAATGCTGTTTTGGATAAATGGTCAAAAATTGCATATGATAATAAAGCTGTTTTAGTTACAGATTTTCAGGATTTAGAATCTCCAGACGATGTAGTAGATATTTTCTTTAATGCAAACCATACAGGAGGAGATGTTTTTAAATCTAACACGTTAATGTCTTGTAACTGGTTGTTAGGAAGAAAAAAAGACGATGTGGTAGGAGAAGAAGATAATCTTTACGTTCCTCCATCTTCAGCTTTAGCTGGAAAAATATATAGCACTTTGATGTCTCAGGTAGTTGCTGGTAAGAAATTTGGTGGAATTAATGAAGTAGAAAGTGTTCGTTTTGACCTTAAAAAGAGCGAAATCTCAGAATTAGAAAAAATGGGATTAGTACCAATGGTTAACGAATACAGTAAGGTAATGGCGTTTTCTGCTAAAACATTATTTAACGGAGATAATTTAGGACTACAAACATACTCTGTAGTACGAGTATTCGATCATATTACCAAAGTACTTTTTGATTTCTTAAACAGAAGAGCTTTCGAAAACTGGACAACTCGTACAGAAGCAGATTTAAGAAGCCAAATTGTTAAGTTTCTGGATGGGATACAAGGTCCGTCTAAGCTTATCGAAAGATTTCAGGTAATGAAAATAGAACAAGATAAGAACCAAAAAGACAGAGTATTATTAGATATACACATTACTCCATATTTTCCTGCAAAAAGTTTTGTAATTCAGTTAGACGGTCATAAAGGAGATGGTCCTGAAAATGCAGAATGGCATAGTGAATATAAACAACAGTAATTTAAGATTACTATTTATTTACACCTATCCATATTGAGCGAAGTCAATGCATGTTGAGTTTAATCAATTTGTTTATTGACTTCGCTTAAAGCGATAGGATAACAGATTTTTTCAAAAGCTAAATTTTGTTTTTTAAGAAGAAATTAGAGAACAGTAAGTGTTGTTGGTTTTACGTGTTTTTCAGTAATATGTTTTGTATAAACAAATAGGTATAATTCTAAATATCAGATACTATTTTATAAATAACATATAGATTATACCAGAGTATTACACTATTCTCCAATACTACATTTTTTATGCTTTTAAGGTATAAAGAACCTCTTTTTTTAGGATAAAACAAACTAGAGGATAAGCACTAAAATCTAAAGCAGATGAAGTATATAAAGTTACCTGTTGATTTTTCTGGTATGTTACATGGAAAAACGCAAAAAAGATGCCCGGTAGAAGAGTCTATTGCTCAATATATTATGATGCAAATAACCAGTAGGTATGGTGAAGTTGCAGGAAGAAATGATTTTGGATCCGATATATGGGAACTTGAGTTTAATCAGTTAGTCAAAATTTATGAATGGGAAGAGCGAGTAAGAATATCACTCCTTGAATCTATTACTAAATATGAAACCAGACTTACAGATATAAAAGTGAAAGTAAGCTTAAGTGAAATGGATACCGATATGGATTCTAAAAAATACTCTGAAGTAAGAAGAAAAGCAGTGATAAGCGTTTCTGGAAATATTGTACAGACCGGAGTAGCATTTAACTTTAATACATCCTTATACGTAAGCCCTTTATCCCAATGAACAATGAGTCTTATTGAATTTATGTAAAACTTGTTTTTGTAACACGTAATAGACTCACAAAAAATTCAATAATAACCTAAAGGTATGGTTGATAATAATTATAATAAAATTAAGGAACGTATGAAAATGCGTTCTATGGAATTGTGGGGAATAGAAAATACTCAAAAAGTAGATCCGATTATTGAGATGTTTTTAGATGTATTCTCTTATGAATTATCAAAAATATATCAGGAAGTAAAAATATCAGATGCCAAGCTTCTTGAAAGAATATCAAAAATACTGGTTAATGAAAACTGGTCTCTTCCTACCCCATCACATGCACTACTAAGCGTACAACCTTCTGAGGAAGTAGGAGAAATAGAAAAAACCACCCAACTATATTTTCAAAAGATAGTGAAAGGAGAGTTAAACGATGTGTTTTTTACTCCAATCAAAAAACAAGAACTATTAAAAGCAAAAGTATATTGCACCGCCTGGGAACGACAATTAGCGTTCGATACCGATAAAGGATTTAAACATATCATAAATTCTTATAAAGAAAGTAGAGTGCCAGAATATACCATTTGGGTAGGTATAGATATCGAGCAATCTTTATTACAAGAAATAACCAAAATGCCAATAAGCATTTTGCTAAAAGACTCTCGCCTTAGTCCATATCTTAAAATGAGTAGAGTACAGGACGTTGAAGGTAATGATTTAAGATTATATCAGGAACAAGAAGATATAAGTACGAATAGAGAACATTATTATACTGCTATACAACGATATTATCAGGATTATTTATACACTATAGACCTTAGCAATAGTACCAAAAAAAGAGATAAATTAACCAATAGGTGTAAGGGAGTATTTAATCCCGAAGAAATAGAAGAATATGATAAAGAGCTTTTCTGGTTACAAATATCATTTTCGGTAGCTTTTACAAAAGAAGAGCTGGATAAGATTACTATTTCTACAAACACATTTCCTGTAGTGAATAGAAAAAGATCCTACAAACAACATAGTATAAAAAGAAACGGTAAGATTGTTTCCCTCTATTTTGAGGAGAAAGAGTATTTCTTAAATGTAGAATCCCTTATAGATAATGAAGGAAAAACGTATAAGAGTGCATTAAAAAATGATATAAATAATATGGCAGGTTCTTTCTCTCTTTATTTTGGAGACATAGAGCAGTTTGATGAGCGTAATGCAAAAGCTATTTTAAGCGATGTCATACAAACAGTAAGAGAAGAAGGTAGTTCGTTTTCTGCCGTTGGGTACGATTTATTAAACGCATATCTCGAAGATCTTAATGATAAACTAGACACTTTAGAGCGTAAAGTAAATTTTAGATACAAAGATGTAAGCGATAATACCGATAAAGTTTACCTGCAAACCATTCCGCATAAAACATCAGATACATACGAGTGTGTTTATTGGACTACAAATGCTGGTTTAGCCAATGATATAAAACAAGGCACCTTACTTAATCAATACCAAACTATCGAACTACAAGCAGACAGTATACGATTGCAAACAGATACCGTTGGAGGAATAGTAAAAAAAGGAGCAAAAGAAAAAATAAGTAGCTTTAGATATGGATTGCTGTCCAAAGACAGAATAGTATCTAACGAAGATATCAAAGAGTTTATATATATGACCATAGGGGATGTGGTTAACAATGTATCAGTAAAATCAGGAGTAGGAATATCGATACACAAAAAACAAGGATTAGTAAGAACCATTAATGTAGAGGTTCTGTTAAGCGAAAGCGGAAATTTAAGCAATGAAAATAAAAAACGATTAGGGCATTACCTACAATTAGAATTAGAAAACAAATCTGTACATAGTACTCCTTATCGTGTAAACATAATATAATTAGTAATGATCGAAAATAATTTTAGTCCAAGTTTAGTATCTGCAGTACGATTAGCAAAATCGTTTGCCACAAAAGATAGACATACGACTTATGGAGTAGCACATTTGGCACTAGCATTACTATATGAACCTACAGGAGTAAGCGACATATTATCTAGTATGGGTAAAGATGTGGATTACCTGCAAGAGTGGTTCGAAATGCGAAAAGAAATATACGAATCCCAAGATCCCGATGCAACAGAACCTGTGCCAGATGAAGAGGTAGATAAAGTATTCGAAGAATCAGAAAGATCAAAATTAAAATTAGGAACCGATTATATAGATGGGGTTTGTGTATTTACAGCAATTATCAGAAAAGGAGTTGTATACAGTAACAAGCAATTAGAAACCATTTCGGTAACAGAAGAAGAATTTTATAAAATATACGATTCCCCTATTTTTTCCTCAAAAAACTTAACCGATAGTGAACATGCAGAACTAGTAGGGTCAATACCGTATTGTACAAATCTTATTACCCAAAAAAATATAGATGAAGGTACTTTGATTTTAGGTCGGGATAAAGAAATGCGAAGCATTCTGGAAAGTCTCGAACGACAAGAAAATAGAGGTATTTTATTAGTAGGGGATTCTGGAGTAGGCAAAACGGGGATTATCAAAGGTTTAATTAAGCATATTGCAGAATCAGAAAACTCTTTGGTTTCCGAAAAACAGATTATAGGGCTTAATGCATCCAAATTATTAGCAAATAGTGCCAATGAGAGCGATGTAGCTAAAAAGCTAAGCGATATTTTTGATAAAATAGAAAAAGTAGAGAACTGCCTTTTAATTATCGATGATATACAAGTCCTTATCGAAGGGGCTCAGGGAGGATCAGGAGCAGTAACCAATTTAATTTCTGCAGAGCTTAATGATGGATCTATTAATTTGATTGCCACCATCAATCCCGATGCCTATAGAAAAACGATAGAAAAACATTCTATAAACCGCAAACTCGAAGTTATAAAGCTGGAGGAGTTAGAAAAAATGATATTACTTAAATGCTTAGAGAACCATAGGTATAAGCTCACTGCATATTATCAATTAAAAATAGCCGAAGAAGCTATTACAGAATCGGTGCAATACTCTAAAAGATATTTTAAAGAAAACAAACTCCCTCATGGAGCAATAGAGTTGTTAGATAGAACATTAGCGTCGGTGCATACCAGTAACGCCAATTCTTTAAAAGAGATAGAAGCATTACAAGCACAGTTAAAAGCGGTAGCCCTGGGAGAAAAAGATTCGATATCCAATCTTTATTTCTTGTACCGTCTGGTAACCGATAGGATTAGCCCGGTAGTGTTAAATAACATCTCGACCAAATACGATATCCTTGCCATAGAAAAAGAAGAAGAACTTGTTCAAAAACTAGAAGAATATCTAACAGAAGCAAAAAAAATAGCAGAACAGCCTATTAAAGAAATCACAGCACATGAGGTTTCGGCCATGGTAGCAAGCATAACAGGAATTCCTATAGGAAAAATACAGGCAGAAGAAAAAGAAAGACTTCTTAATATTGAAGAACGCCTGCAAGCAAGAGTAAAAGGACAAGATCATGCCATTACTACGTTGTCTGATGCCATTATAGAATCCAGAAGCGGATTAAGCAACCCAAAACAACCTATAGGGTCATTTTTCTTTTTAGGCCCAACAGGAACTGGTAAAACAGAGCTTACAAAATCTTTAGCAGAACTACTTTTTGATGACGAAAGTGCGATGATTCGCTTTGATATGTCAGAGTTTAAAGAAGAACATTCTGCTGCACTTTTATATGGAGCACCTCCTGGATATGTAGGGTATGAAGAAGGAGGGATGCTGGTAAATAAAATTAGAGAAAAACCATATTCGATCATACTATTTGATGAGATCGAAAAAGCACACAGCTCGGTATACGATGTGTTTTTACAAATTATGGACGAAGGTCATATTCATGATAAACTGGGGCGCGAAGGAGACTTTTCTAATGCCATCATTATATTTACCTCTAATATAGGCAGCCAATGGATTGCAGAGCAGTTTGGCGAGCAAAAAATACCATCTTCTAATCAATTGATAGAAGTAATGAGTGATCATTTTAGACCAGAATTTTTGGGTAGGATCACAGAGGTAGTGCCTTTTGCTCCAATTAATGAACAAGTAGCACAAATGATCTTTGTGCTGCAATTCCAAAACCTGCAGCAACAATTAAAACAACAAAAAAATATAACCCTTAATTTATCTGAAGAGGCGTTAAAACATCTATCCAACAAAGGATATTCAAAAACCTATGGAGCCAGACCAATATCGGGAGTGATTCGTACCTATCTTAAAAAAGCAATATCCAGAATGATAGTATCAGAAAGTGTAGTTTCTGGCGATGTGGTATTAGTAGATTATAAAGACGAAAGTTTAATCTGGGAAAAACAGTAACAGATGGCAGTAGATCTGGATGACATAAAAAAAAGTGAAATTACCGGTTTTGTAGCAGAGGTGTTCTATGAAGAACTTATGTTTATTCTAGAGGATGCAAAAGATCGTAACGTATGGATAAAAAACCATGGTATGAACAGCAGGGCATTCTCCAAAGACGTGCTGGATTTAAGCAGTTATGATCCCTTAAGTATGTCCCCTAAGGCAAATACGGTATTTATTCATTTAAGCCGTAACAGTATTTATCATCAATTACCAGAAATATTATTTCACCCATTGGTAATCAGCACTCCCTCTATGAGCAATAAAGAGATTGTAGATGCCATACGCGAAAATCGAAAAAAAGAAGAAGAAAACATCCATTTCTTTATTCCTTTTGATACCTTTTTGTTTGAAGAAAAATTAAAACTATCCAATAGGCATCTTCATATTTTTACCGATGATTATGCCAAACAAAACCTTTTTACGTTTGCAAATGCGATCATCAAAAAAGACATCCCTTTACAAAAAGAACAGCTATATAAACTGTTTCTCAATCTATGTAATGCAGAGCAATTAAAAGAAAATTTACCAGAGTTAGAAGAGCTATTACGATCTATATTAGGATTTGATGTCGTATTAGAGTACAGACCATGTGTGTTAGAACAAAGCCCTTTTATGGCTTTAGGCGAAGGAATACTAGGATATGATATAGGCACTCAAGGACCAGTTATTAGCGAGCAGGATGATATTTATGCAATAATGCAATTAGAAGAGCATCAAGAGTATAAAGCATTACAAAAAAACAGCAGCATTATTAAAAAGATATTAGAATTTTTCACTTTTTCAAATAGAGAAATTATAGTACAGCATAAAATTGTATACAGTAGTGGATTTCAATTAGGAACAAACTATTTGGGGTATGATACTATAATACAAAATACCAACAAAAAAGTAAAAAAAATTAAAGATCAGCAAATTTTAGCACCAAGTATTTATAATATATATACCTAACAACCAATGAACGTATTATTACTTTTTTTTCTAAAATACTTATTAGCGCCACTAATTATGATTGTGGCAGTAGTAGTATTAAATACTCTAGCAAAAGGAAAAGCAGTACTAAAAATGAAAAAACTAATCATTTTTATTCTGCTACTAGCTATAATCTTGGCACTACCAAGTTTGCTGGGATTTCTTAAATACGAATTTATCTGGGGTGGTTTAGTCATTTCTATTTGTAGTTATTTAGGTATGGGATTTCTGTTTAATTGGTTTTCTACCAGTAAGATTTTTAACAGTATAGGATTTAAAGAAAACAGGTGGTTGATTATACTAGCCTTGTTTATAGCCATCATACTCGCCTCGTGGATTTACTATTTTGTGTTTTCGTGGGCAAATAAGCTAGGATACGAACTCTGGGCAATGCTAACCATATTATGGTTTCTGGTGCCACCATTTTATGTATTTTCCAGAAGCATGTATTTAAAAATACCAAGTCCGTTTTATAAACTATGGATGGTGAATAATGAGATTAATGACGAGGAGTATTGGAACAATGTAGACACCTTTAGGCTAATGCAGGTAACCGTAAAAATAAAACGATCCCCGCAGGAAAGGCATTACGCTTCCTTTTCTGTAAAATTACCCGAAGATGTAACCCTGGGTAGGTGGTTTAACCGGTTTATAGACGATCAAAATATACGGTTTCCTAATAATGTGATCAAGCTAGAAGATGATAATGGTCCCTATGGCTGGATATTATACACCAATAAATGGTTGCCAATGCCCATTTTTACCAGAATGCTGGATTTTGATGGGGATGTAACCGATAATAAAATAAAAAACAAGACTGTTTTGTATGTACGTCGTGTTTCTAAAAATAAAGATGGGGACACAGAAATAACAGAAGAGTAATATGGGATATATAGCAAAATTAAAAGTCTTTGGTCGCGAGTGGGAAGTACAAAACGCAGAAGTAGTATACCACCACTTTATGAACCCAAAAACAGGACGCGCAGGAGAACAACCAATGGGAGGCTTTATATACCTAACTCTATTATCTGGGTATGACGATGAGGTATTGGTATGGTGGATGCTCCATAGTGAAGAAGGAGAACTCTGTAAGTTGACCCAAGGAGAACTATCCTTTTATAAAGACTCTTTTGATACCCCGGTACAGTTTGCCTATAGTTTTAACGATGCCGCATTAGTGCAATATAAAGAAACGTTTTCTAACCAAGGAGAAACCCCAATGACCATAAATTTAATTATCTCTCCTGCCATACAACAATTTAAGGGGCAAACCCTTATAAAACCATGGCAAGAAAACTGGGTAAAATCCATAGAACAACTACCATACCAGGCAAAAGAAGAAAGTATAGAGCCAGAAATTTTAGAAGCATATTGGATGGATGAATATATGGAAAATCGAATCGATACAGCTGTTTTTACAAAAAAGGCAACCTTAATAGTAAAAACAGCAAATATAGAGCCAGGTGAGTTCGTTCAATTGAAAATTAGAAGAAAAGACAATCAATCACTAGGTGGAAAAAAGTACATTATGTATCAAGGAGTCGTAAACGAAGAAGGTCAAGCAGAAATGGAACCTTTGGAGTTAGATGAAAACTGGATAAAAACCAATTAAGATTATGAGCGAAATCGAATTAGTATTTGATGTAGAGGTAGCAGGCGTTCAAAGGAGTTTTGAAAATCAAGTTTTAAGGGTAAGACCTCCTGTGGAATTGTTTGCCAATGATGTACAATTAAATGGTAGAGATGAAGCCACAGAACGCTTTATTCCTATAACTTCCGAACCTGCGATGCCAATTATCACAGTGGCTAACAACCAAGATGACCAAATTAGGGGAAGACTAAAAATTGAGTACACAAAAAATTATGATGGTCAGGTAGTAAGAAAATGGTTGAATTATTATCCCGAAGAAGAAAACGATGAAGTTCAAACACGAACTATTAATGCCCATGATACATGGAATGTTGATTTTGGTAATCATATTCGGGGAGGTATAGCTACTTTTGAATATGTAAATGGTGATGCCGAATGGAATGATGAAAATATACAAACTTTTGTGTTTTACTTAAGAGGGCAAAATCCTAATAGGGATGATGTTATTTCTTATATACAAGAAGAAGGTTACGATGATCAATATTGGTTTTTGACTAAATTAATAAGACATGAATCTGCAACTGGAAATTCAGATGAATTTAGGCAGTTTAATATTGGAACAGATTATACAATAGCTAATATCGAAGGGTTGCCAAACTTTGGAGCACCAAGAGGATATGGTTTAGGTCAAATAGATAACTATGGTAGATTGTCCTTGAGAGAAAGAAATGAGTTGAATTTAATTGAATTAGAGAATGGAGAAACAATATTGGATAATCAAGGAAGAACTATTGATTGGAGGGGATATATAGTTGCATCGGATAATCAAGTATGGAACTGGAAAGAAAATATAGGGGCAATTATTACTCTTCTCGATAATAAAACAACAGAATTAAGAGGTCATATTAGAAGACTAAGAAATCATGTTAATGATTGGAACAATAATAATCAAGAAGATTTAGTTGAGGCTCCAGATGAGGTTGAAGAAAGTACTATAACGTTTAGTTGGGTTAATAGTGAAATAGATAATTTTGAAGAATTCAATGATATTTTTGAAAATCAACCAACTGATACAATAAAAAGTTTTTATGATGCAATATTAATAAAGTATTATAATGGAATTGGTACTGTAAATGCGCACCATTATATGTATTATGATATAGAAAGAAATCAAAAGCCAGAAATATTAATAGAACGATCAGCAACGTTCATGTTTAATGGAGCACAGACCACCAGATATTATGTGCAATCCTTATGTGAAGAATTAGATTAAAATTATGACACATACACAAACATTTATCATCAAACTTTCATTGCTATTTAGTCTTACCATTCTTGCTTGTAAAGAAAATAAAAAGGACAATAGCAGTTCTATTATTTTTGCTAATGATACAGTAAAAAAAGGGTTTCAGAAAATAGACATTGTTAATCCAAACTTAAGTTTTACAGGTGTTTTAAATTCTAAAGAAGTGGTACTAAATCTAAATATTAGAGAGGATGATAGTGTTTTTGCCTCGCTTTATAATTATAAAGATGAAGACCCTTATAAAACTTTAATTTATTTAAAGGGAATTAAGAATAAAAATGAGTTTGTTCTGAAAAAAAATGATTCAGTATTATTTAAAGGAATTGTCGATGATTCAGTTCTTATAGGTAAGTTGACTATCAAAAATAAGGATAACCTATTAAATCTTAACCTTAACAAAAACTATTCTAATGGAAATTTTCTCATTACTAATGGTGAAAAGAAAAAAAAGATATCATTGGTTGGATTAACAGATAAAGAATCGTGCCAAGGGGAACTAATGGAAATTGCTGGTTTTGAAAAAGATAACTTTAAATACTATCTTTTTTATTTTATATACCCTTCTACGGGACTTTATAAATTAAGAGGTAGCTGTGGAGGTGGTCAGGAATCATTGATTGCTTTAATAAAAGTTAACAATGATGTAAAGAAAACTAAAATTGATATAATTGACCTATCTTCTTGTTATAATGGAACTAAATCTTTAATCAATGAAGATGATTTTAACGGAAAAGATTTAAAAAATATATGGAATCAGAAAAAGAAACTAAAAGTAAAAAGGATGAATCTTAGAAAAGACTCATCCGAAATTATAATTATTGATCCTGAAAAAGAAAAAATAGTTAACATTAATATGTCTTGAAAAAATAGTTAGAGCCAAGCGTGTTGCGAATGAGGATAGGAGTAAAAAAATAATGGGCATAGTTTAATATAATGAGGATAAGGATAAAAATGATCATAAATCAAAAATCTCTAGAAACCCTAATGATTGGGGAGATAATCATGAATCTTATGAAGAAACAATAATTGAGCTATATGGGCCTAATAGAGATATGACACATGCTTCTATAAGATATAATAAACTAAAAAATAAATTATTAATGCTTAAGTGTTTTTATATAATCATCATTCTGGCAAATATATTTTCTTGTAAGGAAAAGAAAACAGATATAAATTCTATAAAAAAATCGGAGTTAAAAGACAATACGTTTAATAGAGGTTTAATATCTAATGATTCCATTATTTACAGTACATCTAAAACATGCAAAGATGTAGAGTACAAAATTGAGCTTAATCACACAGATAAGACAGTAATAATTGATGGAAATAATAATCAATATAATATTTCTGCATCTAAATTAATTGAGGAGATTTCCGATAAAGAAATGGTAAATGATTTTCAGATAAACTGTGAGTGTATTCCTAATGGATTAAAACTCAATTATACATTGGATTTGTTTTTGTATAAAAATAAATCCAAACTGCACTATATACACTTTAAAAATAAAGATGTCTTTATAACTAAAGCTTTCAATTTATATAGTGATCGTAATGAAGAAACCATTTTTGGTCATGAGTTTAAAGAAAAACCATTGTATTCTTATGATGCGATTGATAAGATTGAAAAAGATTTTATTAAATTAATTAGCTTTCAAAATTTTCAAAATGAAGATTATGAGCAAAATATAGATGATTATTTTAATCATGTAAAGAATCTGTATAATAATAAATATTATAAAAAATTAATGTTAAAAGCGGACACGTTAGTTTTGAGTTCTTGTTTAAAAAATGTTCCTTCTAGTAAAAATTTGACAAAGTACAACGATATAGCATATTATTTAGAGCAATCGGGGGCATACAAAGAAGCTATATTTTTATTAAAAAAAATTACGAAAGAGTTTCCAGACCGTACAGTTGCGTATATAAATTTGGGCGATGCATATTGGGGGTTAGGAGATAAAGAAAAAGCTAAAAAAGCATATAAGACTTATGTCGAGCAAATGAAAAAATCGGGTAAAGAAACCAAAATACCTAAAACCATTTTAGATAGAATATAATGATAAGACTTGTTTGTTTTTTGTTTTTTTCTTTGAGCTTATTCTCTTGTAAAGAAGGAAATTATATAAACCAAAAAAAAATTTTAATTAAACAAGAAGTTTCTGGTTCTTTAGGTAAAGAAAAGAATTTTGAAGTATTAAATGTTTCTAAAAACGACCAACATAACTATAATGGTATTTATGAGTTGACAGGAAGAAACAATTGTGAGTTAACTATTCAGATTACTAATTTGAAATATGAATTTAAGACAAACAAAAAAAATATTTCAGGAAATATAAGAATAGTGAAAAATGAGGACGAATCATATATTTATTTTGATAATTTATATGGAGATGATCCAAAAGAGATTATTTATGCTAAATATGAGAAAGAGTCTTTAATTATTCAAAATTATGGAAACAATATGAATCCATATCTTAGATTATCCGAATGTGAAGATAAATATCTCCTTTTAAAAAAGATATAGGTTATTGTATTTTAATTAATGAAAAAATCAGGCAAAAAAGATAAAATACCTAAAACCATTTTAGGCAGAGTTAAATAAAATAATAGAACAACAATAGCAAATTAGATAGCACAGTTGAAAAACATAAAAATATAAGCAGATGAAAAATAACAACCATTATGCGGTTAATTGGACAGACGGAGTAAAACTAACCAAAGATCATTTTGTAGAAAGTTATTTTAACTCGGTAGATACCATTAGAGATAGCGTGCAAACCAGAATCCATACCTATGATTATGGCTTGTTGCAAGCAGAACAAGGAATGTTGTCTGCCTTAGAAATAGAAACCCAAACCCATACCGAAGAGCGATTGGTACTGGCACTGCAAAGTTGTAATGCAATTACCGCAGGAGGATGTAAAATAAAATTTTCTACAGATATGTACGGGGGCGAAGCTCCTGTAGCAAAGATAGAATCCAAAGATATAGATACCAATAGCAATTTAGAGTTTTATATTATGGTAACTATCAATCCGTTTGAGCTAATTCCAGTAGGAGAACCAGATCCAGAAATAATACCCTTGCATCATCCAAATGTATTGCCAAAAGTGAGCCTTAAAATAGTGTCCAAAAGCCAATTTAACAGCAGCTTTTTAGATACCTATTTTTTATTGGCAGGTAAAGTATATTGGCGCAACGGTAGCTTTATCATCGATAAAGAATATACCCCGCCCGTATCCCGAATATTGTATCACAAGCCATTGCACGAATTTTATAAAAAAATAGCACAAGTACTAATAAGATTACGAAACTACTCGGTAATTATCAATAAAAAAAATAGAGAGAAACAACAAAGCAATACACTGGTTCGTAACACCTTTTTGCTAAGTGATAAAGTAATGGATTTTGTAGCCCAACATACTTTTGAGTTTAACCAAACAGGAGAAGAACAACCCCCGGTATATATCGCACAAAAAATATCTATTTTGGCAAACTATCTATCTAACGAACTAGCCATTATGGAAGAAACCGAAAAAGAAAAACTATTACAATATTACTACGAGTGGATAGATATAAAACCATCAGTTTTTGAGTCTACATTAGGAGATGTAATAGATATGAACTATAACCACCAGGATATTAATTCTACTCTGGATAAGGTAGATTATTTTATGGCAGTTATGGATAAATTATGGCGAAGGTTAAGTGATCTGGAGTATATAGGGCAACGAAAAGATAATATTGTGATCAGCGAAGAAAGTATGAGTGTAAAATCTGCTCCCAAAAACAAATCCTGGTCCATAATAGATTAGTAGTATAACACTAAACTAGTGGTGTATAAAAATAAACATAGATAATTATTAATACTTATAGACTCGTGAAACCTTTAAATTATAAAAAAAGAAGAGCCTCTCAATTACGGTTTTTGTTAGTTTTTTTGATAACACTAACAGTTCTGTTCTGTAGTAGCTTGTTTGCAATCCATACAGGAAAAAAAGGAATAGATGTTTTAGAAAAAAAGCATGCAGAGTATAATAAAATCTTTGAAAAGCAAGCGTCCATAACTTTTAAGTTAGATGAGATTACTAAATATCTGTACAGATTAAAAAATAAAAAAAGAACGCTGGGAGAGCATAAACAGTTTCAGGGGTTGATATCTAATATGCGAACAGATATCGAAAACGAAATTGCCAATACAGAATCTGCTGTAGAAGAATATAAATTTCAATTGTACACCGAATTATTAGGGCAGGTAAAAGCAATTCAAACCATAGTAGATGATTATGAAAACGAATCTGAAGAATATATCTATAATAAAGAGTTGTTAGAAAAGTGCAGAGAAAAATACAGGGCAGAAGGAGGGAAATCTAAAAAATAATAGCACACTTTATTGTATAAAAATAGCTAATAAACATATCGAGAAACATGAAGACAGATAACTTAAGCGAATCCTTCTGGAGAAGAATAAAATTTATACTACTATTTACGTTGGCAATTGTCGTACTCTATATTATTCAAACAAAATTTATAGTAAAAATACCAGTGGTAGATAATGGGGAATTACTAGAAGCAATTAGCAACTACGAAACTATTATAAAAAAGCAAAATGAATATACAGAAAAAGTAAAAAATATTCATGAAGAAGTAAAAGCAATGGAGTTTGACATTCATCAAGTGCAAAAAAAGGATGAAATAAATAAAAAGATATTTGGTATTCGATCGGTGTATAAGGAAAATAAAATGAACTCAAAATATTTTTTCGGGATCCAATCAGCTAATATATTACAGATTTATTTTGATACCAGAGAAGAACATAGTTCTATGCTAAAAAACAAAAAAATCATTATGGATAACCTTAATGAATGTAAAGCAAATATTTAAAACCGATGAGATTTAATAAAAAAGTCATTTTAATAATACTTGCCATTGCTATTATCGCAGCATTAGTCATAGCGATATGGATGCCTTATAAGACCACTATAAGCAATATGGATTTTTCTATATACGACTCTAATGAAAACTATCATTATGAAGTAAACGAAAAATTAAACTTTGCAATAAACGATAGTTTAGATTATAAAAACCGAGATATGATATGGTATATGGGTAATGGCGATACAATAATGCGCGCCCATGATGTTAACTATACCTATGACAAAAAAGGAAAATACATGGTTACCCTAGAGGTAGATGCCAAATATAAAATATCCAAGTATATAGAGGTGATATCATTACCTAAGAAAAAAGCAAAAGATTCTATAGCCAGAATTTATGGGGTAGATGTAGGGTATGTAGGCGAGGAGTTGGTTTTTTCATCTTATGGGCCCGGTATAGATTCCTGGTTTTGGGAGTTTGGAGAAACAGGTACTGTAGATGCGTATGAGGGGCAAGTCGTATATGTGTATAAAAACCCGGGGATGTATAGTGTAAAACTAAAAACAAATACCTCTAAGTACCCGGTTACCCATCGAATACAGATTTTACCATTATTTGAGCCTATCGAAGAATCTGGTAATTTAGATTCCTTATCCTTGGCACAAGAAGATATAAAAATAAGATTGCAAACCATCGCAGATGCTTCCATTAATAATAAAAGAGATTATTACAGAAGTTTAAAACATATAGAAAACAGATATACTTGTAACGATGCCGATGAGGTAATCGTAGTAATTAATGGAGCAAGATACAATGATTTGTACAGCTATTGCCAGGGATTGCACCATTTAGAAGGAAAAGGAGAAAAAACAGTACTTATTAATGAAGTAGTAATAGACACCTTTAATTGCTTAAAAAAAATACAAGTAACACAAAGTATAATTAATCAATGATCCAATATTTGCAACATAACAAAAAACAAAAACTTAAAACTGCTACAGTACTTTTTTTAGGTACGTTTTTAAGTCTTTTATCGGTATTGGAAACGCCGCTTTTAGCACAGGTTAAGAAATATACCAAAATCGAAAAAACAAAAAGAAATACCTATAATTTAGAAGAAACCGCAAAAACACGAAAAAGACAAAGAAAAGATAAAAGTGTATACAAAGTATATTCAGATAGATCCAAAAACTTGGTGTATTTAGATCCTTATGCACAAAAAAAAGGAGAAGAGCAAGATATATTAACCCCCTTTTATGTGCTGGATCAAGAAAATGATTATTTAGAAGTAGCAACAGCAGATCCTGAGGTACTGGGAAAACCTAAAGGATTATTTTCTTTTTTATTTAGCGGAAAAAGAACTTTTAAAGATGCCAAAAAAGCAAAATATGTAGGGTGGGTTCATAAAGATAATGTAATACATTATGCACACCCAAAATTAAGCGAGTATAATTACAAACCTATGCGATATGCAGTAGGCGTACAGGACCTTAATACTTTATATACTATCGAAAAATATGTTAAAGAAGACTCGGTATATGTGTTTAAAGACCCATTATTTAAAGAAAAAAGCGATAAAAAACTACTACTGGATCAATTTGTGTTTTTATATAAATACAACCCAAATAAAAAAGCAGCATTAGTTTCTAATCTGGCACACCTTAAACCAGAGGATTCTGTTTCCAGAACCATAGGTTGGATACCAGGATCTCTGTTAAAACAAATCGGGCAGCAACAAGTATACGCTATAGATCAAGTAGATTCATTAGCCTTTTTTGAAAAAACAAAAGGAACGTATACCTATATTGATGCCAATGAAATAGGAGGAGGATTTATCTATGACCTTTCAAAACATAAAGAAAAAATAATACAAACAGAAGATTCTACAACTGTAGCAGTGCCAATAAGCGTTTGGAATCACTATGACAATAAATTGATAAATGTAGATGGAGAAGATGTATTGATCAGAAAACTAAAAGATATAAAAGCAGACAATAAAATTGTAAACTTTCATTTTATTTTTGATTGTGCAGAAGAGCTCAAAAAAAAGCAGCTTTTACTCATGAGTTCTTTGCAGCGGATATGGGTACTACTATCTACCGAAGAAAAATATAAAGGATATGAGTTTAGTTTTAGTGCCAGCTCTTATGGTTGCGGAAAATTTTATGCTTTACCAAAAACCAAATCCTTTTCCTTGTGGGTAGATTACCTTCAGAATATATTTTTGGACACAAAAAATTATGTTGCAAGCGAAAAAAACACCAAAGGGATAGAACAATGTTTTGAGTATGCTACAGCAGATATGGCAAAGCAAAGTTTTACCAATAATATTATAATGGTAGCTGGCGAAGAACGATTTTTTACCCCACCAAACATCAAAGATATTACCCAAAAACTAGGACAAACATCTTCCAGGATAATTTTTTACCAGTTAGAGAATAAAGCAGACGATCAACATCAAGATTATCTTTTGCAAGCAAAAGATATTTTAGGTCGCGTTAGTACAAATCATTCTGGTTTTATAAGAGCATTTATTGTAGAAAACGATCTTATTAAAAACGAAAATATCTTTACAAGTATACCATCAGTAGATAATATTTATGTATATGATTCTCCTGATAACAGTACCTATCAAGGAGGAGTTGTTTTTCCTAAAATAAATAAAACATTATCTGCTACATCCTTTGATAAAGCTTTGGATTCGGTATTAAGTACCACCATACGTTTTAACGCCACATTTACAGGCTCTTTAGAATACCATGCAAAAAAACTAGGGTTCTTAAGGAGCAAATCAGGAGAACAAATAAAGGAAATGATTTTAAGAGACACCACCTATTCTAACAGTTTAGGGATGTTACCAAGAAATTATATGTATGAAAAGTATTATAAAAACAAAAAGTATAGTCCACAAGATAATCCCGATGCAGTTACCGGATATTTGCTAAGTAAAGAAGAATTAGAAATAGCAATAGACAGTTATAAATCGTTAGTGCCATTATTTTCTAAAGAAGTAAAAAGAAAAGAACGACGACGATTGTATCGTATGTACAGAAAAAATAGTAGAAACATTAATAAAGATTTGTTTAGAAGAACCTTAAGAAGAAAAGACTATCTGGCAGATTTAATTTTTACAAAAACAGGAATTCCTGTAAAAAATGATTTTTTACTAAAAACCAAGATCAAGCATATAAAACGAAAACGAAGAACATCACATGCAGCTTTTACCAAAATAGTAAAAGAACTAAGAGAAAAAATAGAAGTGTTAGAAGAAATACTATCCAAAAAGAATACAAAAATGTATACAGATGGTAGTAAAAAGCAATATTATTTTATTTCAGAACATCATATTCTTTAAAAAATGAGTACATCTACAGATTTACCTATACACGACGTTATCTTAAAAATAATGTATAATGCAGATAGAGAAAAACCAATAGGGTTAACTGCAGGAGATGTTTTATGGAAAATTGATAACCCCGAAATTACAGAGCGATATGTAAGGGAGGTGTTGGATTGGTTGGTTAGAGAAAAAAGAGCACAATTATATTTGGATAAATATAGTCTGGACAGGTATGAGTTTTTAGACCAAAAAGCTAAATACCAAGAAGAAGAGGAAGAAGAGGGGATCGAAGTAGGAAAAGAAACCTACTACATAAAACCATCTAAGAAAAAGATCAAAAATATAAGAAGCAAAATACTCTTTTTTGTTGGGCTAATACCATTATGTATTGTAACCTATTTATATACTAAGATGGATAGGGATTATGAGATATCCACAAAACTAATAACCCCCAATACTATTGTAGATACACAAACGCCTGCAAAAAAGTTATTTTTACCTAATAATAAAGAAGAAAATATACAAAAAAAAATAGAAGACATATCCTATTTATTTTCCAGGCAGAATAGTAATAACACCGATGTACAGCAAGAAATAACCAGATTGTATAAGATTACCGATAGCTTACAAAAACAGCAACAATCCAGATTAAATATAATACAGCAACAACTGGATAAAAATATAAACGAAAACATTACCTATACAAATGATATTTTACATAAAATAATACTCTGTAATATCATCTTTTTGTTGATTATCACCTTTACTTTTTTTAAAGGTAAAATTTGAATATTTTTAAGCAGAAATATTTTTTTTATAAAACTATTTCTGTATATTTGATATAACAAATGACAATTTAGAATCTTCTTCTTTCTTGTAAAATAAACTGTCATACTTGTTTGATTATAGATCTATTAGGGTCTATTCAATGAGTATTCACTCGGGAATTTCTCCCAAATTAGCACGTTTATTTTTAGTTGAGAAAATTTTCTATTGGCATAGAAAATCAGGTCTGTTTTGTAACTATACAATACTAGTCGTTATACGTGCAAAACAACCAAAATCAATTATTAATTAATTATTTAAAAAAAACATTATGGGATCATTTAGAGCTGAATTAGAGCTAGAAGGAATAAAAAACGATGTACTAGCTACAGAATTTGTATTTAGTAGAGATACCGATAAAAAAGGTAAAGTATCCTCCAACGTATATGGTGGTAGAATTAATATTACTATAGAGTCTACAGAGAGTACTGCTATCATCGAAGCAATGTTAAACAGCCAGTTTAAGGCAATAGAAGGGGTCATCACTTTTAAGAAAACTAGTGAAGATTCGGCTTTGAAAAGAATTGAATTCAAAAACGCGTATATCGTATACTATAAAGAAAGTTTAGAGGTAAGCGGAGATGTACCAATGACGATCAACTTTACAATATCAGCAGAGGAGATAAATATTGGTAATGCAAATCATTTTAACCGCTGGCCAGTAGCATAATTTAGCACAAAAGCAAGTCAAATTATTTGGCTTGCTTTTTTATCTGTTTTTTGATAGCCATATAATCTTACAAGAATCATGTTTGTATATGTAAACGTGTATGATAAATGGTATACTATATGGTAGTTATACTAATAATCTGAGTTGGATTAATATTTGGGTATGTACCATAAAAAACTGTCAATTCGAGTGGTTTTCGTATTAGTCTTTCGATTGCATTCGAGATGATATGTAAAAACCATACTTCGGCAAGTTCAGCAGAGCTATCGAGAATAGGTTTTTAGTACTGAAATGCCAGTCATCTTGAGCTTGTCGAAAGGTTGGTATAAAATTCTTAGTAGAATTTTATTCAAACTGATGTATTTCAGATGAATCGGGTTTCAGGTTAATAGGATAAGAGGTGCTTTACTTTGCACAAAATCAAAACATAGATTTTTTACACCTACTTTTCTTTAAAAGAAAAACATATCATTTATGAAATGAAAATCTGGAGAAAATTTAGGCGGCAATTATTCTGATATATAAACTGGTCTGGTGTAATAGTGACTATGTGATTAAAAATCTTAAGATATTTGTTTCAATTACTCTTTTGGTATTAGTTGCTATTTCAGTATCGATTTTAGTTATAAAATCAACAGAGGAGCAGCATATTAAGGATCTATCGAATTCACTTTTGCAAAGTACAACAGTACAAACTGAAATTAATAATATAAATGCGCTCAATAAACTAATGTATTCAAAACATGGGCATATAAAGGTAGTAGAAAACACCAAGTGCAATGACCATTAGAATATGTTAAGTTTTACAGGTGTGGTCTGGATGATATTAAAAGCATTGATCTTGCTTTTTATTGATCAAAAAAAGAATTTAAAGGAACTGGATGGAAACCCTTAAAAAAGGAAAATTTGTATGTCTTTTTTCAAGAATAACTATAAAAATGATATCCGTAATAAACTTTAATGATAATACAATATGCAAAAAGTAATAATTACGGTAACTAACAATAAAGTAGGGGTGGCTAAACTAACAAGTTATCCTTATCGTCCAAAAAGATTAAAATACCAAGTGCCCTTATATAAAGTGCAGGTAAGTGGCAAAGATACATTAGGAAACGAGGTTACCGAAGATTTTGAAGCAATACGGTTTGGTGTAAAAAGAACAACTACTGTTAATGCACATGTGGTAGGTTTGCAAGATGCACAATCGTATGTATTAACATGGGATTATATAACTACTATGGAGGAGATGGCATGGCGGGTATATGCAGGTTTCTTCGTGCATAGAGGGCCTAAATATCCTACCTCGGGAAATTTTGGATCGATAGGATGTATAGAAATTTGTGGTGTTGGTGAATGGGATAGATTTAATAATTTGATTAAAGAATTATCAGAATCTGTTTCTTTAGAAGAAGTTAGTAATAATCGATTAGCTCAGATAGTATATGAAGCTGCGGCTAAGCCTCTATTAATAAAACTATAAAACAATAGTATGAACCTGATGCTAAAATTTATTACAATATTCATATTCTTTATAAGCTGTAAAGAAAGAAAACAAAATGAAGAAGAAAAACAATCTGAAAACCTTGTAAAAAAAGAGGTTGAATTACAGCAAGAAGCAAATGTTGAAACAAAGGATTCTATTCGGGTTTTTCATGTTTCTTATGATAGTATTAAGAGTAATACAACAGAAAAAATATCCATAATCAATAAAGGTTTACATGCGGATTTTAAAGGATATAAATTCGATAAAGACCCTAATGAATTACGGGATTTAAAAAAAATACGAGAGGGAAGTAAATCTAAAGGCTTCTTAAAAACATTAGCAAGAGATTTTAAAAACAAAGATTTTTTCGAAGTGTCCTCTGTTCACTATTCATATATAGTTCCAGAAGATAATAAAGGATCAAGTCATATTTCTGTAGAACAATGGGATTTTGAAGATCAACAAAAAGCTAAATCCTGTTTCGAGAGTTTAGAAAGATACGAAGAAGTAGAGATTTACTTTAAAACAATAAACTGGATATGGGTGCATCAGGGCGATACAATATTTTTAGTATTTGCATTAGACTATCAAGTTACAGGTAAGGAGATGCAACGTATAAAGCAAGAAATAATTAATGTCATAAAACAGTCAGGAGAATACCAAACCGTTCAGTTTTATGAATAAAACCTGATAAATAGGTGTCAAAAACCTTTTTGGGAGCAGCTTAAAAGCAATAACCAAATTTAGAGATATAATAACTAAGAGTTTAGTAGTGCTATTACACTTTTAGAGCTATAAAAAATAATTTTTTTGATGTAAATAACAATAGTATGATAGAGCCAAAAACAAAAATAAGTATAGATGGAGAATTTCTTGTTAACTTTGAGAATGTATCTCTTAACCAGCAAATAAACGAACATCATGATTTTGAAATTACTCTGGATTATGATACTATTGAATCCGTAGGAACACATACACTCGATAAATCAAAAGAATGGCTGGGGAAACCAGTAGTAATCAATTTTGATGAAAAAGAATTTCTGGGAGTTATTACCAATGTGCAACTTATGCACGATAATGGATTTAATAGCAAACTTATAGTTAGTGGCTACTCTAACACCATTAAATTAGAAGCAGGACCCCACATGCAGTCCTGGTTAGAAAAAGATCTTTCTACTATTGTAAACGACACTGTTAATGCTGCTGGTATACAAGCAGCTGTATCTCCTGTGTCTACCACACCGATAGAGTATCAGGTGCAATATCAGGAAAGTCATTTTCAATTTATACAACGATTGGCTAAACAATACAATGAATGGCTGTATTATGATGGCGTAAAACTTGTTTTTGGGAAACCAAATTTAGAAGCAGCAATACCAATAGAGTATGGTAAAGATATAAACACCATAAGCATATCTATACAAGCCAAAGCAAATAACTATACTAACTTTTCGTATAATGCATTGGATGATAAAAAAAATGAATCCAAAACCAAAGGAAACGTAGCAGGATTAAATGAGTTGGGGGCCTTTGCTTTAGATAGCTCCAAACAACTTTTTACCATCGAGCCTAATGGGTTTTCTGTAGCAAGAGTAAAAGATAAGAGCGAGATAGACACCGTTCTTAAAAACAAACAATCCAGTGCTGTAGCAGATGCAAACGTTCTTAGTGCATCCAGTCACCTGCAAGGACTTACTGTAGGATCGGTAATTAAAGTAACCTCTGCACGATATGATAAAGGAGAGTTTGATATAAAAAATTATGGTGAATATATAATTACCCGTATTACTCATAACGCTTCAGGATCTTACGAGTATACAAACCAGTTTGAAGCAATATCGTCTGGAGTAGAAGTTTTACCAGAACCAGGAGTAGAGTTTCCGATAGCACAACCGCAGATAGCAACTGTACTATCTAATGAAGATCCTAAGAAAAAAGGAAGAGTACAAGTACAGTTTCAATGGCAAACAGGAGCGATGAAAACTTCATGGATACGAGTGATGACTCCAGATGCAGGAAAAAGTGATGATGTCGAAACAAACAGGGGGTTTGTGCATATCCCAGAAGTAGACGATCAGGTAATGATAGGATTTCGATACAACGATCCAAACCGCCCGTTTGTAATGGGTAGCTTGTTTAGTGGCACTACAGGAATAGGAGGGTTAGATGGTAATAAAATAAAAAGCATTACCACTCGCAGAGGCAGCACAATCACTTTTGATGATGCCGAAGGTAATATCCTGATCAAAGATGCAGACGATAACTTAATGAGTTATGATGGCAAAGGCAATGTAGCTATAGTTGCTAATAACACAGTAACGCTAAGTGTAGGAAAAAGTACATTATCGATGGATAAAGACGGTAAAATAATGCTGTCTGGGCAAAGCGTTGTGGTGGTAGGAGAAACCGATGCTACAATGGTTTCTGCAGCAGAAGGTGGTGATGGTTCAGCAATTAGCTTAACCCCTACAGAGGCAGGAGTATCCGGAAAACAAATCCTTTCCTTACTAGGAGGCGATGAGGCCAATTTAGCATCCAAAAGCACAAATGTGTCTGGAGATGATGGGGTAAAAGTAGCAGGAAAGGAAATAAACCTAAACTAAAAAGAGGATGGAGAACAATGCAGTAACCAAAGAGGTTTTTAAAATAGCCCAACAATGGAACGAAATTAAAAAGCATACCCCCGATGAGGTTTGTCTTTTTTGTTGGAAATCCAGTAGGCTGGAACTTCAGTTTGTAGATGCGTTTGTAAAATACCAGCTATCCGAAGGATCTTCAGGAAAAGATGTGTTTTTGTTATTCATTCAGGAATTTACCTCTCCTTTTACATACGGGCAATCTATTATAGAAGATTTTGCTACCATACTACAAGCATGGTACGATGGCTTAACACCTGCCCAGAAAGAAAAAAAAGAACCTTTTAAAGTTATAGGTAAAGAATACCTGAAAAAAGAAACCATAGATGCCCGTTTTTTTATAGAAAACATAAACAGCCTGCATCAATATTATGAATTAGACCCAAAAGATAAACTAGTCCTTGTCTTTAATCCCGCAACCATAAAACAATACGAAGATTTTCAGGATTGGTTGATTTTATTAGCAGAAGCAAATACTTCTGCTGCAATAAAATTTATGATCTATGACGGCGTAGAGCATCCAATGTATACCAGAGTATTAAAAAAAGTAGGTAGTACCAATGCAATGGTTGTTACTCCTAATGTAGATGCCCTGCAAGCAGTAACAGGGAGTATGAAAGAAGCTTTTAAAGATCCCGAAGATCCCTACCTTCATTTTCAACAATATTTGGTTAAAGCAGGCGGTCTTTTCGCGTCTAATCCTCAAAAAGCGTTAGGGTATACAGAAAAAGCTTTAGCATTAGCTACACAACATCAGTTTTTGGATGGGATTACTACCGTATACCTAATGCAAACACAATTGTATAGTATACAAAATAAAAAAAGAGAAGCCTTAAAAACAGTAAAGAAAGGGATACAACGAGCCGATCATAACCCTGCCATGTTACTACAGTTAAAAATGCTTCAGGGATCACTTTATTTTCAATTAAAAGAAACAGAAGACGCATATACTGTCTATAAAGAAGCAGCAGCTTTAGCAAAAGATAAGGATATTTATATAAGTATCGAAGCCCATAGGCTATACGCATACTTTGCAGATAAATTAAGTCTTACACCAGAAGCACAGGAAGCATATAAAATTGCTTTTGATCAAGCAATATCTTTGTCTTCCGAAGAAATAAAAGGAACCTCTTTAAACCTTATTGCACTAGAGATGATGGACTTTGCAGAAGTCTATGGTTATACCGCAATTAGCTTACAAAAAGAAGTAGCCCGACTATTAGAAGATGACCGTTGGTATGAAAAAACTACCAATTACAGAAAATCAAAAGCATTAGTTCCCAAAGGATAAAAACATAATAGTATGTCAGGAAACATCGATAAAATACCTAAAATAAGTGATTTGCCATTTTATAATGGCGTTACTCTTCCTACTCCTCCAACGATCACACCACAGCAACCAGAACGTACTATGCGGCATTTTGATCTGGTTGGGGCATTAGATATGCACTGGCTGTGGATTGGTGTGGTACCTGTACCTATTCCATATCCATTTTTAGGGATTATTTTTGATCCTATCGATTATGTAAGCTTTACCTTAACTCTGCCTGCGATTCCCCTATTAGGGATGGCAGCACCTATGGTAATCCCAATGGGAGGATCGGTAAAAGTAAATAACCGCCATAAAGGGACTACTACCACCTCTATATTTGGGATATTACCCCCTATGATGAACCATATAGGGCCTTTGGTTATGCCACCTATGGGAGTTAACGATGGCGAGGTATACTACGGGAGCGAAACCGTGATCTCGCAAGGATCAAAATTAAGTGGGGAAATGTGTAAAAGTTTAACCTGCTGGGATCCGCCATTTGCATCACAAGGCTTACCAACCAATCCCAGAAAAGGATTTAAGTTTCCGTTAGCATTATATAGTTACCCCATGAGTATGATGATATACATACCTGCTGGTAACAGTGTATTTGTAGGAGGGCCAAAAATACCACATAAATATACCGTAGCCGAAATGGCAATGCGATTGGTAGGGATGACAGCAGTAAAAGGCTTGGGTAGACTATTTAAAAAAGCATTTAATGCTTTAAAAGGATTGACCAAAAAAATAGGCAATCTAAAAATGGGACCCAAAAAACTAAAATGTTGGTTAGGCAAAGACCCCGTTAATTTAGTAACAGGTATCGTGTATTATGAAGGCGAAGACTTTCAGCTCCCCGGGCCAATACCTATTGTTTGGGAACGCAATTGGTATTCCGATTCGGATTACAAAGGGCTATTGGGGCACGGTACCCATTGTAGCTATGATTTATTTCTTAAAGTAAGTGAGCAAGACGATGCGATCATCGTGCATTTACCAGATGGCAGAGGTGCTTTTTTTGATTATGCCCTGCCAGGCGAATCTGTATATAACCGTACCGAAAAACTTACACTCACCCACAATACCGATAATACGTTTACACTAACCGATCATGGTGCAGAACTGCAGTATACTTATAATACAATACCTACACCCAAAAACGATTATCTTACCTATAAAGCCACCAAAATCACCAACTATCAAGGTAATAAAGTAACTCTTAAATACAACAATAAAGGAGTACTACAAACCATTATAGACAGTGTAGGACGCGTTCTTACTATCGATACCAATGCAAACGGGTATATAGATACCGTATCGATAACGCATCGCGAAGAATCTAAAATACTGGTGCAGTATACCTATAACGATGCAGGAGATATCATAGCCATTACCGATAACCTGCAACAAAGCACCCAGATAGAATATGAGCAGCATTTAATGACCAAAAAAACAGACCGCAACGGGCAGTCGTTTTATTGGACCTATGATGCCCGCCGCCGGTGTACAAAAACATGGGGCGATGGGGGATTGCTTACAGGAGAGTTTGCTTATTATGCAGATAAAACAGTAATGAGCGACAGTAATGGGCAGCATACCTATTATTTTAATGAACAAGAGCTTTGTATACAAAAAACAGACCCTATGGGCAACCACCAGTTTTTTGAGTATAATGACTATCAGGAACTATTGCGAGAGATTGATGAAGAAGGTAATGTAACCATTTATGAGTATGACGAAAAAGGAAATACGATAGCAATAGCACAACCAGACGGTAGTACAGAGCAAATAAGCTATAACGAGAAAAATCAAATACAAAGCATACAATCTGGCGAGGGGCGAACTAAAACCTTTATGTATGATGAAGCCTATAAACTCGAAAAAATTAAAAATCCAGATGGCACCCAGATCCAACTATCTTATAACCAATTGGGGCTGTTAGAAAAAGTAGTAAACGAGCAAGAAATAAGTACCCGGTTTGAATATGATGCAGACGCCAATCTGGCAAAAATTGTGCTGCCCGACCAAACCGAAACCCATTGGAAATATGATGCATGGGGAAAAAATATAGAAATCGATAGCGGTAACGGGCAATCCCAACGCCTTACCTATGACTCTCTGGGCAGGGTAGTTACCATCGATCAACCCGATGGCAATATGGTAGCACTGGCATATAATGCCTACCAGGAAGTTACCCATATAAAAGATCGCCATCACGACATTAAACTTAGTTACACCCCATTAGGAGATCTTAAAATACGAGAAGAAAACGGGCAAAAAGTACGCTTTTATTATAATAGCGAAGCACAGCTTACCCGTATCCAGAACGAACGAAGCGAAGAGTATCGCTTTTTTAGAAATCCAAAAGGAGAGATTATAACAGAACGTGGCTTTGATGGCCTTATACGAAGATACGATAGAGATCGGGCAGGAAAAGTAGTGCGGGTTACCAGACCAGAAGACCGATGGTCAGAGTATGAATATGATGCCGCAGGAAGAATCACCCGCGCACAACACTACGACGATACCTACGAGTTGTACCGCTATGATAAAGACGGGCTGCTAATACATGCACAAAACCAACACGCCAAAGTAGCCTTTACACGAGATGCAATGGGTAGGGTAATACAAGAAACCCAGGACGAACACAGCGTTATTAACAGTTATGACGAGCTTGGTAACAGAACCCAATTAACCTCTAGCCTTGGTGCTGCAATCGCATACCAAACCAATACTATGGGGCAAACCGCTAAGATACAATCTGGAGATTGGCATGCAGAAATGCAATACAACGCGTTGGGGCAAGAAATCGAACGAAGTTTTGGTACCCATACCAAAGTATACCAAAAATATGACGGACAAGGCAACATACACTCCCAACACGTATCTAATAATGGCAGACGCACCCGCCATAAAACCTACCATTGGGATGTAAACAACAGGCTAACCGCAATGGTAGATATGCTAAAAAGCGGAAGCATAACCTATACCCACGATGATTTTGGTAATCTGGCAGCAGCCAAATATGCAGATGAGCATATAGACTATAAAATGCCCGATGCAGTAGGTAATATCTATAAAACCAAAAACCGTGCAGACCGTACCTATGATGTAGGCGGTAAACTAAAAAAAGACACCGAGTACGAATACGAGTACGATGCAGAAGGAAACCTGATACGCAAACACGATTTTAAAACTACCGCTTGGCAATACCAATGGTATGGTAATGGTATGCTAAAAAGCACCATAAAAAATACCTTTGATAAAATAAGTTATGAGTACGATCCACTAGGTAGAAGAACAGCCAAGATTAACCACCGTCAAAATACCATTACCCGTTTTATATGGGATGGCAATGTGCTCTTGCACGAGTGGGAGTACCCACTAGAGCAGCGCCCCAAGATGAGTGTAAACGCAGTGGGAGCATTATGTTATGATGCACAAGAGCCCTATACACCAACTACACTAACCACGTGGGTGTTTGATCCCAATACGTTTAGACCAACAGCCAAGTTGGTAGGAGAAAACCACTATAGTATTGTATGCGATTATCTGGGTACACCCACCCAGGCGTATGACCAAAATGGTAAAAAAGTGTGGGATTGTGAGTTGGATATTTATGGTAAGGTTCGTACATTGCAAGGAGATAAAACGTTCATACCTTTTCGATACCAAGGGCAGTACGAGGACACAGAAACAGGACTGTATTACAATAGGTTTAGATACTACTCCCCAGACTCTGGGACGTATTTATCCCAAGACCCCATCGGACTAGCAGGAAGTAATCCTAACCTGTATGCGTATACTC
>CAYGUC010000034.1:0-59279 GCA_964353005.1 uncultured Flavobacteriaceae bacterium | reverse complement strand
TCGAGGGTTGCAACCCTCGATATTTTTTAATTACACACTTCGTGGCTTAGTGCCGATATTTAAAGAGTAAAGCCTAGTTTTTTAAGGCTTTACTCTTTATATTTTTAAGAGCTTATATTATTTTTCCATAAGGTGGGTTCCATGAACTACTGCTGCACCAGCACGCAATACAGCTGCTATAAATGTAGTTTCAGCAAGTTCTTCTTGAGTTGCACCAGCATTTATAGCTTTTGTTTTATGTATCTCTAAACAATATGGGCATTGTGTAGTTAATGCTACGGCAACAGCCATTAACTCTTTATATTTTACAGGTATTGCTCCTTCTTTTAACGCAATACTATCAAAATTTTCAAATGCTTTCATTGCTTCTGAAGCATTTTTACTTAATGCACCTAACTGTTTTAGGTTATTCATATCGTACATATCTAGTCTTTTTTAAAATTAATTTAATTTCTTCCTGCATTTACTCCGCCATCGGTATCCCAAATAGCTCCTGTAACCCAAGAAGCTTGATCCGATAAAAGAAAGGTGATGCTGTTAGCTATATCTTGTGGGGTGCCGTTTCTTCCTATGGGGTGAAAATTATTAAATCCAACTAAAGCTTTTTTAGCTTCATCAGGGCCACCAAAAACACTGTCGTAAACAGGGGTTTCTACTACGGCAGGAGATACAGCATTTACTCTAATGCCGTGATCTGCGAGCTCCATTGCTAGGTGTTGTGTAAGAGAATGTAGACCTGCTTTTTGCATAGAGTAAGCAGAAGAAGGTGTCGCTTTTACAGCTTGTTTAGCCCACATTGAACCTACGTTAACAATAGATCCGCTATTGTTTTCTTTCATTTTTTTTGCAGCAGCTTGAGTAATAAAAAAGAATCCTCGGTTAAGGTCTTGATACGAATCATAATCTTTTAGAGTATGTTCTAAAAATGATTTAGGACCAAAAATGCCGGATGCATTTACCAAATAATCTAAGTGATCTAAGTTAGAAATGGTATTTATTAGTTCCTTTACACTAGAAGTGTTGGTTATGTCGACCTGATGTTTAATAATATTATTAGCATCTTGTATTTTAGAAGTATTTCTACCTACCACATGCACTGTAGCTCCTCCTTCAATTAAAGTGTTTACTGTTGCCTTGCCAATTCCGCTGGTTCCTCCAACGACCAAAGCTGTCTTGTTTTTAAATGTTGTCATTTTTTTTGTGATGTTTAAGTTATTAATATGAACAGACAAGTCTGTCTTTTTTTAGTTAAATTTTTTTAATTTAATATGTTTTTGCACAAAGATAATCCAGATTGAATAGGCCAGATGTTTTGATGTAATTTGCTTTCTGCGATCGAGCTTTCATAAATTAAATAGATTTTCCTCGCTAGTTCTTCATTTTTTGAATCTTTATTTTGGTTATAATTATCTTCTAGTAATTTTTTAATAAATAAAATAAAAGCTTCTTTTTGTTCCTGAATTTTCTTTCTTATTTTTTGATTTTCACTTGGTATTTCGGCAATAGTGTTTAAACACCAACATCCGTTAAAATCCTTTTCGTTAAAAAAAGCTATAAGAAAATGAAATAAAGCATATACTTGATCTTTTCCTCTGGGTGCATTGTAAACAAATATTTTTATATCTTTTATAAAAGTATCATTTCTATGAGTTAAGTAGGCTAAACAAATTTCTTCTTTAGATGCAAAATGGTTATACAAAGTGGCTTTTGCAATTCCTGCTTCTTTTATGATTTTATTTATCCCGGTAAGATTATATCCCTTACGGTAAAAAAGATCTGAAGCAGTCTCAATGATATGTTGTCTGACTAAAGAGTGTTTCATTCTGCAAATATACAAAAACAAAACTCAAAAACAGACAAACCTGTCTGTTTTTGAGTTTTGTTTCGCTAAATAGGATTTTCGTTTGTGTGTTTTTAGATATCTAATCCTTCAAAAACTTCTAATAATTTGGGGTCAGAAGGTCTTGGTGCGCTTGCACTTACTATTTTACCATTTGGATCAATCAAGATAAATCTTGGTATTCCTTTGATGTCGTAGTCTATAATAAATTGAGAGGACCAGTTTTGGTCTGCAAATAATTGTATGCCTCTTAATTCTTCATCTTTAACCATAGATTTCCAGGTATCATATTGTGGTTTTTGATCAACAGAGATACTCACAAACTCAATATTTTTATCATGATATTGTTCTTCAATTTTTTTAAGATAAGGTATTTCGGCTTTACAAGGAGCACACCAAGTTGCCCAAACATCGATATATACATATTTTCCTTTAAGATCATTTAATGAAGTTGTTCCTCCTTGATGGTTTTCATAATTAGAAAACACAGGAGATTCATTTCCTTTAACTAACAGTTTTATTTTTTCAAATTTAGTAGTTAACTCATTTTTGAATTCCTCATCCTCTGATGTTTCCATAAGTAAGGAGTATAATTCAGCTGCATTTTCATTTTCAGGAGATACTTCATAAGCTATATTTTTTATAAGGGAATTTCGAATATTTTTACTCTTAACTGTAGCTAAATTATCCATTAGTGCTTTACTGAAAGATATACTATCATTGTCTGCTTTTTCTTCAGAAATTCTATAAAAAATAGAGGTGCTTAGTCTTTTATATGCGTTTGAGGAATTAAAGTCTTCGGCAATATCTATGTTAAAATCGTTTAGCTCCTCCAGAAAACCTTGTGGCGTTTGATATTCTACATTTTTTGTAATGTAACGATGATTTGGTGTATACTCATTTAGTATAGATAAATATTCATAATGATTTTCTTTGGTTTGTGCTGCTATAAATTCTGAATCCAGATTTTTGTATTTTTTAAGGACTTCGTTTTTTGTTTGCTTTTGTTTAAGGATTTCTTCTTTAAAATCTATAGCTTTTTTGCTAAAGAGTTTCTCATAACCTTCAGGGCCATCTTTCATAAAACTTTCTTCTACAAGAAATTTTTCAGCTAAATAGTTGTTGACGTTGGCAGCATTACCTTTATATATAATACTTTCATCAAATTTTTCAGTATCTATAGATAGCTCTAATTGATCCCCTTGTTTTAAATACATGTTGGACCGTTCTCTGCCAATTATAAAACTATAAGATCCACTTTGTTCGATTTTTAAGGTATCAGAAAATGTACCATTTGGTTGGATTGGTATTATTTTATTGAAATTATTACTATTTCCATACACACTAATTTCATTCTCTATAGTATTATCAATCTTACCTGAAAACAAAACATAGTCTACATCCTCTGTTTTGCCATTTTCATTACAAGAAACTAGAAATAATATGAAGCCTGATAATAAAATAAGTGATTTGATTTTCATGAGTTTAGGTTTTGATGTGCTACTGGTTATATTACAGTTAAAATAAAACAATTCTGTTTTCTACGACTAAAATACTATTAAAATATTTTTTGTTTTATTTTTTTCCATCTAAGATTGCGAATAAACTTTCCTTCTGTTTCAGAAACTAAAAAAGGATGCTTTTTTCTTTTAGCTTTAAGGTAGCCTGTTATATAATCTATAATTAATGTGGGTTGTTTTTTTAGTAAGGCTAATTTAGTAGATGCAATAAGGGTGATCCAAAAACCGTATCGCATACTATAAAAAGCTTCTCCTTGTTTATATCTTGCTTTTGGTGTGTAAGAGTTCCCTGTAGGTTTTAAATGTTTTACTTGTAGTTCGGTTTCGGTTTTAATTGTCCAATCATGATATTGCGCCAATAGTTCGTCAATAGTATCCCATCCCATTGCAGGTTTAAGGCCATCGATATCTTCAAAACAAGCTTTTCGATATGCTTTTAAGGCGCCACGAATATGATCTTTATTAGTTAAATTTTCTAATACCCAATTTTGATCGTTTTGGATATAACAAAACCCACCAACCATCCCAACCCTATTGTCTTTTTTAAATGAGTTTGTAATTTTTTCTAAATAATCTATAGGAAAGATAAGGTCAGCATCAAATTTACAAATAATGTCATAATCTGTATCTAGTGTAGTATACCCTTTATAAAATGCGTTAATGACTTTACTGCCAGGCATATGATCTTTAGAAGCGTTGGTGTGAATTAAACTGATAAAATTATATTGAAGGACAAAATCATTTACAATAGCACAGGTGTTATCTGTAGAATTGTCGTTAACTACTACTATTTTTTTGGGAATTAGAGTTTGTGATACCAAAGAGTTTAACGTTTTAGCTATAAAACGTTCTTCATTATGAGTAGGTATGACGATATATGTTTTCACGGAATAGTATACGTTTTGTTTTTTTAACTTCTCATTTAAGGTTTTACTACCAGATGGCTGCTTCGAAAACAAAATATGTTTTCAAGAAGTACGCCTTGTGAGCTTGCTCTGAGGCTATTGATAGCAAAAATAAAAAATGAAATATTAAGAATTATTCACTCTTTCTGCATATACTATATAATATCTGGGAGTAAAAAATCTTAATAAAGGTCGAAATCCAATTTTTTTAGTTGGATGTGTCCATTTTTCTCTTGTTATAATTTTCCACCCTGCTTTTTCTAATAACCAATCAAATTGCCAATCTTCAAACTCATGAAAATGTCTGTCCCACATATCTGTTTTACTACGGTAGGCAGGGGAGAACCACAGTTTTAGAGGTATAGAAGCTATTAATTTATTTGCTTTGATGTCCTTTAAAATATTAAAGGGAGCGATTAGATGTTCAAAAATTTCGAAAGCTGTAACAATATCTACGTTATTTTTTTTTACGGCTTCGGTATTTATATCCAGATCTTCACCAGAGGTATTATTAACGGTATACCCTTCTTTTTCCATAAATTCAGTAAATGGATTTCTTACTCCTAAATCTAAAACAGAGGCAGGCGCAGGAACATTTTTTCTTAAAAACTCTAATGTTTTTTTATATCTTTTATGAGGAAAATTTCCTTCGTACATATCGTTTAAATCTGAAATTGTAAATGTAAAAATAGGGAATTACATAGATTACAATATAGAACTAAAAAAAAGAATTTTAAATATGGATTAAAATTGATAAAGTAAAGCGTTTATATTCATGCCTGCTCCTACACTAGCAAAAAGTAAAAGATCTCCTTTATTGATAGATTGATTTTCTATTTCACCTTTTAGGATAAGATCTAATAATGTTGGTATGGTAGCAACACTACTATTTCCTAATTTTTTTATGCTCATTGGCATAATGCCATCGGGAGTGTTTAGATCAAAAAGTTCGTAGAATCTTTTTACAATCGCTTCATCCATTTTTTCATTTGCTTGATGGATAAGGATTTTTTTTATGTCTGAAATATTAAAATCGGTTTTATCTATGCAAGTTTTCATTGCATTAGGGACTTTGTTTAAGGCAAATTCATATATTTTTCGCCCATACATTTTAATATATTTGTTTTGATCTTTAGAGGCAGGATTATTTGTTTTTCCGAAGAATAAAAAATTACATTCTTCTAAAGTGTAAGAAGCACTTACTGATGAGATAATCCCTCCTTTTTTTCCTGTCTTTTCCAGAATTACAGCTCCCGATCCATCAGAATATATCATAGAATCCCGATCATGTTTATCTATCACGCGAGATAAGGTTTCTGCACCAATAACAAGGCATTTTTGAGCCATATCACTTTTGATAAAGGATTGTGCTTGTATAACTCCTTCTATCCATCCAGGACACCCAAAAAGCACATCATAGGCTACGCAATATGGGTTTTTTATTTTTAATTTATGTTTGACTCTTGCCGCAATACTTGGTACGGTATCTCCTTGAGAAGTACCTTTGTCGATATCTCCAAAATTGTGCGCAACAATAATATAATCTAATGTTTCGGGATCTATTTTTGAGTTTAAAATTGCTTTTTCTGCAGATAGAAATGCTAAATCCGAAGTGTTGTGCTGACTAGAAGCATATCTACGCTCTTCAATACCTGTAATCTTTTTAAACTTATCAATTATTATACTGGTATCCCCATCGATTTTGATTCCATCTTCCGTAAAGAAATCATGATGTATGAAATCCTTGTTTTTTTCTGTTTCCTCAGGAATATAGCTTCCTATGCCAGTTATTTTGATACTCATGTGCTCCCAATTAATTAATTAATTAATTTAGCAAGGTAAGATAAACTTTTGTTAATTAACTATTATGCACGCATAATAGTTTTACAATACCCAACTTCCTTTTTTATAATGTTTATTTGATTTAAAACGATAAAGATTACTTTATTTTTAATCGCATTACTGTGGCAATAGATAAAGCTCTTGTTTTAATAAGTTCTGCCTTTTCTCCTTCAAAATTTGTGTCAACGGTATTTTTAAATAACGATAACCAAGTATCAAAATGAGTTTTATGAATTGTTTTTTTAAGATCTAAATTTTGATGAATTTTGATTACGTTTTTTTTGTAGCCTACAGTTCTAAATAATTGCTGTTCCCAAAAATCTGTAATTTCAGGAATATGCTCTTCAAGGTTTATCTTTGCAATTTCAGTAAAAAATACTCCAATTTCAGGATTAACAAATGCATCTTTATAAAACGCGTGCATTAAAAATTCTATGTCTTTTCTTGATGTAATATCTTTCATGATTTTCAAGAGTAACCAAAAAGAGGCAACTTAATAGTTGCCTCTTTGTACTTTCAATATTTTGTACTAAGCTTCATTTTCCATATAGTCCTCAATAGGAGCACAGGTACATATTAAATTTCTATCACCATATGCGTCATCTACACGTCGTACTGAAGGCCAAAACTTATTATCAGCGATATATGGTAATGGATAGGCTGCCTGTTCTCTGGAATATGGAAAATCCCAAGTGTCATTGGTTAACATTGCCAGAGTATGAGGTGCGTTTTTCATTACATTATTTGGATTGTCTGTATTGGATTCAGCTATTTCCTTGCGAATAGAAATTAGGGCATCACAGAAACGATCTAATTCTGCCTTGTTTTCACTTTCTGTAGGTTCTATCATAATAGTTCCTGCTACAGGAAAAGAAACTGTTGGAGCATGAAAGCCATAATCCATTAATCTTTTGGCAATATCTGTAACTTCAATGCCATTGGCTTTAAATGGTCTACAGTCAATTATCATTTCATGGGCTGCTCTTCCTCTTTCTCCTTCATATAATACACTATAATGACCATTTAGACGCTCTTTAATATAGTTTGCATTTAAAATGGCATATTGCGTAGCTTCTTTTAATCCATTAGTACCAAGCATGGTTATATATCCATACGATATTAGACATGCTAGAGCAGATCCCCAAGGTGCTGCAGAGATAGCGGTTATTGCTTGATCTCCTCCAGTAGTAATAATTGGATTTCCTGGTAAAAAAGGAACTAATTGTTTTGCTACACAAATAGGACCAACTCCAGGGCCACCTCCACCATGTGGTATCGCAAATGTTTTATGTAAGTTAAGATGGCATACATCTGCTCCTATTATACCAGGGTTTGTTAAACCAACCTGAGCATTCATATTAGCACCATCCATATATACTTGCCCTCCGTTATCATGAATGATTTTAGTGATTTCTCTAATAGCAGATTCATATACACCATGTGTAGATGGATATGTGATCATTAAAGCAGCAAGATTATCTTTATGTTTTAGGGCTTTTTCTCTAAGGTCTTCTACATCAATATTACCGTCTTCGGTAGCTTTAGTGACAACTACTTTCATTCCTGCCATAACCGCTGATGCAGGATTGGTACCATGTGCAGAGGATGGAATTAAACAGATATTGCGATGATGATCGCCTCTGGATTCATGATAAGCACGAATAACCATTAACCCGGCAAACTCTCCTTGTGCGCCAGAATTTGGTTGTAAAGAAGTTGCTGCAAACCCAGTGATTTCTGTAAGTTGATCTTCAAGCTTTTTTAGAACTTTTTGATAACCTTCAGCTTGTTCTATTGGAACAAAAGGGTGGATGTTACCCCACTGTGGATCACTAAGTGGTAGCATTTCTGAAGCTGCATTTAATTTCATTGTACAAGATCCTAAAGGAATCATAGAATGATTTAGAGACAGATCTTTGCGTTCTAATTTCTTAATATAACGCATCAATTCTGTTTCAGAATGATACTTGTTAAAGACTTCGTTTGTTAAAAACTCTGTTCTTCGTTTTAGGTTTTCTGTAATACTGCTTATTGTAGTAACTTCTTTAATAAAAGAAGCTTTTTTTTGAGCAACCTCTGCAAAAATGGTAATAATAATATTAAGGTCTTCTATAGTAGTTGCTTCGTTTAAGGATATCGAAATCGTTTTCGGATCTGGATAATAAAAGTTTACTTCGCTTTTTTCAGCTATTTCTTTTATTTTATTTGCATCTGCTTTAATACGGATAGTATCAAAGTAAGTTGTATTAAGTTGCTCAAAGCCTAGATCGATTAAGGTATTGCTTAAAGTAACTGTATAAGAATTTACTTTTGATGCTATATAAGTTAAGCCTTCTGGCCCGTGATAAACGCTATACATTCCTGCCATAACAGCTAAAAGAACTTGTGCTGTACATATATTAGAGGTTGCTTTATCTCTTTTGATATGTTGTTCTCTTGTTTGTAGAGCCATTCTTAAAGCACGATCTCCATTTAGATCTTGAGTAACCCCAATAATTCTACCAGGGATATTTCTTTTGTACTCTTCCCTTGTAGCAAAAAATGCAGCATGTGGACCTCCGTATCCTAAAGGAATACCAAATCGTTGTGTGGTTCCTACAACAACATCTGCATCAAAACTTCCTGGAGATTTAAGAGATACTAAACTTAGAATATCTGCTGCTACAGCTACTTTAATCTCTGCCTGATGTGCTTTTTCTACAAAATCAGCATAGTCATATACCTGTCCTGATACACCAGGGTATTGTAAAATTGCTCCATAAAACTCTTTAGAAAAATCAAAATGCTGATGATCTCCTATAACTAATTCTATATCGAGAGGAATAGCTCTCGTTTTAAGTAAGGATAGGGTCTGTGGTAATATTTCTTCAGAAACAAAAAATTTGTTGGCATTATTTTTTTTCTGATCTCTGGAGCGAACAGCAAATAACATAGTCATAGCTTCAGAAGCAGCGGTACTTTCATCTAATAAAGAAGCATTTGCTAACTCCATGCCCGTAAGATCACAAATCATGGTTTGGTAGTTTAATAAAGCTTCTAACCTACCTTGCGCGATTTCTGCTTGGTATGGTGTGTATGCAGTATACCATCCTGGGTTTTCTAAGATATTACGTTGAATAACAGCTGGTAAACAAGCTTCATGGTATCCTAAACCAATATATGTTTTGAATACGTTATTTTTAGCAGAAAGTTTTTGCATATGTGACGAATATTCTTGCTCGCTCATTGCAAAATCAAGATTAAGCGGGTTTTTTAAAAGAATATCATCTGGAACAGTCTCATTAATTAATTGTTCTATAGAGTCTGCTTTAATTGTATTTAGCATATCACCAAGATCCTTTGTTGATGGACCTATATGACGCAATTTGAAAGAATCAGTTTTCATAGCGAAAAAACAGTTGAAATTGAGACGCCAAAAATACATATTAAATTGTTAAACTTTCACAATTAATTAACCTAGATATGTCTAGTTTTTAACCAAATTCGGGTTTTGTTAACATATACCTTTAATTTTTCAATTTGAAAACCCTTAAAAACATATTTAGATTTTATATCAACGGAAGTATTCATGTTGCATTAGCTATGTGCGCCTTAGTGCAGGTTACATTTATGAAATTTGGAATTTTTGGTCAGCATTACTTTCTTTTGTTTAGTTTTTTAGGAGCAATTACTGCTTATAATTTTGTGAAATATTCTAAAGTATCTAAGCTTTATCATAGAAGGTTAACTAAATCTATGAAAGGGATTCGTGTTTTAACGATTGTAAGTTGTATTTTGTTTATTTATCTTGCCAAAGAAGTTTCGGTAGAGGCATTAATATACATGCTTCCTTTTAGCTTATTAACAGTCTTGTATGTTGCGCCTGTTTTTCCTAACAAGAAAAATTTGAGAAGCCTTTCGGGGATAAAAATTTTTATTATTGGTGTAGTTTGGTCAGGGATAACGGTATTGGTTCCGTTAGTTCATATTAGGGGAGATTTAAACTTCGATTTTTTGATAGAAATGATTCAGCGTTTTTTATTTATAGTTGTCATGATGCTGCCTTTTGAAGTAAGAGATCTTCAGTACGATGATGCTACTTTAGAAACGATTCCGCAAAAAATAGGGGTTACCAGAACCAAAGTTTTTGGTAGTATTTTGTTAGTTGTATTTTTGTTACTTACGGTATTAAAAACCGATATGTTGTCTTCTATAGAAATTTTGAGTACAATTATTATAACTACAATTAGTTTGCTTTTTTTGTGGGGTACAGAAAAAAAACAATCTGAATATTATTGTTCGTTTTGGGTAGAAAGTATACCTATAATGTGGTTGGTTATAGTTATCGTTTTACAAGAATTATTTAGTTAATTCTTTTTGTATTTGTTCTTTCATTTGTTCTTTTATGATAGGGCTAATCGATTTTTGGATATTAGAGTTGTTAATGGTTTTTGTTAATTTTGTGTTTTTTTTGGAGTATGCTCGAGTAATTTTACAATAGGTTAGTCGAATATTAAGTTTTATAATCTCAACAAAAGAAGCCTCTCCATATTGGTTTTTATCACAAATATGCTTTGCTTCTTCACAGGATACAAATAACTTATTAAAGGATTTCATTAAACTATTTCTAAATAATTAAGATACTCAAGTAGATATCTTGTTTTCAAAGATTACTGTTTTTCAGACATTTTTTGCTTTAGTTTTTCTTTCATAACTTCCTTTTCTGATGATGGAATAGTTATAACTTTTGGATTTTTTACTAACTTAGTTAATTTGCTATTCTTACTAGAATATTTTCTACAAGCATTACAATATATAAGATGTATGTTTAGCTTTACTTTTTCCCAGAAAGTAGCTTCTTTATATTGATTCTTATCACAAAAGTGATTCGCATCAGGACAACTTACAAAAATTCCTTTTTTCTTACTCATTTTTTTTAAAACCAATTTTTTTCTAAACACTCAGCCATTGCTGTACGCGCTCTATGGATAATCACCCATAAGTTAGACGCAGTAATATCAAATTCATTACAAATAGCCTCGGTGTCGAAACTTTGTATTGTTTTCATTTTAAAGATCTGGGCTTGTTTTTGAGGCAACTTTTCCATGCAGTTATGTATTGCTAAACCCAATTCATTATTTTCTATTTCGGTATCGGCGTTCCCGTCAAAAGGGTCTGCCACTCTTTCTTCTAGCCAATCTCCTTCTGTTTCTGAGTCAGAAGAATAATTGATTCTTACTTCTGCCTTACCTTTGTTACTATTGATCTTGCGATAGTGATCAATAATTTTTCTTTTTAAAATTGAAATAAGCCAAGTACGTTCACTAGCTTCACCTTTGAAGTTTTTCATAGATTTAAGCCCGGCAAAAAACGTTTCTTGAACTAGATCTTGTGCAATTTCCTTATCATCAACTCTTACGACGGTATAGTTAAATAAGTAGTCACTGTATTTATCTACCCATGTATTGGGGTCTATGGTGTTTGTTGACATGGTTCTTTTCTGTTGTTAGATTCTTCAAAAATAGGATAAAAAGTCGAATCTTATAGAAGCTTTTAATAAAGAATAACTTATAAAGATATTAGTTATATCTATTGGCTCCATTTTTTAATTATTGTTTGTTTTTTTTGCCTTCTAGGTGTAATTGTATGGCTTGATTACGAGAAATGAGAAATTGAGTAAGATACTTTTTCAGAAATAGGGTGTCCAGTAGTTTGCCTAAAAAACCATGAGGTGTTTTATATTCAAGTTTATCTATCATTTTGGTGCGGGATTTGATTTTGTAAAAATGATGTTGATGTTTAAAATATCTAAAATGCCCTTTTATCATTTCGTCTGTAAAATTGTTTGGATATTCAAAAGCGGTAATTTGACTTTTATGAGTAAGATATACTCCAAAATGCTTTCCTTTCCAAGTAACAGTTTCTGATAGTTCTATTAGCCCAGAGGTTCGTCCTGCAATTGCTTTTTCCTTTGTTTTTTTAGCAGATATTATATGAAAATCAATACTTCTTGCTAAGTCAAATACTTGATGTAACGGTGCTTTTATTTCGGTTTCTAAATATATAGTTGTCATATGCTAATGAACTAGGTGGTTTATAGCAGTTTTAAGCTCTGGATATGTGAATTTGAATCCATGATTTTCCAGTTTTTGAGGAATTACATTTCTACTTTTTAAGATAAGCTCTGTTTCGGTTTTTATTAACTTGGCACCAAACTCTAATAGAGGTTTTGATATAGGTATTCCGAAAGGGGTACGTATAATTTTTCTAAGGGTTTTCATAAAAATCGAATTAGTAGAAGGTTTTGGGGAGACAATATTAATAACCCCTTCAATTTTTTGGGTATGGATTATAAAATCGATGCTTCTGGCAAAATCTAATTCGTGTATCCAGCTTATTTTTTGATTTCCAGATCCTTGTTTTCCACCAAAACCAATTCTCGTTAGGTTTAAAATAGGTTGTAAAGCTCCTCCGCTTTTACCTAAAACAATAGCGGTTCTTAAAGCTACTTTTCTGGTATTCAAAGTTTGTTGTTTAAATAATGCTGTTTCCCAGGCTTTAGCAACATTTACAGAGAACCCTGTGCCTATCTCTCCATTAATTTCATCCATTTCTTTTTTTAATGAATGGCGATAAATAGTAGCTGTAGAAGAATTAAGCCAAACTTTAGGTGGATTTGTGCATTTTTGGATTGCTTCTGCTAATATAATAGTAGAATCTATTCTAGAGTGTAAAATAAGATCCTTATTTTTTTTATTATATCTGCAATCCACCGATTTTCCTGTTAGATTTATCAGTACATCTGCATTGTTTAGTTCGTTTGTCCAATTCCCGATAGTTTTGGCATCCCAATTCACATATTTAATATTGTTTATTTCCTTGTTTTTTCCACGAGTTAGTATAATAATAGTTTTTACTTTTGTTTTGAAATACTCGGTTACTATTTTTCCTAAAAAGCCTGTTCCAGCTGCGATTACCATTTTTTTCATTATCGATCTATTTTTCTGCGGTTATTATATAGTATCCAAAGTTTTTTATATGCAATCCCGATAATAGGGCAAACAAGGATCCTTTTAAGTTTTTTAAACTTTGAGGTTTTAATGGTTTTTTCTTTATCAGGGTTTTCATTATAAAACCAGTAATGGCAAATGGTACATGTAATACAGATGGTGCTACTCTAAAGGATATATCTTCAATATTTATATTTTTAAATCCAATTTGATGTAGCGTGTCTTTCACTTTTTTAATATTACCTAAACCATCTAGACTCCAGCCTTTGCATAATTGTTCATAACAATAATTGCTGCCAATACATAGGTGTTTCTCTTCTTTTTTTAAAAAGGCGTCTGCTATAACTAATTTAGAATTAGGTTTTAATATTCTGTATGCTTCTTGTAAAGCCTGTTTGCTGTGTCCAGAATGACAGAAACTCTCGATAGCATAAGCGCCATTTACACTATTGGTTTTAAAAGAAGTGTTACAATAATTTTCTTCTAGGATTAATCCGTTTTTGTGTTGTAACCTTTTGTTCCCTTCTTTAGCTTGAAAAGGCGATAGTGTTACACCTATGATATGAAGTAATGGATATTTTTTTACCCCATATTGTATGGTGCCACCAATACCACAACCAAGATCTGCCACCAACGAGTTTTGCTTAGGAACATGTAAACGATCAAAAACCTGTTGATTCATTTGATTAAGCATAGAATCTCGTTTAAATACATTGGTTTTAAAAGGGATGTAGTATCCAAAGTGCATATTAAAATCTGTACTCCAGAATTTATAATCTTCGGTTGCTTCGTCATAAAAACGTATTATTTTTTCTTTTGAAGCAGATTTTCTAAATCTTAATTTATCTAAAAGGGTTAAGGTGTTCATATATAATAGTTTTGTTAAAGGTTGAAAAATCCTATACAATTGTATATTGCTAATAGAGTGTAGATTGTAGCAAAAAGAACAAATAAACAATTCATAAAATAACTGCCTAGTTTAAATATTCTTTTTTTAGGAATATCATACATAGGATAATAGGCAATTTGGGTTATTACTTTTCCTACCCAATAAGCAGCGATAAGGATAGTTATGGCAATTGCTAGTTCTGTTTGGTTTTTTAGATTTTCAGGAATTAAAATAGTGATACATCCAAAAGAAAAATTAAGACCTTGTATGTATCTGCCATAGGTTTTTGCAATTTCTTGGTTAAGAGGTTTTAATTTTTTTACATCCGTATACCAATCAAATACTTTATGGCGTATGTATGGATATATTAATGCAGTAAATATTTGGCCAACTCCTCCTGTTATTAGTAACCAATTTGGAATAGTAAATGCCATAATTTTTATTGTTTTAAAGTTTCAGAAAATATTGAAACATTAATTTTAAATAAAAAGGAGAAAAACCTCCTTCATATTTTTTTATATTGTTATTTGATAAGTTTTATCAAAGCTTTTGTAACCCAGTTTTGATCTTGCCCAACTACTTTAGTCATCATAATATCAAGATTACTCGCCATTTCATGTAAAGCTTTAGTTTGTTTTATCAACTCTTTAGTTTTAGAAGTTCCATCTTCTTCAATATTCGAAACATCATTTAATATTTTAATTGTTGGTTGTAGCTCTCTGCGGCTTCTTTCTTTTGCTATCTGTCTTGCTAGTTCTTGTACATTTTTTTCTGAAGTAAAATATTCTTTTCGCTCTCCCATTTTGTTTTCTTTAAAAACAATACCCCAATCCATTAACTGACGTAGATTCATACTGGTATTGCCCCTCGATATTTGCAATTGTTCCATAATATCTTCCATAGAAAGAGGTTCTGGAGATATTAATAATAAGGCATGGATTTGTGCCATAGCTTTGTTTATTCCCCATAAAGTACCAAGGGATCCCCAGGTAGATATAAACTTATTTTTGGCTTCATCATAATTCATATATCAAATATACAAAAAATATTAAACTTTCAAAAAATATTGAAATTTTAATGTAGCATAACACAATTGTTTAATTTTTTATAGAAGATAATTGTCATAGTTTATTTCTAGTATAAAATATTTTAAACGCATAACCTTGAGTTTTTATTAAGATTATTGGTTTATATAAAAATAGTAGATATTGCACTTACTATCGTAAAAATAGATTTATAGAATAATTTTTGTACTTAAAAGTGTATTAAATTATGTTTTAGGACATATTATAAAGAATATAGGACATAAATATATTGTATCCATATAGTATTTTTAATAAATTCGTTTATTAAACTTATATACACAAACACAAAAAATCAACTTTATGAATTCTCAAAATTTACTTCAGCTCATTGATAAGAGTTTTTATTTTACTACTTATCATGTCACATAATGACTTGCAATATTCATTAATTACAAACACAACCAAAAAGCAAAATAAAATATAACAATAACCTGTTATGTTTTTTATTTGTATCCTAATTCATTTATTTTTTAAAAGATTAGTATTTAAAGGATAGCAAGTAGTTTATGTATCTGCTCTTATTCCTAAGAAATGTATAAAGTGCTTTATTATTAAAAATAGAGGGTATGCTATACTTAGAAAATAAACTATGCTAGTTTTATAAGGTAAACTAATTTTTTTGTTTGCTACTAAACGATTGCAGTGGTTTTAATTCCTTATAGCTGATTTTTAATTCCATAAGGCTTGCCTTGAAGAAAAAGCATATTCTCTGAAGGATATCTTGTAAGCTTATTCTTAAGTAGTCAATTTCTGCTTTTTTGAAATATAATGTTTTGTTTTAGGATTTGGTACTATCTGTTTTTAAGCTATTTAAACACAAATTGTATAACTCAACAAATTAAAACTAAAAATGAAAAAAATTAATCTATTTATTTTAATGATGTCATTAAGTATATGCACATCATTTATGTATTCTCAAGAACGAAGAGGTATGTTTTATGCCACTATGGATACTCAGAGTGCATTGCAACTAAAAAAAGATCATCCTAATGATGTAAAAATTATTAAATCAGTAAATGAATATAGCGCAGTAATGCTCAATGATCATTCGGCAGAAGAATTACACCATACTGGATTGAAACACGGACCAGGTTATTTTTATGAATCCTCTGAAAAAGAGGCTCTAAAAGCTATCCAACAGATTATTGCTATTGATAAACAAAAAGCTTCTTCTTCAAAAAGAGCTGTAGCTTTTGAAATTACTCAAGATCAATTGGTAAATCAAAGCTTAGGGTTGGTTAATAATACCAATATCGATAGGCAAATAAAAGAATTAGAGAATTATGGTACTCGTTACCATACTACTGCTAGTGGAAAAAGAGCATCTACAGATTTAAAAGCAAAATGGGAAAGTCTTGCAGGAAATCGTAGTGATGTAACTGTTAGATTAGTAAATCATTCCAATACTTCAATGCCATCTGTTATTATGACGGTTAGAGGAACAGAAAAACCAGACGAATATGTGGTTTTAGGAGGACATTTAGATTCTACCTCAAGAGAAGGAAACAATAATGCTCCTGGAGCAGATGATAATGCTTCAGGTATTGCTACGATTACAGAAGTTGCCAGAGTTTTATTCAGTATGAATTATAAACCTAAAAGAACTGTAGAATTTATGGCATTTGCTGCCGAAGAAGTTGGTTTGGTAGGATCTAAAGAAATAGCGAGAGATTATAAAAATCGAAATGTAAATATAGTAAGCTACATGCAATTGGATATGACTAATTATAAGGGATCTACTCAGGATGTTTTTATAACAACAGATTCTTATAATAGTACTTCTTTAAATAATTTTTTAAAGAAATTAATGGATCATTATAACGCTTCAGGAACACATAAGATTACATATAGTAATTCTGCTTGCAACTATGGTTGTTCTGATCATCATAGTTTTGCGCAGCAAGGATATGAAACTGCATTTCCTATTGAAGCTAAATTTAGTGAGAGTAACCCTAATATACATACATCCAGAGATACTTCATCAAGATTTCCTACTGCAAATGCAACACATGCCGCCAAATTTGCAAAGTTAGCTTTAGAGTATCTTATAGAGATTTCTAATGCAGGTTCTGGAGGGAACCCTCCAACAGGATATTGTGCATCTAATGGTCAAAAAACAACAGATGAATATATAGGTAAAGTAGCTATAGGAACAATAAATAAAACCTCTACAGCTGGAAATGGTGGGTATAGCAATTTTACTGCCGAGTCTACTAATTTATCTAAAGGATCGTCAAACACTATTACTATTACACCTACGTGGAGTGGGACTTCTTATAATGAAGGATATGCAGTTTGGATTGACTATAATCAAGATAAAGATTTTGCAGATGCAGGAGAATTAGTATGGAGCAAGACAGCTTCAAAAACAACTCCAGTTAGTGGTAGTTTTACAGTACCTTCTGGAGCAAAGGATGGAAGTACAAGAATGCGTGTATCTATGAAATACAATGCAGTTCCTACTGCTTGCGAATCTTTTGAATATGGAGAGGTAGAAGATTATACTGTAGTTATAAGTGGAACTACTGGCGGAAATGACCCTTGTGAAGGTGTAGCACCATATAATTCTTCATCTACTTATCAGCCTGGGGACCGTGTAACGTATCAAGGTAATCTTTATGAAAGAACCAGTAGTAATGGTTGGAACAGAATTGGACCTTGCGGTTCTTCTGCAAAAAATATAGAAAAAGAAGTATTAGCAAACGACAATGCAATGCTAAAATTTTACCCTAACCCTGTAACAGGAGATAATATAAACGTGACAGTTAGTAATGATTTGTGGAAATCGGGTAGTCTATTAATCATAGATGTAAAAGGTAATATACTACAAGAAATAAAGCTAAAGAGTAAGGCTACTCAAATCAATACCTCAAAATTTTCTAGTGGAATATACTTTTTGACACTTTTTAATGGATCGAATAACTATTCGAAACAGATGATTGTAAAGTAAAATAGAATATAAAGAATGTCAGTCCTGGGCTTGTCGAAGGTTGTTTGTTATAAGTAAAAAACTTCGGCAGGCCCATTTTTGACATTTTATTATTACTAATTTATTAGTATAATTAGTGTTATTTTAATAATCCAGCTCGTTTTAATAGTGCTTCGGGCTTAGGTTCTTGTCCTCTAAAACGTTTGTAAAGCACCATTGGGTTTTCAGTTCCACCTTTCGATAATACATGGTCTTTAAATTTAGTAGCAATCTCTTTATTGAAAATTCCATTTTCTTTAAAATATTCAAAAGCATCTGCATCTAATACTTCTGCCCATTTATAAGAGTAATACCCAGCAGAATATCCTCCCTGAAAAATATGTGAAAAAGCAGTACTCATACAATTTTCTTCTACATCAGGATATAATGAAGTAGTTGAAAAAGTCTTTTTCTCGTATTCTTTTACATTTTTAATAGAAGATGGATCTTTTGCATGCCATGACATATCTAATAATCCAAAGCTTAATTGGCGAAGGGTAGCCATTCCTTCCATAAACGTAGCAGACTCTTTAATTTTTTCTACTAACTCCATTGGAATTACTTCTCCAGTTTCATAATGTTTAGCAAAAAGTTCGAGTGCTTCTTGTTCATAACACCAGTTTTCTAATACCTGGCTCGGTAATTCTACAAAATCCCAATATACACTAGTTCCTGATAATCCAGGATATGTTGTATCTGCAAGCATACCATGTAATGCATGACCAAACTCGTGAAATAAAGTAGTAACTTCATTAAATGTTAATAAAGAGGGTTTGCTAGGAGTAGGTTTAGTGAAATTACAAACGATAGAAACGTGTGGACGTATATTGTCTCCATTTTTTCTCATTTGAGATTTATAGGAGGTCATCCATGCTCCATTACGTTTTCCTGGTCTTGGATGAAAATCTGCATAGAACAAAGCAATAGGATTTCCTTCCTGATCTGTAACATTATATGTTTTTACCTCTTCATGGTAGGTGTCTACATTTTTAGTTTCTTCAAACTGAAGCCCAAATAGTTTATTGGCAACTGTAAATACTCCATCAATTACATTTTCCAGTTTAAAATATGGTTTTAGTTTTTCGTCATCTAGATCAAAAAGCTTTTGTTTTAGTTTTTCAGAATAATAAGCGCCATCCCATTTCTGAAGCGTATCAATACCGTCTATTTCTTTAGCGAAATTTTCTAATTTTTGAAATTCCTTTTCTGCAGCAGGCTTTGCTTTTTCCAGAATTTCATTTAGAAAAGAAAATACCGTATCTGGTGTTTCTGCCATTCGCTCTTCAAGAATATAATTTGCGTGCGAAGAATACCCTAGTAAAAGAGCACGTTGGTATCTAAGATTCGCTATTTTTAGAACGATATCTTGATTATCCAAAGAATCTTTGTTAAATCCTTTAGATCCAAAAGCAAGCGCTAGTTTTTTTCGTAACTCTCGATTATCTGCATACGTAATAAAAGGTATATAGCTAGGATAATCTAAAGTAATTAACCAGCCTTCTTTATCTTTAGCTTCTGCCATCGCTTTAGCTGCCTCTTTAGCTCCTTCTGGCAAACCAGATAGATCTGATTCTTTGGTGAGTAACATTTCAAATGTATTCGTCTCAGCCAAAATGTTTTCTCCAAATTGTAAACTTAAAGTAGAAAGTTCTTTATCTATTGCTCTAAGTTTTTCCTTTTTATCATTAGGTAGATTAGCTCCATTTCTCGAAAATGATTTATACCGTTTTTCAAGCAATCTGGACTGCTCGGCATTAAGGTTTAATGCATCTTTTTGTATATAAACAGACTCTATTCGTTTAAATAAATCAAGATTAAGAGCAATATCATTACTGTATTCAGAAAGTAAAGGAGAAACTTCTTGTGCTATTTTTTGAATTTCAGCATTAGTTTCAGCGCTATTCAAATTAAAAAATACACTGGTGACTCTGTCTAAGAGTTCTCCGCAGTAGTCCAAAGCCTCTATCGTATTAGAAAAAGAAGGTGGCTCGGGATTAGTAACTATAGCATCTACTTCTTTTTTAGCAATAGAGATACCGTTTTTAATTGCGGGTAAAAAATGCTCTGACCTTATTTCTGAAAAAGGAGCAGCATTAAATGAGTTTAATAATGGATTCTTCATTTTCTAAAATGATAATTTCTTGGTGTTATTACTTATATCGAAAAAAATAACCTTTTGTCGAAAAAGACCAAAGGGTTATCTGTGTTTTTATCAAAACTAAATTTTATACCAATAGATTTGATAAGGTTTATTAGTATGGTCTGTTATTAGAACAGGTGGTTATTTTTATTTGGGGTATGAATATTAATAATTGTTCTAATATTAAGGACCAAATTTGACGAAAGAGCTGCAATTTTTGCGGCTCTTTTGCTTTTAAATTTCATTAAAAGCCTGTTTTTTGCTCAAAAACAAGTATTCATGTCTGTTTTTTCAATCAAAAAAAACTTAAAAAATAATAAAATATTGCATTTTATCGAGTATATTTGCTTTTCATCGAAAAGTTTGAATATTTTAACATTACTTTTATTGTGTAATTAAAGTAAGGTTTTACCTTTGTTTCAGGTTTTAAGAGTAATGGTCTTACGTTGAATTTTTTGTGTAATATATTTAAGTTGGTTAATAAATATTGTTATATTCTTTTGTAAGACCTGATATTCAAGAGAGCTACTGAAAAGTAGCTCTCTTTTTTTTTACTTTTTTATTTGTTTTGCGCCTTCAATAACTTTCTGTTTCAGACCTTCCTTATACATAATAATTTTATCTAAAACACATTTATCACTAGCTCCTATGATTTGAGCAGCCAAAATACCAGCGTTTAATGCTCCATCTAGAGCCACAGTTGCTACAGGAACTCCTCCTGGCATTTGTAAAATAGATAGAACAGAGTCCCAGCCATCTATAGAGTTACGCGATTTTACAGGCACACCAATTATAGGTAAAGGAGATAAAGAAGCTACCATGCCTGGTAAATGAGCTGCACCGCCAGCACCAGCAATAATTACTTGTATTCCTCTGGTATGTGCATTTTTTGAATAATCAAACAACTTTTCTGGAGTACGATGTGCAGAAACAATATCTACTTCAACTTCTATATCAAAGCCTTGTAGTACTTCAATAGCTTTTTCCATTACAGGCATATCACTTATACTACCCATTATAATTCCTACCTTGCTCATTATTTATTGTGTATTTTATAAATTAATTATTTAATAAAAAATCAGAAGAGGTATTTCTATTAATAGAATTGTTTTTTACTTGAAACCTCTATATACTAATTACTTGTATTGTGCTCTTTACTTGTTCTGCTATCTTTCTGGCTTCATCAATATTTTCATGAATTATAGTAACATGCCCCATTTTTCTAAAAGGTCTTGTTTGTTTTTTACCATAGATATGAGGAGTTACACCTTTCATTTTTAAAATCGACTCTATGTCTTTATATACAACATCTCCAGTATATCCTTCTGCGCCAACCAAGTTAACCATAATACCACCTACTTTACTTTCTGTAGCTCCAAGAGGTAAGTCCAAAATTGCTCTTATGTGCTGTTCAAATTGATTTGTATAGCTGGCTTCAATACTATAATGACCACTATTATGTGGTCTGGGAGCAACTTCATTTACAAGGATGTCGTCATCTTGTGTTTGAAACATCTCTACAGCTAATATTCCAACATGCTCAAATGCCATAGATACTTTTTTTGCAATATCCATTGCTTTTTTTGCGATTTTATCTTCTATTCTTGCTGGACATATAACATATTCTACTTGATTGGCTTCTGGGTGAAATTCCATTTCTACAACTGGGTATGTTTTAATTTCTCCACTAGGACTGCGAGCTACAATGACCGCTAATTCATTTTTAAAATCAATCAGATTTTCAGCAATACACTCTGTGTCTGGTAATTTTGCTACATCAGCACCCGATTTAATTATAGATACTCCTTTGCCATCATATCCTCCTTGCGTACTTTTCCATACAAAAGGAAGTTTTACTTTATTACTTGTAATTCCTTCGGTAAGATGAGCCTTATTAGAAAATCTTACAAAATCTGCAGTAGGAATGTTTTTTTCCTTATAAAATAATTTTTGTCGCCCTTTATTCTGTATTTTTTCTAAAGTTTTTGAACTTGGATAGACTTTTTTTCCTTCTTTTTCTAGTTGAACTAAAGCGTTTAGGTTTACCGATTCTATTTCAAAAGTAAGTACATCTACATTTTTTCCGAAATTGTATACCGTATCGTAATCCATTAGATTACCCTGTTGAAAATAGTCACAAGCTATTTTGGAAGGAGCATCCTGACTAGGGTCAAGAACATGAGTTTTTATGTCATATTTTCGAGTTTCATACAACATCATTTTACCTAGTTGTCCTCCTCCTAATATTCCTAACTTAAAGTTTGACGAGAAAAAGTTTGTCATTTCTGGGATTTCATTTATGCTTTAAGCAGCAAAAATAATTTTTTCAGAAAGAATATCCATACTATTATAGTGTAAATACTATTATTATATCCATAGAGGGTAAAATAAAAAGATACATAATTCATAATTTACGACTTTACAATCTATTTTATATAAAGATTTGATTTCTGCATTTTAATCTTTTATTTAAAGTTGAATTTTTTAAAACTAACCTCAAAAGCAAGGTTGAATTTGGTCTTGTGAGTTTGCTTCATTGCTACTGTAATTTTATAAATGATAATAGGTTTATTTTGATGATGTGTTATAGAAATGTATTATGCTGTTTTCTGTCTTAAATAAAATGACTATTGGTTATGTTTATTATGGAAGCTAAAAGGCTCGTAGAGCTTATGTTGTACTTGCCTAAATTGTGCTTATTGTTAAATGTAGGTTGGTGAGATAAATCTTAGTTATGCTCATTTCTAATCACTATATTTGCCGCTTTAAAATAAAATTATAGTAGGTGTTAGGTAGAATGATAAAACTACATGATTTACAGTTTGTTCCTTTTATTGCAGAAGATAAAATAAATGAAGCAATAGATAAAGTGTCTAATAAATTAAATAAAGATTTAGTAGATAAAAACCCTTTGTTTATTGTAGTTCTAAATGGTGCGTTTATGTTTGCATCAGAAGTTTTGAAGCGATTTAATCATGATTGCGAAATTAGTTTTGTGAAATTAGCTTCTTATCAAGGAATAGAAACTACTAATGCCGTTAAGGAGTTAGTTGGTTTAGGGGAAGAGGTTTTGGGAAGATCTGTAGTTATTATTGAAGATATTGTAGATACAGGTAATACGATAGAAGTATTAATAGAAATACTTGTAGGAAAAGGGTGTGCAGAACTTAAAGTAGCTACTTTATTTTATAAACCCGAAGCATATACAAAAAAGTATACTATAGACTATATAGGGATTGAAATCCCCAATCGATTTATTGTTGGATACGGGCTGGATTATAATGGACTAGGTCGTAACCTTACAGAAGTTTATCAATTAAAATCAAACAACATGACAAATTTGGTGCTATTTGGACCACCGGGAGCAGGAAAAGGAACACAAGCAGAAGTTTTAAAACAACAATACGATCTGGTACATATTTCTACAGGAGATGTGTTTCGATATAATATAAAAAATGCAACCGAGTTAGGAACTCTTGCAAAATCATATATCGATAAAGGACAATTGGTGCCAGATGAGGTTACTATTAATATGCTTAATGCAGAGGTAGATAAAAATCCAAATGCAAAAGGGTTTATTTTTGATGGATTTCCTAGAACTGAAGCCCAAGCCGATTCCTTAGCTCAATTATTAAAAACTAAAGGTACAGAGGTTAGTGCTATGGTTGCTTTAGAAGTCGAAGACGAAGTTCTGGTACAGCGATTATTAGAAAGAGGAAAAACATCGGGTAGGCCAGATGACGCAGACGAGAGTATAATTCGTAATCGTATTAAAGTATATTATACAGAAACGGCAATATTAAAGAATTACTATCAAAATCAAGATAAATATTTTGGGATTGATGGAGTAGGTGCTGTAAGTGAGATTACAGACAGATTAAGTAAAGTAATAGATAAACTTTAGTTTGTTTGGTAACATTTCTGATAGAATGTAAAAACACTAAAATATAAAATACAAATAAAGGATTTAATAGAATAGAATTATGACAGAAGGAAATTTTGTAGATTATGTAAAGTTGCATGTTGCTTCAGGTAATGGTGGTAAAGGATCTGCGCATCTGCATCGCGAAAAATATATTACCAAAGGAGGCCCTGATGGAGGGGATGGAGGACGAGGAGGCCATATTATTATTAGAGCAAACTCTAATATGTGGACTCTGTATCCTTTAAAATTTAAACGTCACTTTAGAGCAGAGCATGGTGGGCATGGTAGTAAGAGTAGAAGTACAGGAGCAGATGGACCAGATGTTTATGTAGATGTGCCTTTAGGAACAGTTATCAGAGATACCGAAACTCAAAATATCATAAAAGAGATTACCGAAGAAGGACAAGAGTATATCATTGCCAAAGGAGGTATGGGAGGTAGAGGGAACTGGCATTTTAAAAGCCCGACCAATCAAACACCTCGATATGCGCAACCAGGAACTGAAGGACAAGAGTATGATATTACTTTAGAGCTGAAAATATTGGCAGATGTTGGACTAGTTGGCTTTCCTAATGCAGGAAAATCTACACTGTTATCTGTGATAACTTCTGCAAAGCCAAAAATTGCAGATTATGAGTTTACAACCCTAAAACCAAATTTAGGGATTGTAGAGTATAGGGATTTTCAAACCTTTGTAATGGCAGATATACCAGGTATTATAGAAGGTGCAGCAGAAGGAAAAGGAATAGGGCATCGTTTTTTAAGACATATTGAGCGTAATTCTACCTTGTTGTTTTTAATTCCGGCAGATGCTCCCGATATTAATAAACAATATGAAATCCTTTTAGACGAATTACGCAGATACAATCCAGATTTATTGGATAAAGAAAGACTTGTTGCTATCTCTAAATGTGACATGCTGGATGAAGAATTGAAACAAGAGTTAAAGATAGAGTTAGATCAAAAACTAAATATTCCATATTTATTTATTTCTTCAGTAGCGCAACAGGGATTACAAGAGTTAAAAGATAAACTTTGGCAAATGCTGAATGATTAAGCTTAGAAAGTACTATTATAAATGTTTAGAACTATATTAAATAATCTTATCAATTTGATATAGTTCTAACATTTTTTTATCTAATATACTTTTTGGAATATTTTTCAAGATAAAATTCCGTACTCTTTTACCATATTTTAAATGTGCAATTTTTTCTGTACTTCTGGATTGTGTAACTATTGTATTGACTTTTTTGTGTCTTTTTTCTTGAAATTTCGGGAATGCATTCGAAATATTATTCTCTTGGGCTATTAAATGAGATAAATAATATGCATCTTCAATAGCTTGTGCACCTCCTTGCCCCAGGTCAGGAGTAGCGCAATGGGCGGCATCACCAATAAGGCACACGGCGTCTTTATACCAGTGTTTTAATGGTTGAATGTCATTTATATCTCCTTTTATAATATTTTGCTGATCGGTGTTTGAAATTAGTCTTTCTACTATTGGATGAAAAGATGAAAACATATCTGTAAGATGTTTTTTTACATCTAAAAAAGTGCATTTATTATTGGGTTTACTGGTAGCTACAGCAAACCAATACACCTTTTTGTTTGCAATTCTAGAGATTCCGAAACGTATTTGATTCTCCCACATTTCGATGCCTTGGTGTTTAAAATGATCTTCAATTTCCATATCTGCAACACCTCTCCAGCATGTTTGTCCAGAATATCTAATCGCACTTGTTGGAAATAATTGCTTTCTTACTTTAGAATGTATGCCATCTGCACCAATAAGGTAATTAGTTTCGATTTGAGAGTTATCTTCAAATATAATTTTAATGGTATTATTACTTAATTTTTCAAACTTGTGAAATGATTTTCCTAAAATAATTTTTTCATTAGGAATATTTTGTAAAAGAATTTCTTGAAGTTTAGCCCGATGTATAGCAATAGTACTGTACCCAAATGTATCCTTTATAAATTGCTGGCAAGAATCAGATAATGGTTTTAGATCATGTGTAGTTATAGTAATTCTGTTAATAGAATTGCCATTGGTTTGTACAGTCTCGAGAATGCCTAACCATTCTAGTACTTGCAAAGCATTTGGTGCAAGCCATATTCCTGCCCCAACGGTTTTGAAAGAATTTGTTTTTTCGAATACCCGATACTCGATATTAAGCTTTTCTAAAGCCAAGGCTAATGATAACCCTCCAATACCCCCTCCAATAATTGAAATCATAAAATAGTATATTTTTAAAGTTTATTTTGTACTTAGTAATATGTCAACTTCCAGGTACTTCTCTTTAATTAAACCAAGTCCAAAAGCAGCTGCAGCTGCAGAAAATACCGAATAATCTAGAGGAGCTTTAATGCCAATGGTAATAGACATTGCTACTCCAAATATAAGAAGTAATGCGCCGCTAATTTTGGCAGATAATGAGGTTTTAAAACCAATAATTAAAAGTACCGCAAGAATTACTTCGGCACAAGTAACTATAATGCCAATAAAATTCGTGAAATTATCAGAAAACCAGGGGTTTAGTGTTTTTGTGTATGCAATAAAATTATCCCAGTTACCCCAGGTTGATTGCTCTGTTGGCCACCAACCAAGCCTATCTGCAACAGCCGATAAAAATCCAAAAGCAATACTTAGTCTTAAAAAAAGTTTGATATATAAAATCATTATTTATTTAAAATTTAATTAATCTTGTGATGGTATTGGGGTCATTAGAGTTGTTCGCCCTATTCTGTTCCACGAATTAATACAACAAACAGCCATAATGATATCTGCTACTTTTTCTTCGCCAAAAACATGAATAGCTCTTTGGTAAAGTATATCATTCAATCCTTCTACAGAAATATGAGTAATAGCCTCAGTCATCTCAAGGATTATTTGTTCTTCCTCAGTAAAAAACGGAGATTCTTTCCAAAAAGGTAGTGCATGGATACGATATTGTTTTTCTCCCTGTAGGATAGCATCCTTAATATGCATTTGCACACAATAAGAACAACCATTAATCTGGGAAGCTCTTATTTCGATTAGTAAAAACTCTAAATCTGATAAAGAACTTTTTTTGATATCGTTGTATAAAGATACTAATGGTTTGTATGCGTTTGGATTGATTTCGCTAATATTTATTCTATCTGTTTTCATAATCTATTGTGTTTTTAAAGATTTAAAACAAAATTCGAAAAATGAAATCACTAAAAAATTAATCTGGATTAAGAAATAAAACTAAAATAACGAATTCTAGAAGAAGCATAACAGATACTAAGTTGGTACACTAATTTTTTAAGGACAGTACTATTTTTATAAAGAATCAGGAAGGGATAGTTTTGATTTTAAGCAATGAATTATAGGATTTAGTATTTCATTAATTATTATTTAACTAAATATTACCAAAGTAAAACACCTGTAGACCGTTTCTGAATATGTATAACATTGAAAAATATTTATAATGAAAATTAAAAATAATATATCGGCTCTTTTTTTATCAGGATTATTAGTTGTAACCGCTTGTAGTGAAACTAAAAAAGAAGGAACAGAAAGAAATGGAGATGAAAAGTTAATTGCAGAAAATGTTATACAACCTCAAAAAACAGAAAAAAAGACACCAACAATAGTAGAGTTTACTGCTATGGATAAAGGTTTTTCTATACTCACTTCATTTATAGAAACGGCAGAGTTTTCCAAGGTTTTAAATAATAAGAATTCCTATACTATTTTTGCTCCTGCGAATATGGCATTTGATAAATTACCCGAAGGAAAGGTAGAAGAGTTGCTGGAGTCTAAAAATAAAGAAAAACTACAATCTATATTGAATTATCATATAATAGAAGGTAAAATCACTAAAGAAGATATTGCTGCAGCTGTAAAAGAGGGCAGAGGGAGCATGCAGTTAAAAACCTTGGGAGGATCTAAGTTAACTGTGTCTATGAAAAGAGATAGGATTTTTATTATTGATAAAATGGGTAATGGTGGCACATTGATTACTACTGATGTAGAGGCTTCTAATGGAATAATCCATACGATTGATGCTGTAATGATGCCTGAAAAATAACAAGTTTACAAAGCAGGTTTAAAAGTATGTATGGATGCGAATTAAAAACAAACAAATATTTAGCGATATTTTCTTATCCCATTTATTATTCGTTTCTCAAATTGTTGGATAGCTATTTTGCGATAATTTTTTTTAGAGCGTAAGGTGACTATGTGATATAAGTTTACTAATTTTAAGGCAGAGGTATCTTTATTACCTACTATTTCAATATCTATAAATGAGGTTTTAAACTTGATTGTATCTTGATTACTTATCATGTTATTATCCAAAATTAAAGCTAAAGTGTCTCTACTATTTTGATAGTGAAAAATATTTAATTCGCTATTGAAATCAATTTCATTATGTTGTTTATTTAGTTTTTGAATCTCATATAATTGTACCATATTTAATCTTGAAACCAGTTCTCTTTTTGAAAAATTAAAAACATATTCTTTATTTATATCTACATATTTTCTGTTTTCACGAGGCGGCATAGAGGTAGCGATAAATGCGATAGAAGAACATATAATGACTGTTTTTGATAGAAATGGACGTAGTTTTAGGTCTCTTTTGTTTTTTAATAATAGATAGGAGATGAAAATGCAGGGCAATGCGATAAGATCTGAATAATCAACAGTTCTATAAACAGGTAAACCTATTTGGTTGCATATATTAATTAAAGACTGTGACCAAGTACTTTTCCAGAAAATGAAGAGAACCCCAACAAGGATATGAATGGCTTTTTTTTGTTTAATAAAAAATAAGCTCAGAAAAAAAGGTAAAGCAATAAGCCCAGCAAAATCTGATAATTTACCAGTAATGGTGTTATGAAAGATGGCTTTTAAAAACCAATCATTTAGGATGAGTACCCCTAAACTTATTAGGAAAACAGGGTTTCCAATATTTTTGGATGTTATTTTTTCTGATATCACCATTTTTTTGCTCCATTATAATATGTTTTTTATTCTGACTATTCTAAATAATCACTATCTGTTTCTAACTCCTGTGTTTCAGGTATATCGTTGGCGTCTTTTTGGATATTAGGTTCTTTAAATTCTTCAAGTTCTTCGTTTTTCTCTATTGGTGTAATATATTGGGTATAATCCATAAAGCTTTTTAGATTAGGATCGTATAAAATTGCACTCCTGTAGCTACCTCCATAAAATTCTAAAATAATTCCATTGTTTGGAGCTGGTTTTAAGGTGTTACCATTTTGATATATTAAATCATTTTTTTTAAAAACTTTTATAATAGGAGAGCCACCTCCATATGTGGCAGTATATACGGTATTACATCTTTGGTTGTCGTCTCTGTGAAAAAAGTATAAGGCATGGCTTCGTGTGTCTTCACTTTCTAATATAATAGCAATGTCTTTTTCTTTTTCGCTAGTAAAATTATCTATAGCAAAAGTACTTTTAGCTCTGTCAGAAATAGAACTAAAACGCCATCTTTTATTTTTATGCAACTGTTCTTGATAAAAAAAATCTACAATACAACTTTGAAACTTATATGGTATATCATTATAGTCATCTGTAGGAAATACTTCGTAATAATTAAGATTGTTAAAAGAAAAATATTCTAATATATCATTCGAAATGTATTTATGGATTATCTCTTCTGCAAAAACATCATTTCTACCTTCGTAATTACTCAATCTGTAGTAGTATCCATAACCATCTGCTAACACCCAATTATTAAGCATCACATTAACTTTAGATCCTAAAGGGAGGACTTTATATTTTTCAAACTCTAATGTTTCTGGATTAACCACATATAATTGAATATTACCCCTAACTACACATTCTGCAACTTTTGGTTCAATCTCTACAGGAAAAAATGAATGTTTTTTATTGTAAAAATAAAAGCCAATAGCACTTAAAAGAATCCCTATGATTAGTAGAGTGATTACAATTCTCTTTTTACTATTTGGCTTAGTGTTTTTTTGTTTCATATATTTCTTAGGGTAAGATTAGGGATAAACAGGTATGACTTTTTTCAATTATTTTTATTTGCTAAATGTTTGTGTTCTTTAGTTCCTAAATTTCTAAATTATTACCCAAAGCTTGCTTTAATTTTTATGTAAATAAAGTAAGCCAAAGTCATAAGGTGTCCATAGACATGCCTTTATGCCACTTTTTTTTAACCCAGTATTTACCCAGCTATTGCAAGTATTAAAACAAGTATAGTGTCCTATTGCTTCATAAAAATCATCGTTTTTATAATGCCCTAGCCCAGGAAGAATTATTTTTTTGTTTTTAGAATTTAATCTAAATGTATTTTTAATATACAGATTGATTTTTTTTAGCTGCTCCTGATCTATTTTTAAAGCAACCCAGTCTTTGTGTATTGATGAATATCTGGAAACATGTAATAATGAAGGGCTTTTGAGAAAAAGTGCTTGAAATCCATTTACAAAAGTGAGGTCTGCCCATACTGGAGTTTCTACATAAAAATTTTTGTCTCCCCAGCCAAAAGAGAAATATGTATCTTTTTGGGTGTATTTTTGATCTTCCAAAAGGGATGCGTTTAAGTCATCTTTAGCGATAATTATTTCTAGATGTACTCCATTAGAATTTAGATAGATAGTATGTTTTTTTGAGTTGTCATTAGTGTTGTTGTTTACAGAGATATAGGTTAAGACTAGGGATACAATGATATAGATAAATGGGATCAGTAAGAGGAATCCTATATATTTAAGTATCTTTTTGGTTAATCGCATATGTACTCTATATAATTAATTAGCCCCCACAAAGATGCTTGAAAAATGATTCATAACATATCTGTGGGGGCTAAAATAACAAAAAGTATTTTACTTTTTTACTGAATACTTACTCTAATTCCTTCAGAATGACTAGAAAACTCAGGAGCATACATACTTTGTATAGTAGTTATACCATTGGAGAAGTTTCCTTTGTTATTTACTCTTAAATCATATTCAAAAACAAATACTCCTTTTGGTAGGTAATCAAAGAAAAAATTAGTAGATGCATCTTTAGTGCTCTCATAATACCCCAAACCGTCTTGCCACTTATATTGAGAGATAACATTAACAGGTTCTAATCCAGATGCTCGCATATCTTTCATGTGAACAAACTCCATTGCACGATCAGATCTAAGTTCTACGCGTACTCTAACCAAATCTCCTAATTCTAATTTAGTGTCTTTGGTGATCTCTGTAATTTCTTCTCCAGTATCGGTGTTCTTTTTCAGAAATAACTTTTTCTTTAAAGATAAAGGAGTTTCTGCGGAAGTAATTTTATCCAGATTTTCAAAATATTGCCAGTATAATGCTCCCCAAGCAATACCCTTTCCTTTTTTAGATATTTTAGCAGTTGCCATATTGGGTTGTATTTCATTACCGCTCCATGAGGTTTTAAAGTACCCTGTTCCTGCTTCTATCTTTATATCTTCCATCGTACTTGGATCAATCTTTTGATCTCCTAATACAATATCTACCATATCGGTTACCGATAACCAGTCGCTACCTTGTAATAATAAAGCGTATACTGCATCAGAAGTAGCTTTGGTAGTCTGCCAACGATTGGTTTGTTTATTTTTGAGTAGCCATATTTTTAAGTTATCTACAATTTCTGTTCGTTTTGGTTCCGCTTCTATCTCAGAAAAAACCTCGATCATAAGAGATTGAGTTTCTATAGGAGCCTGATACCAGAACCAACTTGCAGTATTTGATTTCCAATACATACCCAACTCTTCACTAGAAATACTCTTTTCATTTAAGGATCTAATTATTTTTATTGCGGTAGTACGATCTTCATTTCTATTCATAATTAATGCAAGAAGACCTTGTGAGTATAAGCTCTGACTTAACCAATATTTTTTAGATTGCCCTAAATAATAGTTCCAAGCTTCGTTCGTGTTTTTAGGTCTATTGATATTGCTAAAAAAACTACGCATATACAGGTAATGAATCTGTGTATGGCTTAGATGATTTTTATTGATATCTATCTTGTTTTTTAGACAGTATCTTTTTAATTCATCATATTCTTTTACAAATTCATTATCCAAAAAGCGAATAGCATTTTGTAGCATATTGGTAGTTCCTGGATCAAATTGAGTAACTCCTAATTTTTTTAAATGCCCAAATCCGGTAGCGATATGTTGGGTTATAAATCTATTTTCACGTCCACCTTGAAACCAAGGAAATCCTCCAGACCCATATTGCATTTGCTCTAATTTGTGTAAAGCAGATTGTTGCTCGCTATTCATTTTATTTAAATCAAAAAGTAAGGCAATTCTTTTCTTTTGTTCCGTTTCGCTTTGTGCATCTCTTAACCAAGGTGTTTCTTGAATTAAAAGAGATTTTAGTTCCTGGTTTTTTTCAAGATTGCTTAATAATGCGTCACTAGATTTCCATTGATTAAAAACCTCTTGTATTCTTGGGTTAGAGTTAGCAATGTAACTAGCTAATGTATTGGCATAATACCTAGAAAAGGTTTGTTCTGCACACTCATATGGATATTCCATAAGGTATGGTAATGCTTGTACCGCATACCAAGCAGGATTAGAGGTCATCTCTAGAGTAAGTTTATGGTGTTTTAAAGTAGTCGAGGAGTTATCCTTTAATTTATTTAATGTAAATGTTTTTGTCTGGTCAGAACGAACCCACATTGGTAAGGTTTCGGTAACCAACATTCTGTTGCTTAGTACAGGTAGTACATTTTGTTCTCCATCAGAAAAACTACCTGCTTTGGCAATGATTTTATATTGAACTGTCTGTACGTTATCCGGAATTTCTAGCTCCCAAGATACATTTGTGTTTCCTTTGGCCTTAACGTTAAAATCTAAACGGGCTTTATTGTTTTTAAGCTCGGTATCTATTGATTTGTTGGTCAGGGCATCTAATAACTGTAACTCTATGATGCCGTTAAGGTCTTTGGACGCCAGATTAGCTATTTTAGAGCTTAATACGATCTTATCTCCCTCTCTTAAAAACCTGGGAGGATTAGGTAAGATCATTAATTCTTTTTGGGTAACCGTTTCTAAAGTAGTAGTTGCTGCATTTAAGGTTTTGGTATGCGCCAATAATTGCAATTTCCATTTAGTTAATGCTTCTGGTGCAGTAAAATTAAAGCTTATATTGCCTTCTGCATCGGTAGTTAGTTGCGGAAAGAAAAATGCAGTTTCTTGTAGGTTTTTTCTAATTTTAACGCCTTCTAAAGAAGATTTTTTACCCACGGTCGTGTCCTTGTTTTCTGTAGCACTTTCTGTATTTGACTCTTTCTTTTCTAAAGAATCACTTTCAACAACACTCTCTTCTAACTCCATATCATCAGAAACAGACTCCATCGCGGCAGATTTTTCCATCATTGGTGCAGGAGCCCCGCTAAGTCTCATACTTTTGGTTCGACTTCCAAAATATTGTTGACCAAAGTAGAGTCCAAACCAATTTAATTGATCGTATCCTTGAGTGCCATAATAGTAATTAGGGGTATTAGGATTTTGTAATCTAAAATTTTGTATACCAAAACTTTGTGATCCTTTTCTTTGGCTTTGCGAATAATAAGAAGGGCGGGAGATGGGTGTAAAATACCATTGGTGGGGTCTAAACTGGTCTAAAGAAGCGTCATACATACTGGCTAGTAGCTCTGCACTAACCTTATCTCCTTTTGGACCTTTAATGGTAAAACTCCAGGTTTCTTGTTGTCCTGGTAGTAACTTGTCTCTAAATGTTTTGGTTTCTATACTAAGCTCTGCTGGCTCATATGGCACTGGAATTATGGATATCCCGCTTTGATACCCATTATAATTTAGATAGCTGTAATTGATCGAGAAACCTCCTAAATCATCTTTTGTAACAGGAATTTTAATTGTTTTACTATCCTTAGAAAGATGTATAAGCTTTGTTTCGATGATGTTATGATTTTTCTCGATATCTACTGTAATGGTAATGTCTTTTGAAGCAGAACTAAATTTTATAATTGCTTCGTCCCCTATGGAGTATGATGCTTTATTAGTAGTGATTTCAAATAATTGTTGATCACTTATCGCTTTGTCTTCTTGGTTATATAAGGTAAAGTACTGTATATCTTTTACTTCTTGTCCAAATCGATCTTTGGTGTTTAATTCTACGACATATTTACCAGATTTCCATTTTTTGGTATTGTTAAGAGATAACTTTTGTACTCCTTTTTCACTTTCTTTGGTTGCAGCAGTATTAAAAAGTGTATCAAAAACCATTTCGCCTTTGTCCCAGGTTCTGTAATCGTGTTCATTTTTAAAAGCATCGTGGGGGAATAGTTTTTTAAACTCCTCTTCCTTAAAGCCTTCATAATCTGGTGCTTTCCAAGGGCGTACTCGCATAGGTTTTTCAGGGGCTTTTAATTTAAAAACCTTAATGGTTCCTGTAGTTGCAACTGGTTCGTTATTAAGGTTTATGGTACTTACCGAAAAAGTATTGTCTTTATCTACTTTGTCTATGTTGCTTTTAATTGTAACTGCAGCAGTTAACGCATGATATCCTACATTTACAATAGTTGTAGTGCTTCGTGTTTCGCCATTAATATCAATTACATCTGCGGTAACTTCATAATTAAATATAGGTAGATTTTCTTTAGATACACTTAGATCTGGTATTGCTACAAAGTTTATAGTGTATTCTCCTTTTTCATTAGTTTTGGTTTCGCCATGTGTTATTTCTTGAGGCTCTACGGTATATTGTGGATACCAATAACACCATCTTGGGTATTGTACTTTGCGATGCACTCGATACACTACCTTAGCATCTGTAATAGCACTGCCTGCATAAGCAGTAGCAACACCTGTAAGTTTTATATTATCTTTTAATTTATAAGTTTCTGTTACAGGATTAAATGTAGTTTCAAATTTTGGACGTTTATACTCTTCCACAGAAAAAGAGGTAAGATTATAGTAGTCATTTGCTTCTATAGTATACATTCCTGTTAATCCAGAATTTGGAAGTACGAACTCTCCATGAAAAGATCCATAATCGTTTGTTTTTAAATTTAGGGTTTTTACTTCTTGACCATTAACATCTTTTAGGGTAGCGAAAGTAGAATGGTTTGGTAGTACCTTATAGTCTTTGTTATTGGTAGAAGACATTACAATGCCTTTAAAATAGACAGTTTGTCCAGGTCTGTAAATGCTACGATCTGTAAATACAAAAGTGTTATGTTGGGTAGTGATATTATTGTTAGGTTTATACGATTGGTTAAGATAATATCCATTAAAAATAGCTGTATCTTTTTCGTGAGAAACAGTAATGGTTACATCATAATAATGGGTGTTTACTATTAGGTGGGCTTGCCCTTTTTCGTCTGTAGTTATCGTCTTATCTAACTTATTACCATATCCTCTGTCGTTATCTGTTTTGAGATGTATTTTAGCGTTGGCAACAGGTGCTCCATTATTTCGATCCAAGACCTGAAAAAACAACTTATCAGGTGTTTTATTTTCAATTAAAGCTAAGTTGGTAATTTGTGTATCACCATAAGAGAACATGTTTTTTATAGAAAGATCTTTGCTTGTAGTTGCCAAAATTAGGTATGTGCCTTGTTCTAGTTCTGGTAATAATACTTCTGTGTTATGATTTTGATAATCCTTTTCGTTACGGATTTCTGCTTCCCAGCTTTTAATTGTTTGTAGGGAATTTAAGAACTTGACCTGATCTTCCGTTTTATAAATTTGATTTAAACTTTTTAATTGTTTATCACTTATTTTTAAAGCCTTAAAATATAGTTTGTCAAGGTTTTTATAAGTAATCAGTAATCTTCCTGCCGTTTGTACAGGTATGTATTTTTCAGTTTTAATATCTAATGTAGAGTGAACTATCTGGCTCTTTAAAGCTTTGCATTTGTTTGCGCCTCTCGAATCTGGAAATTTCTTTATTGTAGCTTCACATATTTCTAGAGCTTCTTTTAATTTCCAATGGTGAATTTTATTATCTTCAGGAGTATAGGTAGATCCTTGTTGTTGATACAATTTTGCAATTTCATAATCATATAATGCAGAAGCACTTTGTGCTTGATGCTTCTTTTTTTCAGATTGTAAAGAAGTAAGTAAAATAGATTCCTTATCTGCAAACACAGCATTTGCATACACAAAATTTATGCGTTCTATGTTTACTTCGATTAACGCATCAGGAGTTTTACTTCTGGCGTGAAATTTTATTAAATTTTGAAATAGTTTTAATGCGTTAAATTGTAAAGACAACGAATCTTTAGAGGTGATTTTTAAGGAAGAAAAAACATGGTGATCCTGTAAATATTCACTTTCATTTATAGTAAAAGCATACGATGGTTTGGTTATACCTGTTTCAGATGTTTTATAAAAATCTAAAGCATTGTGGCTTAAAAAATCATATAATGTTGGTCTGTATTTTTTAGAATCTGAAGCAGTGTTTAAAATCTCATCAAATTGATTGAGGTCGGTTTGTTGTGCCAAAACCCCATTCTGAAGCGATTTTTGGTAGTATTCATGTACTTCATTAAACAAAGTTTCCAGATCCCAGGTCCTAAAATCTTCTTGATCTACTTTTTCAGAGGTTTGGGTTCGATCATAAAATTTCCATCGGTTTTGTTGAAAATACTGCCAATAAAGATTAGCAAGAATGCTCTCTAAGATATTTCTTTTAGGAAACGTACTGGATCCTATTTCATTTTTTAAATCTTTTATGATTAAAAGTTGTGCATTTTCCTCTAGGGTAAGCAAATATTTTGCTTTATAAATCAAAGATTTAATTATTTGGTTATTATTGGTTTCTTTTTGTGCTTTGTTATATATAGATTCTACTATTTCTAAAGCAGATTTAGGTAGTCCTTGTTGGTCAAAAGTTTCTACTTTTTTCCAATCGCTTTGGTAATCATTTTGACCATTCATAACATATAGGTTTGATATGCAGATTATAATAAGAAGGAAATACTTTTTCATCATAATATATTATTAAGTTGTTACATAAACATAAACAAGGGTTGTGCCGTTTTATTGGCTAACACTTGATCAATTTGTAAATGACATTATAAAACTACGTATTTTGAAAGAAGCTAAGCTAATTTTATTGTTGTAAATTTTAAGGAATTACAAATTAAATTAAAGAGCTAAGAAATAGCGAAATAAACTCAGGTAAAAGGTTAAATGAGGGAAGTGCCTATTTTATTTAGTAAAGTAGAGAGTTTGTAGTTTCTTGGGGGAAACGTTCATATTATCAGACATTTTTAAATGAGTAGATAGTTCTTAAGACTTTTTTATTTCATTAGGTCATTGTTAATTGTATCTTTACTTTTCGATTTAAGAATTAATTATGCGAGTACATTTTATAGCTATTGGGGGTAGTGCAATGCATAACCTGGCGATAGCATTACATCAAAAAGGAGATCAGGTTACAGGAAGTGATGATACTATTTTTGAGCCTTCAAAATCAAGATTAGAACGATACGGTTTATTGCCTGAACAGTTTGGTTGGTTTCCTGAAAAAATCATATCTAATCTTGATGCTGTTATTTTGGGAATGCATGCAAAAGAGGATAACGCAGAGCTTCTTAAAGCTCAAAAGCTAGGATTGAAAATCTATTCATATCCAGAGTTTTTATACGAGCAATCTAAAAATAAAACGCGTGTGGTTATTGGAGGGTCACATGGTAAAACCACCATAACCTCTATGATTTTACATGTTTTGCATTATCATGATAAACAGGTAGATTATATGGTAGGTGCTCAATTAGAAGGTTTTGATACAATGGTGCACCTAACAGAGGAGAATGATTTTATAGTTTTAGAAGGAGATGAATATCTATCATCACCAATAGATCGAAGACCAAAATTTCATTTGTACAGGCCTAACATAGCTTTAGTAAGTGGTATTGCTTGGGATCATATAAACGTTTTTCCTACGTTTGATAATTATGTAGATCAATTTAGGGTTTTTATGAACTCTATAGTTAATGGGGGAGCATTAGTGTATAACGAAGAGGATGTTGAAGTTAAAAAATTAGCTGAATTAGCAGAAAATCCTATGCGTAAATTCCCATACAATACTCCACAATATAGAGTAGAGGATGGGGAAACTTTATTGGATACTCCTGAAGGAGAAATGCCGATAGAAGTATTTGGAGCTCATAATTTGAATAATCTTGCTGGTGCCAAATGGATTTGCCAACAGATGGGGGTTGATGAGGATGATTTTTATGAGGCAATTGCTTCTTTTAAAGGAGCATCTAAACGATTAGAAAAAATAGCAGAAAATAATAGTGCAGTTGCGTATAAGGATTTTGCGCACAGCCCTTCTAAAGTAAGTGCAACTACAAAAGCAGTTAAAGAGCAATATAAAAACAGAACAGTTATAGCTTGTTTAGAGTTGCATACGTATAGTAGCTTAAATGCTGAGTTTTTAAAAGAATACAAAGGAGCATTAGATGCAGCAGATGAAGCAGTGGTGTTTTATTCTCCACATGCAGTAAAAATTAAACAACTTAAAGAAGTTTCTGTAGATCAAATAGTTGAATCTTTTGGTCGGGAGAATATAACAGTTTTTACTAATCCAGAAGGTTTTAAAGATTATTTAAAACAAAAAGACTTTTCTAACTCTGCATTGCTGCTTATGAGTAGTGGCAATTATGGAGGTTTGGATTTTGATGAGGTTAAATCTATGATTAATGCCTCGAAGAATGTTTAGTGTAATAAGTGTAGTTTCCTAAATGTTAGTATAAGGTGTTGTTGTGTTTTTATACATTAAACTGTTGTAAATGATGATCAAGGTGCTTGTATTGCATTTTTCCCCACTGTTCGTAGGTAAATTTTCCAAACATAGGATGAGGTGCCCATTCTTTTCTATCTCTTTGATTAGAAAAATCATTCACAAGTTCTAAGAGAGATCCTTTTTCGGTATTGAAATTTTTAGAATCTACAACTTTTAGCTTTGAATGTGTGGGTAAGTTTTTTCTCCAAGGTTTGTCACTATACATTGTTTTTTTAAAAAATAATTTAGCAAAAAAATTGGGTTTAAGTTTAACCTGTTCTTTTTGTAAAGCGATTTTTAAAGGAAATTGACAATGACATAACATTTGGGATACGTCCATTTTCCCCCAGATAGGTATACTAGTATCAGATAATTTGTGAATTCTACTTTCTATTTCATCTAGTGTTATTTTATCAAAGAGTGATTTCATGGATGCATATTTTAAATAGTATATATAAAAATAACGTTTTTATATCAAAAAAATAAAGGCTAATCAAAACGATTAGCCTTTACATATAAATAATATATTATATTTTTTTAACTTACTTCATCAAAAAACAGACTTAAGAACCCATCTAAATCATCATTGGTTGCAATATCTTTTGGTGTACCTAAATTGATCATTAATGGTTGATCTTTAATGGTGCCTTGTAAAAAATATTGAAAAGTGGTGCCCATTTTAAACTTATACCCTTTTAGTTGTGCGCCAAAAGATGTAAATACAACTTCTTTTTTAGAAGTATTACTTTCTGCAAATGCAGTTATAGTAGCATCAAAAACTGCAGTAAGCATATCATCACTATAATAATCCCATTTTATTGAGGTTCCGTTACAAGCTTGTAACTCATATTCAGACTGGGCTTCGCATCCATTAGGAATTTGTATGTTATTTCCTACTAAATTAAGAAACGAAATCTTTTTATCCTGCCCATAAAAACTTAGTGTCGCAAGAAGTAAAACGAAAGTAAAAATATTCTTCATAAATAGGTTAATTTGAAGTTGTTAAAATGTTCATTTTTCAATTAAGGGTGCCCAAATATAGTAAAACTTTCATTTTCAAACAAATATATGTACTAAAATTATGTAATTTTAGTAGTAAAGAGGATTGTTTGTATGTATGATAATTGTATAATAAGATGTTGTGATTGAGGTGAATAGTTTATATTTATACGTGAGATATTTATGTAATTTTATTCGTAAATTGATTAAATGAGCAAATTAAATTCATCATTTTCTATCAAGGAATGGAGTGAAAATGATCGTCCAAGAGAGAAATTAATCGCTAAAGGGAAGAATTCATTAACCGATGCAGAGCTAATAGCGATACTAATAGGATCTGGAAATCGACAAGAGAGTGCTGTGGCATTAAGCAAAAGAATTTTAGCTAGTGTGGATCATAAAATCAATGCCCTTGGTAAGCTATCTGTAAAACAGCTAACAAATTTTAAAGGTATTGGAGAAGCCAAAGCTATAACTATTGTTGCTGGTTTAGAGTTAGGTCGTAGAAGACGAGAAGAAGATACGCCTGTAGAACCAAAAATAACATGTAGTAAAGACGCATTTGATATTTTGCGACCCATTATAGGGGATCTCGAACATGAAGAATTTTGGGTACTGTTTTTAAACAACGCAAATAAAGTAATTCAAAAAAAGCAAATTAGCATAGGAGGAAAAACAGGAACTTTGGTAGATGCTAGAATTGTTTTTAGATTAGCCTTAGAATATGGCGCTACGGCTATAGTAATAGGACATAATCATCCCAGTGGAGCTTTACATCCTAGTCAATCTGATAAAAAATTAACGAGTAAATTAAAAGCAGCGGGTCAAACATTAGATATAGGCTTATTAGATCACTTGGTTATTACAGAAAAAAGTTATTTTAGCTTTGCAGACGAATCTATTTTATAAGGAGTGTAATAAGAGGGTTAAATTATGTTATTAATTCATGTACAAAGAGTTACGCCTAGAGTGTCATATACATTCAAACAAGTGTGTAAACGTATCTTGGGATTAGATGTTAATTTGACTGCTAAAATAGAGTCTTTTATTGCTCATGATGGACCAAAATTTTCATACAGAAAGCATCCTTTGGGTAAAGAACTTTATTTTCAAAGTGTAGAATTACTTTTTGATTATGGTTTAAATGATATAGATATTCAAGTAACTAATTGGGAGGATACAAAATGTTTTTTTGAAGTCAAACATGATCATTCTGCATTACCTTTTGATATTTTTGCAGCTACTTTTTATCTTTTAACAAGATACGAAGAATATTTACCTCATGTAAAAGATAGTTTAGGGCGTTTTCCTGCGACAGAAAGTATTGCTTTTACACATGGATTTTTGAAAGACCCAGTAGTAGATATATGGGCCTATAAGTTTAAAAAGATTCTTTTAACGAAATATCCAAATCTAAAATTTCAAAAAAAAGAATTTACTATAGTACCTGTTATTTCTGTAAGCCAGACATTTGTGTATAAAAACAAAGGTGTTTTGAGATCCATAGGAGGAGGTTTTAGAGATCTATGGAAACTACAATTAGATAAATTTATAGACAGAATTAAGGTAATTATTGGACTTAAAAAAGACCCTTATAACGTATTTGATTTTATAATTGAGTTACAAAAAAGGAAGAAAAGAAAATCCCGAATTCTATTTGGGCTCGGCGATTATTCAACATATGAAAAAAATATAGGATACAATCATCCCGAGCACCATACTGTTATTAAACATATTGCAGATTATTTAGAAGTAGGTTTAAAAGTGTCTTACGATGCTATAGCTAATATTTCGATTTTAAAAAAAGAGAAATTACGAGTAGAGAATATTCTTAATAGGAGACTTCAGTACGTAATGTGTACTTTTTTTAAAATAAAACTACCAGAGGCATATCGCAATTTTATAGAATTAGAAATACAAGAAGATTATTCTATGGGGTATTCGGGATATTCGGGTTTTCGTGCAGGTACTTGTTCTCCTTTTATGTTTTATGATTTAGATTATGAGGTACAAACACCTTTGATTATTAATTCATTTTGTGTCTGTAATCAAGGCTATAAAGAAGATGTTAACGAGCCATTGACAAAGGAAGAAATTGTAACCTATATAAATAAAGTAAAAGAGGTAAACGGAATATTTATTCCTGTTTTTAGTAATATTGTATTTAGTAAATTGCATAATCAACACTTTTGGAAATCAATTTTAGAATTTATTTGGACTATTGAAAATGAATAATACAATAAAACACATTTTTTTTGACCTAGATCATACTCTTTGGGATTTTGATAAAAACTCGTCATTAGCATTTCAAATGATTTTTAAAAAATTTGATATAAATATTGAAGTTAACGATTTTTTAAAAATTTATCAGCCAATCAATTTGAGTTATTGGAAACGGTATCGGGAGGAAAAAGTAAGTAAGTTAGAGATGAGAAGAGGACGTCTTACGGAAGCTTTTTCTAATTTAAACATTTTTTTTTCGTTAGAAATTATAGATGCAATATCTGAAGATTATATAGATTTTTTACCTCTTAATAATCATCTTATAGATGGGACTAAGGATTTATTAGAGTATCTTAATCCTAAATATAATTTACACATTATCACAAATGGTTTTAAAGAAGTACAAAACAAAAAGTTATTTAATTCAGGAATACAACATTATTTTGATACAATAACGGATAGTGAAGGAGCAGGAGTAAAAAAGCCAAATCCAGTTATTTTTAAACAAGCGATACAAAAATCTGGGGCAAAGCTAAGCAGTAGCTTAATGATAGGAGATAATTATGAAGCAGATATAGTTGGTGCAGAGGCAATAGGGTTAAAAACTATTTGTTTTAACTATCATCAAGAAATACTGCCATTCGATAATATTCAAGTTTCTAAATTAAGTCAGATTAAAGACTATTTATGATTTTTTGATATAGCATAGCAGAAATAATAGGATATTGAGTCGGTTAAAATATATAATGTATGTTAATAAAATAAATTTTTATATTCGGTTGATAATTTATAGGAATATAGTAACCTTGCAAATGCAAGAGTAAAAATTTACAATTAAGTTTTAATAATAAAAAGTAATTATATGTTACGTATACTGTTTATAGGAATAATAATGATCTCAGCATTGCGTGTAAATGCTCAAATTGAGATTAATGATTTTAAATATGTGGTAGTTCCGGATAATTATAGCTTTTTTAAAGGAAAAGATGTTTACCAGATAAATTCACTTACCAAATTTTTGTTTAATAAATATGGTTTTGAAGCGTATATGAACGGAGATGATTATCCAGAAGATCTTAAAATAAATGGTTGTAAAGCATTACAAGCAGATGTAAAACGTAAAGCAGGAGTTTTTGTAACCAAGCTTACTGTAGAATTAAAAGATTGTAACGGTAGAGTTGTTTTTACCTCTTCTGAAGGAAGAAGTAGAGAAAAAGATTTTCAACCAGCATATCACCAAGCTCTTCGCGAGGCATTTAAAGATATTGAAGCACTTCAATATAAATACAATAGCAATAAAGAAAAAAATATAACAGAAGAAAGTGTAAAAGAAAAGCCTATTGAAGTTGCTGGTAAGCAAGATGTAGTTAGTTCTGAAAAAGAAAAAGAGAGTGTAATGCCATCTTCTCCCTTAGAGAATTTTGTTTCTTATCTTTTCAATAATACAAGCTTTGTGTTTAAAAAGCAGGAGTATGGATTTGAAATATTTAAGAATCAGGATAAAGAAATCTCAATAGGTAAAGTTTTTAAATCTACAAACGGTAAAAGTTATATAGTACAAGCAGGGGATTTAAGTGGTAATGGTTATTTTGATGGATATGGCAATTTTATATTAGAACGAATTAACCCAGCAACTAATAAAATAATTACAGATACATTTGCTAGACAATAAAGTTTTTAAATATCGTTAATATCGATATTTATCACCCCATCGGGACTTAAGAAATGTCCGTATAGATTGCTCTCTTTGGTTGTCCCCTGGATTATATAATTTAGTTTCTACAATTTCATCAGGAAGAAATTCTTGTTTTACAAAATTATCTTTATGATCGTGTGCATATTTATAATCCTCACCATATCCTAGTTCTTTCATTAGCTTGGTAGGAGCATTTCTTATAGGCAATGGTACAGATAAATCCCCGGTTTGTTTTACCAATTGTTGTGCTTTATTAATAGCCATATAGGAAGCATTACTTTTAGGAGAAGAAGCAAGATAAATAGCACATTGGCTTAGTACTATTCTGGCTTCGGGATATCCTATTGTAGTAACCGCTTGAAAAGCATTATTAGCTAAAATTAAAGCAGTAGGGTTTGCATTTCCAATATCCTCAGATGCCAATATAATTAATCTTCTGGCAATAAATTTTAGATCTTCACCGCCTTCAATCATACGTGCCAGCCAATATACAGAAGCATTAGGGTCACTTCCTCTAATAGATTTAATAAATGCTGAAATTATATCATAATGTTGTTCTCCAGTTTTGTCATAACGAACTGTATTTTGTTGCACAAGTTTTAATACTAAGTCATTAGTGATTATAATTGGATTCTGATCTTGACTAGAGACAATTAATTCGAAGATGTTTAGTAGTTTACGAGCGTCTCCGCCACTAAGTTTAAGTAAGGATTCTGTTTCTTTTAATTCTATCGTTTTAGTTTTTAAAAAATCATCTTCTAGCATCGCCCTTTGTAGTAGAGCTTCTAATTCTTTTTTTCCAAAAGGATTAAGAATGTATACCTGACAACGTGATAAAAGAGCGGGTATAACTTCAAAACTAGGATTTTCAGTTGTAGCTCCAATAAGTGTAACCCAACCTTTTTCTACAGCACCAAGTAAAGAGTCTTGTTGAGATTTACTAAAGCGATGAATTTCATCAATAAAAAGAATAGGGTTTTTTGCCGTAAACAATCCGCCACTTTGTTTTGCTTTATCGATTACCTCTCTAACATCTTTTACACCACTGTTTATTGCACTAAGGATATAAAAAGGTCTTTTAGATTCATTAGCAATAATATTTGCTAAAGTTGTTTTTCCTACCCCAGGTGGTCCCCAAAGTATTAAGGATGGAATAATGCCTTTTTTTATTTGTTGCGTTAAAGAGCCATCATCACCAATAAGATGTTCTTGACTCAAATATTCTTCGAGTGATTTTGGACGTATTCTTTCTGCTAAAGGTTTATTTATGTTCATCTGTTGATGATTTTATATTTTAAAACATATACTTCGGGTTACCTCAGTACAAGTATAGAATAATGGTCACTAATTATTTTGGTTGATATTCACTTAATCAAATGGCTTAATTTAATCTTGCAAAGTTACAAAGCTTCCTTATAAATGAGTCTAAAATTAGCAATAACTAGTATAAGAAAAGAAGTAAGTGAAAATAGCTTTTTCAAGAAAGAAGCTAAACATAGCTATAAAGTAGTCTGCCATTTTAACCGAAATATATATTTTGGAATTTTTTTTGCTATATTTCTAATATCATGCAAGAAAAAGATGGATATTTTAAGTTTAATACAGGTGTAGTAGGGTTTCCTTTACTATTCGTACTGATTATTTGGATAGTTTTTTGGTTTGAAATACGTTTTGGTTTTGATTTCAATCGTTTTGGAGTATATCCAAGAACAATTACAGGTTTAAGAGGGATTTTGTTTTCTCCTTTTATTCATGCAGATATTACTCATTTATGGCATAATACTTTACCGCTATTAATATTATCTGCTGCACTGTTCTTTTTTTATCAAAAAAATGCTTGGAAAGTATTAATTATCGGGGCATTTTTAACAGGTGTTTTAACCTGGGTAGCTGGTAGATCAGCAAATCATATAGGTGCAAGTGGCATAATATATATGCTTTTTGGTTTCCTTTTTTTTAAAGGAATTATAGCTAAGCATCTTAGGTTAATAGCACTATCTTTTGTAGTAGTCTTTATTTATGGAGGTATGGTAATGTATGTTTTACCAATAGACCCTAAAATATCTTGGGAAGGACATTTATCTGGAATGGTAACAGGAACGTTGTTGGCCTTTACTATAAAAAAGGGAGTAGCGCCTCCTATAGTCTATTCGTGGGAATCGAAAGATTATAATCCAGAAGAGGATGAGTTTTTGAAGCATTTTGATGAAAACGGTAATTTTATCGAAAATATTCCACAAGAAGATTTAGAAATAGAGGAGGGGATCAAAATCATTTATGAATACAAAGAAAAACCCATAGGTGAGGATTCTAAAGGAAACAACCAATGAATATAAATGACAAACAAACTTTTATAGTCTTTGTCTAGTTACTTCGTATAAAAATACACCGCAGGCAACAGATACATTTAGAGAAGCGATATCTCCATGCATAGGTAGTTTAGCCTGATGATTTACTAACTTTAAAACAGATGAAGATATTCCTTTACCTTCACTACCCATAATTATTGCGGTTGGGATTGTTAAGTCGGTGTCATAAATATTTGTTGTTGCTTTTTCAGTAGCTGCTACCACTTGTATACCAGATCCTTGAAGATAGAACATAGCGTCTTTAATGTGATCTACTTTGCATATTGGCATTTTAAAAACCGCACCAGCAGAAGTTTTAATAGTGTCAGCGTTAACAGGGGCGCCACCTTTTTTTTGTATAATAATACCATCAACACCAGTACATGCAGCAGTTCTAATAATTGCTCCAAAATTTCTAACATCAGAAAGCTGATCTAGTATCAAAAACAAAGGAGATTTGCCAGATTCTATAACATTCATGACAAGATTTTCTAAATCATAAAAATCAATAGGGGATATGTTAGCAACTGCTCCTTGATGATTCTTGGTTGTAAGTCTGTTTAACTTTTCTACAGGTACATAGGTAAAAGTAATATTATTTTCTCTTACAAGCTGCATTAACTCTTTAGCAAGATCTCCTTGCAATCCTTTTTGAATAAAAAGTTTGTCAATAGTTTTTTTAGCTAAAATGGCTTCTATAATAGCTCTGATACCAAAAATTAAAGATTCATTTTTCATAGTTGGCAAAGATAGTTATAAAAATAGATCTCGATGAAATTTCATCGAGATCTATTTTTATAACTATCTTTTTTTTTCATTAAATCTAATAATGCTTAACTTTTTGAGTTAATGTTATTTATAAAGTTCACTAATTGAATCAGATCTTTTTCTTTTTTAAGATTAATCTTTTGGTCTTTTATAAAATCAGAAATAGTAGAGCGATCTTGCTCAGGGAAAAGTGTGAGCAAATCTTTACTTTTTTTAGAAATCTCTTTTGCTTCTTTAGCACCTTCGGTAAGAATATAATAAGATGTAAATGTAGAGAATTTAGCTTGACTGACTTTAGATAAAGATGTAGAAGCTTCAACGCCACGATCTCTAAATATTTTTTTAATTCTTTTATATAAAACAGAAGAGTTAGATGTATTGGTAAGCGAGATCAAATATCCATTTTCTGAAACTTCATTTATAGGTTTAAAAGAAGTATAAACTAATTTTTGGTCATTTATAACACAGTTTATTAGTGTACTTTTAATTAAAGCAGCATATTCTTTATCTACTGTGTTTTTTTTAATTTCAATTTCATCACTAAAAATGTTGTATCTCATATATAACTTTCCAACAGGGTCAGCTTCATAATACACATCCCCTCTAGTAAAATTTTCTGATAAATAAGGAGAACCCTTTATTTTATCTAAGGGTAATTTGTTACTGTTTACTTTTTTAACTTTATTAAATAGGTCATCCAATTTAAGGTTTCGACCTTGTTGATGAGCTGGTGCTTCGGATAGCCAACCTTGCGCTAGAATATAATTATTTGTGGTAATTAAAAAAATAAATAGAATTATAAAAGTATTATTTTTTTTTGATATTGAATTTAAAAATTTCATTGTGAGTAGTATTAATGATTTGTTTATTCCTGACTGATTTTGTTGTTTACATGACTGATTTTTAGGTGATTTAAATGCATGTAATCCTTTAAAAATACAGTAAAAAATTAGATATACCAAAAAAAATGTTAATGATTAGAGACTTACTGTTAAATAATTAAAGATTTAAATTAATTATAGCAGGATCATTTGTGTCATAATGGTAGCCTCTCCAATATAATCCACTATTACCGTCAAATTGCCAAACAACTTCCTTGTCTTCATTTACTTCCCAAAAACCAAAAACTCCTTCAGTTATAAGCGTGTTTCCATTAGGTAGCCTTACAGCTCCAGAAACTAAGGGAGAATAAAGTTCTTTATTTGTAAATTCCCAGACTATTTGTGGCTCATTGTTTTGGTTGGGGGTTAAAGTTAAATCAGTTGGAAGTTTTAATTCATAGATAATAGATTGTTCATTTTCGGGTATGTTTCCGTTCATATATACTAAAATATTACCAGCTCCTTTTTCATTTTTATTGAGAATATTGGGAAAATGATTATTGTAGAAAAGCCTATTGTCATGTATATTTTTATATGCGGAGGGGTTTCCAAATCTATACACTAAATCTCCACCTTTATTAAAATTCCCTGATTCATGTGTGGCAGCTTCTTCGGTAGTTGTGCTATGATCTATAACCCATATTTCACTATAAAAATTAACACTTAAATATATTAAATCTTTTTCTTTATCATAATCAATGCCATTTGCGTGCATTAAATCGCCGCGAGCATCATAATGGTAGTTTAGATCAATTAATTGCGGATTTTTGTCTATTTGTCCATAATTACTCTTCGTAGCATCATAATCTTGTATTAAATGATCCCAAGAATCCCATTGCCATACAATTTGGTTAGTTACTGGGTTTATTTCTATCAATGACTCTGGTAATAATTGATCAACAGTGTTGTTCATATTATAGCCAGCCTCTTCAGCTTCAATTTTTGATCTTACTTTCCAAGCAAGAACTAAGATATTCCCATTTGGTAGTATTTCAATATCGTGATGAGAGAGATGTAATTGATCAGAATAAGTGTACTCCCAATCTATCGAGTTGTCTGGATTTATTATTTGTATTTTTCCTCCATATCCCCCAATATCATAAAAAGCATTTTTATCTTTAAGAGATGCTAATAATTTTCCGTTATCTAATAATTCTACATCATTACCAATTTTTAAATCTAAATCCCATTCTTTAACGATGGAAGCATTCATTTTGTCCATTAAATAAACTCTTCCATTAGTAATGTCATTAATTAATATATAGCCACTATTAACCTTAGAACTATCTAAAGTGATTATTTTTCCAGTTTCTCCTACTATAGGATTTTCACTAGAAATAATTGGGGGGTTGGGTGTTGTTGGATTTTCTTCATTTTCTCCTGGATTATCGATTACGGCATCATCTTGTTTATTGCAGGAGCTATATATAAAACATAGTAAAAATAATATTTTCAAGAAATGATTATTATGTAAATTGTTTCTCATAGCTTTAATTATTTAAAAACAGAAAGCCATCAAATATTTGATGGCTTTTTGCTTATTAATACTAAATATAATATATTATTGTTTTTGAGCCTCAAAAACATATCCACTTCCAAAACTACCTAAATCTACAACATATTGGACTCTAAACGCAATACTACCTGCACAAGAGAAAAAGAAACTCGTGCTAGAAGTATTTATACTTCCCCCAGCATATCCAGAAATATTAGATACAATAGGTTGTCTAGGAATAGTCGCAATACCAGTTTTGGTATCAACTTCAATATTGAAATTCTTTTCATATAAGCCTACCACAGTTACTGTAGAATCATCAGGACCAGCGATTATTTCAAATGTAGTTCCTGCACCAGCGTTTGGTATATTTGAAAAACTATTGGCTGTAATAGCATAAGTTCCTATTGCTTCACTAGCCGAAAAGGGACAAGACAGGTATGTGACATGGTTAAAACCTTGAAATTGTCCTGGACCTTGAGAAGGAGCACTTAAGTCATTAAATGTAGCAGTCGTGCCATCAGTTCCTTTAGCGGTAGATGAAAAATCAAACCTGTCACCTGGGCCAAAATCAGTTATGGAAGCTCCCAACGCGGTAACAATATCATCTGCTGTAAATTTAAATTCTGCTGGGATAGAATTAGAAGAAGCAATTGGAACTGGATCTAAATCTGAACCTGCAGCTTTTACATTTATACTAATACTTTCCACATTGTTTTTAGGAGCAGATATAGTGAAATCATAAGACGTTGAAGAGTCTGTGAAATCAATAACAGAGGTTTGCTTTGTAATAACCACAAATGTTGCATCATTACTAGGGTCACTGTCCACGAATAGTGGGCTTTTGTCTTCATCTTCACAACTAGTAATCGTTATTGCTGCAAAGAGAATATATAGTGCTTTTTTATATATATTTTTCATATCTTTTTATATGTTTTAATCAATAAAGTTAGAAGGATTTGTATCCCAAAATACTTGAGTTGATATAGGCTTACTGTCAACATTACTATTTCTGTTCACAAGAGCATCTGGATAAGGAAATGTTCTGATAAATACCCCAGGATTAGCCAGTAAAGTAGGTTGTAAATCTGGTTTACCAGTTCTTCTGTACGTATTATATGCTTCTACACCATTTTGCCATAAAGCTAAGTAGTACTGTTCTACAACTATATCAAGTTTATCACCTGCGGCATCGTATTTTGCAAGAATAGCATCTACATAATCATCAATGTCAGATTGCTCTACATCATATCTCATTGCAAAAGTAACTTCCTCATCAACGATTGTATCAGGATCGTCTTCGACTAGTATAGTGCTTCTTGGAGTAAGTTGGTCTCCAAAAGCTAAAACCTTAGAAATTGATTGTCTTATTCCTTCTTCTAAGTAACTTTTAGCATCACCACCAAGACTAGTAGTTAAAGAAGCTTCTGCTAACATAAATTGTACATAAGAAGATAACATGATCATAGAACTACCAGCACCTTTTAGACCAACACTTCTATCGTTTACATCAGTAGCAGATCCATCATCAAAAGGACCACCAACAGGATATACCCCATATAATGCTCTATATGCTTGATCTGGTGGTATACCTTCACTATTTCCGTGGTCTCTTCCCCAGTAACCGTCACCAACTTCGCAGAATGGGTCATTCGGGCCATAGTGCGCAGGCCTAGTATTACTATCAAATAAAACATCACATGGTAGTCTTTGACTATTTGCACCACTAAAGTCCGTTTCTTGGCGATAAATATAATAGCGTGTTCTTGGGTCTGTTATTGAAGCGTTAGAAACATCTTTTTGATTAACTAACATATTAGAGAAGTTATTTCCTATGTAGTCAGAAGGACCATTGTCAAAATTAGGCCCAAATAAAGGATGTCTACTATCTGGATTAACATCTGTGGTAGAATAGTTAAATTGAAAATCATCTGCAGCAGAACTTATATAATTATCTGGATTGCTAACAATATCATTTATTTTAGACCCTACATTTGCATCCACTAATCTAGACTGTAAGTATAACTTTAGTCTTAAAGTGTTTGCAACTTTTATCCATTTAGATTCATCATTATCGTAAAAGAAGTCGTTGGCTACGTCTGCAGATTGTTCTTTATTGAAATCAACTACAGCATCTAATAATAGTTGCTCTACAGCAGCATAAATATCTTTTCCAGAACTTAAACCAGGAGCTGTGTTTTCTGCACCTAAAAAAGCTTCTTCGTAAGGAAAATCGCCAAAATAATCCACTAGGGTCATCATTATGTAAGCTTCTGCTACTTTAGATATCCCTAAATGAGTATACAGCCCTTTTTCTTCTGCTAAAGGAGCTAGTGTTCTTATATCTATCATAACACCAGTATATGCATCTGCATACAGACCATTTAAATCTGCAGGAGTGTAAGCATTTTGATAAGAAGTACCAAACATAGAAGTCATTCTGGTAACCTGCATTCCAAATTCGTTAACACCGTTGAAGTTATCTGTATTGTCTGAATCAAAAAATGCAGCTAATCCTAATTGTATTGCATTTATAAATAAATCTTCAGATGCCTGATTTGGCTGTAATCTACTGGGATTATCTAAAAGATCCAACTCTGTGGTCTCACAAGAATTAGTCACTATCACTAAGCCAACTAATACTAGTGGTGTCGCGATATATTTAAATATCTTATTTTTTATATTATATTTTTTCATAGTTTTTTTTATTAAAACGTTGCTTGAATACTAAACCCATATCTTCTTACACTAGGACCTGTAATAAAGTCAATTCCTAGTCCATTACCAACACCTGTACTTAAAGAGTTAGTGTCAAATCGAACATCTTCTGGGAAATTAAAAGCTTTATACCATAGATTAAATCCAGATGCTTTTAAAGAAATACTTCCAAAAGGAGTATTGTTTAAAAACTTAGAAGGCATTTTGTATCCAACTGCTAGTTCATTAAGTCTTAGCGTTGAACCATCAAACATTTTAAATTCATTTGCTCCAAAACCATAGGTGTTAAAGCCTACTTGTGTTGATGTTATTTGTATGTTATTAGGAGTTGTACTAACTACTACACCATCTTCTTCCACTTGTTGTACACCTGGTAAAACATATAAAGCCTCTCGGTTTATTGGATTATCTCTGTCTACTACACCACGACCAATAAGAGAAGCGGTAGTAGTGGAGTAAATATCTCCTCCATGGCGATATTGCCAATCCATATAAAAAGAGAAACCTTTATAGCTAATGGTAGAGTTAAGGTTAGTTGTCCAATCTGGATTAGGATCTCCTAATTCTTTTAAATCGTTATCGATTACATATTGTCCATCTCCACCAACAATTCTATTTCCATTAGCATCTCTTGCAACAGTACTTCCTAAAATAACACCATAAGGTCTTCCTTCAACAGCAAAGTTTGCTCCTTCACCGATCACAAAATTAGTCAATGCAATTCTATCTACATTTTCATCTAAATCAGTAACTTCATTTTCATCCGCATAAAAGTTACCACTTAAATTCCATTTAAAACCTTCGTTGTCATTAGGTCTTATAATATCTATATTATAATCTAATTCAATACCTTGGGTTTGAAGTGCTCCTGCGTTTACTTGTTGTACATTAAATCCAGTTGCAGGATCCAATGCTTGGTCGGTTAATAAATCTGTAGTTTTTTTAGAGAAAACACTAATATTAAAATCTAAACGATTAAAAAGTTTAGTGTCCATACCTACCTCAAATTCACCAACAAGTTCTGGTTTCAAATCAGGATTACCTAATCTGTTAGCAACAGAATTAGTTGGAACTGCACCTCCATTGGCATTTACATAACCTCTAGAATTAAGATCTAATACGTTTCTTGTGCTATAAGGAAAAGGGAAACCAGCTGAGGAACCATATCCAACTCTAAGTTTTAAATAGTTTAGAACATCTCCAGATAAACCATCAAATGCAGAAGTAGGAACAAATGACACGCTGGTTGCAGGATAAAATAAAGAATTATTCTCTCTTTCTAATGTAGAAGACCAGTCGTTACGGCCAGATACATTGAAATAAAGGAAGTCTTTGTATCCTAAGGTAGTATCAAAGTACATTCCTATTGTATTAACTGTTTGTTTAAATCCTATAGGAAGATTTGTAAAACTGTTAGTTGCAGATTGACTTCCAAAATTAAAGTGTTCTAAAACTCCAAAAGCTAATTGCCCAACACTTTCAACACCTTCTCTTTCAAAATTCTCAAATCTTGGATTTACACCAAGGTTTACATTCAAATTAAGGTTTTCTGATAAATCTTTATTTGCATTTAAAGATAATGTGTGATCCCAAATAGTATTTACTACAGCACTTGTTCTGTAAATACCCAGTTGTTGTCCATCAACACCACCTCTATTTTGGCCATAGGTATTTGTTTCTGTATATTGATCAATACCTACTCTGTAAGAAAGGCTAAGCCAATCTTTCATGTCATATTTCACCGCAACATTACCAAATACTCTTCGAACTTCTTGAGTAGCTAAAACGTTTGCTACAGTCCATCTTGGATTTTGTATGTCATTTCCAGAACGGTAATATACACTACGACCATCTTGTGCTTGAAATGGTAAACCAAATAAATTTACACTACGAGGTGTGTATAAAAGATCTCCAAATACAGAACCTCCATCAAATCCAGTACCTGATCCAAAACTTGGAGCAACAGGAGGAGATTTAAAATCTGTTAATGCAAAATTAATAACACCATTAACAGTTAATTTGTTTGCTAATTTTGCGCTCCCTCCTAATCCTATGTTGTTTCTTCTTAATGTGTTACCAGGAGTTACACCTTCATCATTTAAATGTGTGTAACTTAAATTGAATCTTCCTTTTTCAGAACCTCCACCTACGTTTAAAGATGTTGTAGAAGTATACCCTGTTTTAAAGAAATCATCTACACTATTATATGGCTGGTATCGGTATGGGATAGCAATTTGATCTTCAACTCCTACATTAAGTGTTTGGTCCCCCAAAGCACCTAAAGGACCATCTACTAAAGTAGTTCCGTCTGGGGCAAATCCTATAAATGCTGGATTTAGACTTAAATCAGAATCAAATCCTGGCCCCCAGTTACTAAAGAAAAAACCATAATCTTGATGAAAACCACCACCATAATTATTTTGATACTTCGGTAAAATAGCTTCAGAAGCAAAAACAGATTGCGTAAAAGTTACTTCAAACTTTTCATTTGCAGAACCTGTAGATCCATTTTTAGTAGTAATAAGGATCACCCCGTTGCTACCAGCTTGACCATATAAAGTAGTCGCACTTAAACCTTTTAATACGTTAACACTTTCAATTGAGTTTGGATCTAGGTCCAAAAATCTACTAGATTCAGTTACGTTGTCAAGGAAATTTGTTTGGGTGTTTGTTCCACCGTCAAATGGCACACCATCTACTACAAAAAGAGGCTGGTTACTACCAGTTACAGAACTATACCCACGAATTATAATGTTGGTTCCAGAACCAGATAATCCGTTAGTAGAAGTAATGTTTACCCCCGCAGCTTTACCAGATAGGATACGCCCTAAATCTGCCTCTGCTTTTTGCTCAATCTTATCATTAGCAACTGTACTAACAGCATAACCTAGAGATTTTTTCTCTCTTCGGATACCTTGTGCTGTTACTACAACTTCTTCAAGTTGTGCCGCATCTTCTGATAATTGAACATTAATTGTGTTGTTATCTCCGATAACGATTTCTTTCGCTGCAAAGCCTACATAACTATAGGTTAACACAGCACCTCTATTTGCATTGATGGAGTAATTACCATCAAAATCGGTTTGTGTACCTGTAGCAGTACCTTTTACAACGATGTTTACTCCAGGTAAAGGAAGACCACTATTGTCTGTCACATTACCAGAGATCGTTTTTTCTTGTGCAAACGATAGTTGCACTACAAACGCTAGGATTAGCGTTAGAATTCCACTAAACTTTGTTCTCATTTTTATGATTTATTTGAATTAGCCAATGCCAAAAATCACAATAATATCTTTATTAAGCAACTTTTTATTGCAAAAATTTAACTATTCTTTATAATTTGTAATGGTATTCTTAATTAGGATATGTGTTTTTGTGCGAAATTGTGAATAGTTGATCATGCGTATTGAAACACCTTGGTTTTAGTATAGTTAAGTGTATTGTGTTTGATTGTTAGTGATTTAGGTGTATGATAAGTTGTTTGGTTTTATTAGTGATTGCAATATTTAATGTTTCTTGTGATTGAGATACATAATATTGTAATAATTCTTTTTTTTGTAAAAACATCTTAACTAAGTTTTTGAGCTTTTTCGAGTTTAATGAAGAATAGGTCGGTAAATTGGATTGAAAAACGGGATCTATTTTAAAATTAATGCCTTAAGATTTGATTTACTGAAAATTATTTCTACCTTTGCAGCCCTTTAAAAGGGGATATTTGAAAATATAATAATAATAGTGTAAAGCAAATTATGCCAACAATTTCACAATTAGTAAGAAAAGGTAGAGCCAAAATAACTAAGAAGAGTAAATCGGCTGCTTTGGATTCGTGCCCGCAACGCCGCGGTGTTTGTACGCGTGTTTATACTACGACTCCTAAAAAACCAAACTCAGCTATGCGTAAAGTAGCTCGTGTTAGGTTGACAAATGGGAAAGAAGTAAACGCATACATCGGTGGTGAAGGTCATAACCTCCAAGAGCATTCGATAGTATTGGTTAGAGGTGGAAGGGTAAAAGATTTACCAGGAGTTAGATATCATATCGTTCGAGGAGCTTTGGATACCGCAGGTGTCGAAGGCAGAACACAACGTAGATCTAAGTATGGTGCAAAACGCCCTAAGAAGTAATTAAAAACTTTAAGAAGAAGACATGAGAAAAAGAAAGGCTAAAAAGAGACCAATTTTGCCAGATCCTCGTTTTAATGATCAGTTAGTGACTCGTTTCGTTAACATGATGATGTGGGATGGTAAAAAGTCTACTGCTTTTAAGATATTCTATGATGCTATAGATATCATAGATGAAAAGAAACAAAACGAAGAAAAGACTGCGTTAGAAATGTGGAAAGATGCTTTGTCTAATGTGATGCCTCACGTAGAAGTGCGAAGCAGACGTGTTGGAGGAGCTACTTTTCAGATACCTAACCCAATTAGACCAGATCGTAAAATATCCACTGCTATGAAGTGGTTGATTCAATTTTCTCGTAAGAGAAATGAAAAGTCTATGGCTCAAAAATTAGCTGCAGAAATTATAGCTGCAGAAAAAGAAGAAGGAGCGGCGGTTAAGAAAAGAGTAGATACTCATAAGATGGCAGAAGCAAATAAAGCATTCTCACACTTTAGATTTTAATCCTTAAGAAATGGCTAGAGATTTAAAATATACTAGAAATATAGGAATTGCTGCTCATATTGATGCAGGAAAGACTACGACAACAGAACGTATCCTTTATTACACAGGAGTAAGTCACAAGATTGGAGAAGTTCATGATGGTGCTGCAACTATGGATTGGATGGAGCAAGAACAGGAAAGAGGTATTACTATTACTTCTGCTGCAACAACATGTACTTGGAATTTTCCTTTAGAAAATGGAGAAGCTGTTGAAGATACTAAAGGATATCATTTTAATATTATTGATACTCCTGGGCACGTTGATTTTACTGTAGAGGTAAATCGATCTCTTCGAGTTTTAGATGGTCTTGTTTTCTTGTTTAGTGCAGTAGATGGTGTAGAGCCACAATCTGAAACAAACTGGAGACTTGCAGATAATTATAAAGTTCCGAGAATTGGATTTGTAAATAAAATGGATCGTCAAGGGTCTAATTTTATGGCAGTTTGTCAACAAGTAAAAGATATGCTAGGTTCTAATGCAGTTCCTATCGTATTAAATATTGGTGATGAAGCAGATTTTAAAGGTATTGTTGACTTGGTTAAAAATCGTGCTATAGTATGGCATGATGATACTCAGGGAGCAACTTTTGATGTTGTTGATATTCCAGAGGATTTAAAAGAAGAAGCTAGAGTTCTTCGTGGTAAACTTATTGAAGAGGTTGCTGCTTATGATGAAGATCTTTTGGAGAAATATATGGAAGATGAAGATTCAATTACAGAAGAAGAAGTGCATGCTGCTCTTCGTGCTGCTGTAATGGATATGTCTATTATTCCTATGATCTGTGGATCAGCATTTAAGAATAAAGGAGTTCAGTTTCTGTTAGATGCGGTATGTCGTTATTTACCTTCTCCAACAGATAAAGAAGGTATTGTTGGAATAAATCCTGATACAGAAAAAGAAGAATTACGTAAGCCCGATGTAAAAGAGCCTTTTGCTGCTTTGGCATTTAAGATAGCTACAGATCCTTTCGTGGGTCGTTTAGCATTTTTCCGTGCATATTCAGGTCGTTTGGATGCAGGTTCTTATATATTGAATAACCGTTCAGGTAAAAAAGAGCGTATCTCTCGTATTTATCAGATGCATTCTAATAAACAAAATGCAATTGATTTTATTGAAGCAGGTGATATTGGAGCGGCAGTTGGATTTAAGGACATTAAGACAGGGGATACTATGTCTGATGAAAAACATCCTATTGTTTTAGAATCTATGAATTTTCCTGATCCAGTAATCGGTATAGCAGTAGAGCCTAAAACAAAGGCAGATGTAGATAAGCTAGGGATGTCATTGGCAAAATTAGCAGAAGAAGACCCTACATTTACAGTTAGAACTGATGAGGCTTCTGGTCAAACCATTATTTCAGGAATGGGTGAGCTTCATTTAGACATTATTGTGGATCGTTTAAGACGTGAATTCAAAGTTGAAGTAAATCAAGGTCAGCCGCAAGTAGAGTATAAAGAAGCTATTACAGCTTCAGCAGATCATAGAGAAGTTTATAAGAAACAATCTGGTGGTCGTGGTAAATTTGCAGATATTGTATTTACCATTGAGCCAGCTGATGAGGGTGTTGTTGGATTACAGTTTGAATCTATTATTAAGGGTGGTAACGTTCCTAAGGAATTTATACCTTCAATTGAAAAAGGATTTAAAATGGCAATGGTAAATGGTCCATTAGCAGGGTATGAAGTAGATTCTATGAAGGTGACATTGAAGGATGGATCTTATCATGATGTCGATTCAGATCAGTTGTCTTTCGAATTAGCTGCTAAAATAGGTTTTAAGAATTCAGCGAAAGCTGCTAAAGCCGTAATTATGGAGCCAATTATGAAACTGGAGGTTATAACTCCAGAAGAAAATATGGGAGATATAGTAGGGGATTTAAATCGACGTAGAGGACAGGTTAGTGATATGGGTGATCGTGCTGGAGCAAAAACAGTAAAAGCAACGGTTCCGCTTTCAGAAATGTTTGGTTATGTTACCACATTAAGAACACTGTCATCGGGTAGAGCAACTTCTACAATGGAATTTTCTCACTATGCGGAAACTCCTTCAAATATATCTGAAGAAGTAATTGCAGCTGCAAAAGGAGTTAACGCTTAATTATCACAGAAATGAGTCAAAAAATTAGAATAAAACTAAAATCTTACGATCATAATTTAGTAGATAAATCTGCTGAAAAAATCGTAAAGACAGTAAAGAGTACTGGAGCTGTGGTTACTGGCCCTATTCCTTTACCAACACATAAAAAGATTTTTACGGTACTTCGTTCGCCGCACGTAAATAAAAAATCCAGAGAGCAATTTCAATTAAGTTCATATAAAAGACTTTTAGATATTTATAGTTCTTCTTCAAAAACGATTGATGCGTTAATGAAATTGGAGTTACCAAGTGGAGTAGAGGTTGAAATTAAGGTGTAATTTCTAGATTTAGAAAAGACCTTAAAAGAGATCGTAGGCGATATTGAAACGAAAAATGTCCCAAGCTGCGCGCAAGGGAAAAACGGCAAAAAAAATACATTCAGGGTTGAAGTGTTATTTTGACCCTGTTTTTTGTAAAAACATTTAAATTTAAAAATAGTAATAATTAATAATTAATAAATATGTCTGGGTTAATAGGAAAAAAGATCGGTATGACCAGCAT
>CAYGUC010000033.1:0-61169 GCA_964353005.1 uncultured Flavobacteriaceae bacterium | reverse complement strand
AAAACAAGTCGCTTAATGGTTGTTTAAATTTGTCCTAAAAATGGTAGGAATTCCAGCAGTACCATAATCCAACTACAGGTGCACTTAAATTTTGAATTTGAACGCTTAATCCTTGGTTTTGGGGAGACTATTGAAGTCTTACAACCTAAGCTGCTTAGGAAAAGAATTTGTAAAAAATTAGAAAAAGCGTATTTGCTATACAAAAACGTTCTGTTTTAAGAACTTCGCAAGCTTCTTGAAAAGAAATTCCTTCTTTATCCAGTAATTCTTGAGTTATTGTGGTAAGATCTGTGCAAAAAGGGCTGATTTTTGATCTTTCGGGTTGGATAAGTATTCCTTTGTTTTTAGAAATCACCCCTGTTTTAGTATCTAAAAGATAGATTCCTATTTCTATAATTTCACTAACCTGATCTTTAGGAGCCTCTCCACGCCAACAAGTAGCTTCAAGATCTATGATTATAATTGTATTTGTTATTTTCACTGTAATTTATTTTGGCTAGTCATTCTTAATATTGATTAGAATAACTAGCCTAATTATTTTTTCTTTGTTTTTTTAGTATTGGATTTTGAAATAGTATCTTTTGATTTATTCTTAGGCATTTTACTTTTAATCCTTTCTTTTTCTTCTTTTATCTCTTCAATAAACAGATTGTTATAGGTGTTCTCTTTTGCTAATTTCAAATATTTTAATGCCTTTTTATATTTCTTTTTTTGCTCAAACAAAAGACCTTTTTTAACGTATAATACTGCTTTATCTGTTCCTTTTACGGTTAATGCAAATTCTATTAATTTTTCAGCTTCTTCATAATCTTCATTCCAAAGTAATACATTAATGTATTTTGGATACACATCTATTGCGTACATATCCTCAGCCAAAGCTTGTTGAAAATACCCTTTTGCAGTTTCATAATTCTTTAAATTCTCTGCATATATTTGCCCCAAAAGACTTAATGCTGTTGGATTTCTTTGATCATAAGACAATGCATAGTTTAAAGACTCTACGGCCTCTTCGAGATTATATGGGTATGCATCTAAAGCTTGAAATAAATATTTGTCTAATAAATTACTCATTTCTTATTTTTTTAATTCGTTTTGTAACTCTTTTTTCAACTGATTTCGTTTGTTTTTAAAGGTTTTTACCTTCTTTTCTTTCTTAAAATCCGTTCCTTTAAATATCCTAATTGGGTTTCCTCGTTGTACATTAAGATGGTTCTCCCATTGATCGGATAAAGATTGCTTTAATTTTTCTAATTGTACTTCTAATACTCTATCTTTTAATCGCTCTATTGCTATTTTTTTATTTTGGTGTTGCGAACGACTATCCATCGCTACTACACTCGTATCTGTAGGTCGATGTATTGCTCGAACTGCCGAATTTACTTTGTTTACATTCTGCCCACCTGGTCCAGAACTTCGCATAGTTTGAAATATAATATCCGATTCCTTTAATTGTTTCAGATGCAGTACATCTAACTCATAAACACCTATAAACCAGTTTTTTCGTTTATTATATTTACGAAAAGTGGACGTTCCTATCCATTGTACAGTACCTATCCAGGATTTTAAAAATAATTCCATTTCTTTTCCTTCTAGTGTAACCGTAGCAGATTGCAATGTGCCATTTTCTGTACCTTGTATTCTTTGGACTATGGTATAGGATAATCCTGCTTGTTGTACTTCTTCTAAAAAATATTTAAGTACTTGGGCAACGACCCAGCAACATTCTGCCGGACCTCTGCCTGCCGTTATTTGTATAATTTTTTGATTCATTTTTTGTTTTTTTATTTGTCCATTCGAACAATTTTAGGAGTAAATGTTCCTACCGTTTCTACCAATTCTTGTTGATTCGCCATTACTTTTTCAATATTTTTATAAGCCATTGGCGCTTCATCAATTCCTCCTCCTATAAGGGTTACTCCATGATTTTTTAAGTGTTTTTTGATTTCACTATTCGTAAATTTTTCTTTACACTTTCTTCTGGAGTGTAAACGACCTGCGCCATGGGATGCAGACTGTAAACTCTCTTCGTTACCTAATCCTCTTACTATAAACCCGGGGGCAGTCATAGATCCTGGTATAATTCCTAGTTCTCCTTTGGCTGCAGGAGTAGCACCTTTTCTGTGTACAATACATTCTTCTCCATTTACTTTTTGTTTCCAGGCAAAATTATGGTGGTTTTCAATTTTGGCCACAGGTTTTGACCCAAGTAACTTTGCTATTCTGGCATGTATATCATCATGACATGCTTGTGCATAATCTCCTGCCAAATTCATTGCTAACCAATATTCTTGTCCATCATGGGTGTTTAAATCCAGCCAAGCTAATTGTTGTACATGCTTTGGCAACGGGCATTGTTTTGTGGCTAAATAGGTATAATGCTTTGCTATATTTGCACCTAGTCCCCGAGAGCCACTATGGGTAAGTACCCCCAAATATTCTCCGGTATCTAATCCCCATTCATTTTTTATATCTGTTAGAGTAACTACTCCAAATTCTACAAAGTGATTACCACTACCCGAGGTTCCTAATTGTTTATATGCCTTGTCTTTTAATCTTTTTACCAACGGAATGCTTTTAAATTCGTCTCGCTCAAAGATTTCGTGATCGTGCTTTATTTTATGAGTTTCATACAATCCAAATTTGGTATGCTCGGATAATATATTCTCTAACTGGTGCTTTTTTCCTTTAAGGTAGGATACTTTTATAGGGTATATTGTTAAACACATTCTACAACCTATATCTACTCCTACTCCATAAGGGATAACTGCATTTTTTGTTGCAAGTACACCTCCTATTGGCAAACCATATCCGGTATGTGCGTCTGGCATTAAGGCACCAGCTACTGCTACCGGTAATTTTAGGGCATCAAACAATTGGTATTTGGCTTGGTCGTCAATTTCATTTTCACCATAGATATGAAATGGTGACCTTACAGTTTTTAAAATTTGTTTTTTAACTTCTACAGGTTTTAATAAACTCTCTGCTATTTTGCCCCAAACACGATCTCCTTGATATGCTTCTGGATCTAGTAATACTTTTTTAGCTTCTGTTAATATATGTTCTTTTTTAATTCTTTTTTGATATCTGTTAATCTGGCCCAAAGCCACATTAATACTATTGTTTTTAGGAAAGCCTAATTTTATTAAGTCTTTTCCTCTTAATTTATTTCCCATTGGTATAATTTAATGTTTGTCAGTTTTGAGAAATACAATGCATGTTTCTCTGTTTGACATTCTTTTAATCCAGATTATGCAATAGAACTTCGTTATGAAGCTTTGAGATACAATAAACACTGTTGTTTTTTTACTTTTAGCATAGCATTACTATGGTTAAAGTGAAAAACAAAGCAAGGCGACAGTGTTTGCAGTAGATCACAGATGAAATAGATTTTCTATTATATAATCTGGGTTTAATATGTGTTTCGGGAAATTTGGCTTCGACAAGCTCAGCCTGACAGACTTTTAAAAAGTTTACTCTGGCAGCGTTCCACAAGCTCAACCTGAAAGATATTCAATAAATTAAGTACGAAATATTTAGGCTGGTTTAGCCTGAAAAATTGAATGTACTGCATGTATAAAATACGACCTGACTGATGTAACAAAGTGTAAAACAAAAAAATCCGAAACGTTATGGCTTCAGACTTCTTTTCATGTATAATAACGATTATTATTTAGTAGTGAAGGAAGTCCCGAAGCATTCTCAAAGCAGAACCTGGTTCTTTTAGAGAATCGCAAAATATATTTGTAAAGATCATTTTACTTCGGTATTAGGGGTTATCTATTATTTTTTTGCAATTTGTTAATTACGATGCAAATATACACCTGTTTTTTAAATAAACAAATTAAATTTAATTTTAAATCATTGATTTTTAGTTAGTTAAATTTAAAAATATGCATAATTACCCCTGTCCGTTAATTAACGGATACCTGCTGATTTAGTAATTAATTGAAATTAGGCTGCTTAACTTTCTAATACTATTTTATTATACAGGGATAGTTTATGAAAAAATTACATAAAAAAAACGTCCAATTTCTTGGACGCTCTATTGTTTTATATCTTTTCAATGGTTTTATACCTAATATTCTTGATTTGAAAACAGCTTTACAGCGTCCTTTTTATGTACAAGTGGTAATAACATAGGCTTAAAACTTTTTTATTCTTAATTATTAAGATGCAAATATGGTATAAATAACTTATTCTTTCCAAATTTTTCTATAAAAAATGGTTTACACTTTTTTCCATTCGCTATATAGATTAAAAAATCTTTTCTTTTTTACAATGTTAATTAATATATAAACTATTGCAATAAAAAAGAATGAACATTCATTTTTACTATTTTTACACCAGAATTTAATGCTATGTCCAAATTATTAAAAAGCCAAATTAAGAGGGATGCTTTGGTAAAGGCAACTATAAACCTCGTGAATAACAACGGATTTCATGCTGCACCCATGTCGAAAATAGCCAAAATGGCTAATGTATCTCCAGCAACTATTTACTTGTATTTTGAAAGCAAACAAGATCTTATTAATCAAGTATATATAGAGGTTAAAGCAGCTTTTACCAACTATGCTTTTGAGACGTATGGTCCTGATTTATGTGTTGCAACTGGTTTTGAAATCGTTTGGAAACGTATTGCTGATTTTAAACTAAAAGAAACCGATGAAGCTTTGTTTTTATGTCAGTGCGATCATAGTCCTATGATAGACGAAGCCAGTAGACAAAAAGGCTTAAAACACCTGCAACCTCTACTCGATTTATGGCAACGAGGTAAAGATGAAGGTATAATAAAGGATTTATCTCCTTTTTTACTATATGCATATACTATAAGCCCTTTATCATTTTTAATGACCATGCAACAACGAGGTATATTTCAATTAAATGAAGACCACATAGAAGAAGCCTTTCTGGCTGCATGGAATAGTATTAAAACTTAAAACAAACATATAAATAATTATTAAAAAATTAAAAAATGGAATTATTAGATAAATTAAAATGGAGATATGCTGCAAAAGCAATGAATGGTAAAAAAGTAGCACAAGATAAAATAGATCGAATTATTGAAGCTGCAAGATTAGCTCCTACCTCTAGCGGTTTACAACCTTTTGAAATTATTGTTATAACAAATAACGATATTAAAGAAAGAATCAGACCAGTAGCATGGAATCAATCTGTAATAACCGATTGCTCTCATTTATTAGTTTTTGCTGCATGGGATACCTATACCGAAGAGCGTATTAATAAAATGTTTGATCTTACTAACGAAATTAGAGGGTTTGAAAATGAAGGATGGGAAAATTACAGACAACAACTACTAGGATCCTATCCTCAAAAAGATCCAGAAGTAAATTTTAATCATGCAGCAAAACAAGCATATATTGCTTTCTCGCAATCTATAATTGCAGCTGCTTTTGAAGGTGTAGACTCCACCCCTCTCGAAGGTTTTGATCCGGATGCAGTAGATGAGATACTAGGATTAAGAGCTAAAGGTTTAAGAAGTGCTGTTTTATTACCTTTAGGATATAGAGATGAAAAAGAAGATTGGCTGGTAAATTTAACTAAAGTAAGAAAAAGTACTGAAGATCTTGTGACAGTGATAGAATAGATCTTTTAATCTCATGTTGAGAGTTTTAATTCTCTAAGGCTTACCGCAGAAAACAATATATATTTTAGGTAGTTACTATGATTAGAGAGTTTGCTTTGTGGTAATTGATGAAAAAAGAAATAAAAGAAAAAAGCTATGAATAATTTTGAACTAAAAAACCCAACCAAAATCATTTTTGGAAAGGATACCATCAAAAAATTGAGTACCGAAATACCTGAAAATGCTAAAGTATTACTTTTATATGGTGGTGGAAGTATTAAAAAAAATGGAATCTATGAACAAGTAAAAACAGCATTATCCAATATTGAAGTTGTAGAGTTTGGAGGGATTCCTGCAAATCCAGAATATGCTATTTTAATGGACGCATTACAAATCATTAAAGAGCAAGATATTACATTTTTATTAGCAGTTGGTGGTGGCTCTGTTATCGATGGAACCAAGTTTTTATCTTCTGCAGCTTTATACAAAGGAGATACTCCTTGGGATATTTTAACCAGCAATACTCCCACTAAAAAAGGGATGCCATTCGGAACCGTTTTAACTCTGCCGGCAACAGGATCAGAAATGAACTCTGGTGCTGTAATTACTCGTAAAGAAACAAAAGAAAAACTAGCAATGGGAGGACCCGGGCTTTTTCCTATATTTTCTATACTTGATCCTTTGGTAATACAATCCATACCTAAAAGGCAGCTTGTTAATGGTATAACCGATGCTTTTACGCATGTATTAGAGCAATATATGACGTATCCATCTGGTGCTTATTTGCAAGATCGTTTTGCAGAAAGTATTTTACAAACATTAATTCAAATTGCTCCAAAGGTAATCGAAGATCCAACAAGCTATACTGAAGCTTCTAATTTTATGTGGTGTTGTACAATGGCGTTAAATGGATTAATCCAAAAAGGAGTTCCTACAGATTGGGCTGTTCATGCAATAGGTCATGAACTAACAGCTCTTTACGGTATTGATCATGCCAGAACACTAGCTATTATTGCTCCAAGTCATTATGCATACAATTTTGAAGCTAAAAAAGAAAAATTAGCACAATATGCGGAACGTGTTTGGAATATAACGGAAGGGACGGTAGAAGATAAAGCACATATAGCTATAGAAAAAACAGAAACTTTTTTTAATAAATTAGGTATTGATACGAAACTATCCAAATATACCGATAATTACAAAGGTACTGCAGAGCTAATATCTAAACGTTTTACAGAGCGTGGTTGGCTTGGTCTGGGCGAACATAAAAACCTAGCACCCAACGATGTTGAAAAAATTGTAACTATGGCTTACTAATCCTAGTAAGTATTTTATAGTATTGTACTAAAAAGAGAATTCCTTTAAATTAACTTTACGTTTAAAAGAATTCTCTTTTTAAAAAAATTCAATTCTTTGAGTAACTACCCGGACTACTACCAATATACTTTTTAAATAGTTTATTAAAATGACTAGCATCTGTAAATCCGGTTTTATGTGCTACCTCAGAAATGTTAAGGTTTGTTTGTTTTAGTAAACGCTCTGCCATTTTTATTTTAGTTTGTATAACATATTGTTGAATAGATATTCCTGCGTGTTTTTTAATAAATATGCTAATGTAATTTGGAGACATATGAAATAGCTCTGCTATCACTTTTATTCTCACTTTTTCTTTATCCAAAATATTTTGCCTTATATAGGTCAATATATTATTAATTTTTTCTTCTTCAGTATCATTTATTAAAGGTATATTTTTTTGTTTCTCATTAAGATTTCTTGAAATCATAATAAGTAATGCGCCTAACAACTCTAAAAGAATAGAACGTCCATAGAGTGAAGAACTTTTATATTCTGTTTTAATAATCTCAAATAAGGTAAATAACTGAATTCTATCTACTGTACTTACAATGACACTTTCAGGAATACTATTGGCATACATAATAACTGCATCTATATTTTTACGCCATTTTAAATCGGATACCAATTCTGTTTTCTCTAAAAAAAGATGTTCTGTAAATTTTATATAACCAAATCTGGTGGTATTCTCAATCTTAAACTCATGCACATCTTTTGGCGTTAAAAGAAATAAATCTCCTTTGGTATACGAAAATCTACTTTCATTTAAAATGTGATCCCCATTTCCTTCTAAAATAAAAATTAGCTCAAAAAAATTATGAGAATGTTTAGGGTACTCCCATACATCTAAGTAAAGTTCGAATACATTTAAAGATTTAGCGCTAAAAAAACGTTTCGCCATAAACATATATTTTTACAAATATACAATGAATTTATACCATTACAATAGTAGATATTCCCTCTAATTTTACATTATAAATTAAGATAATAAAAGAATATTTATGCAACTACTATCAAAACAATTATTTACAATAATCTTCGGGTTTTTTGTATTAATCTCTTGTAAAAGAGAAATCAAAAAAGAAGAAATTAAATCCATCCAAAAAGAGACCTATTGGCCAAATAAAGCCCGTTTAGTAGTATCTTTTTCTATGCAATTTGAAACTGGAGGACAATCAAAAGATGCAGAAAGCCCTTTTTCTGGAAATCCATTACCAAAAAACAGTATAGATCTTCCTGCAGAAAGCTGGTTTCGTTATGGAGCAAAAGAAGGTATCTATCGTATGTTAGAACTTTGGAAAAAACAGGATATAAAAGTAACCTCACATATAGTAGGCGAAGCCGCTATTAAATATCCAGAAGTTGCAAAGGCAATAGCAAATAGTGGTCATGAAATTGCAGCACATGGGATTTCGTGGAATGATCAATGGAACATGACTTATGAACAAGAATTTGAATTTATTAAAAAGGGAATTGATACTGTAGAAACTATTACCGGATTTCGTGGCAGAGGTTATAATGCAAATTGGCTACGTCGTAGTCCAAATACCTTAAAAATACTTAAGGAACTTGATTTTCTGTATCATATAGATGATTTAAGTCATGATGAACCCTTTATAACGCAAGTAAATGGAAACGATTTTGTTGTAATACCATATACTTTACGTAATAATGATATTGTAAATATCGAAGGAAAAAATTGGTCTCCCGATCAGTTTCTTAATCAATTAAAAATGGAATTTGATCAATTATATGAAGAAGGATATAGTAAAAGAAGAATGATGTCTGTGAGTTTACATGACCGCATTGGTGGTACTCCTTCTATTATAAATGCAATAGATCAATTTATTACTTATGCAAAACAAAAAGATGGAGTAGTTTTTATGCGCAAAGATGAAATTGCTAAAATGATACAAAATGACCCTAATACACCAAGGGATAATTCTGAAATAATAATAAATAATTAAAATATATTCTTTTCAAAATAATTACCAATAAATTATAGCCTTATGAAAAACATATTATTTAACCCATATACCAGAGATACTTTACGATTAAAAAACAGATTTCTAATGGCACCGATGACACGATCACGAGCGACACAACCAGGAGATATCCCTAATGAGTTAATGGCAGAATATTATGCACAACGTGCTTCTGCTGGAATCATAATTACAGAAGCTACTCAAATCTCTATACAAGCAAAAGGATACGCCAAAACTCCTGGTATTTATACAAAGGAACAAATTAAAGGATGGAAACTAGTAACAGAAAAAGTGCATAAAAAAGGAAGCAAAATATTTTTACAATTATGGCATGTTGGTCGTGTAAGTTCGTCAAAAGTAAATGGGCTACAACCTATTGCTCCATCTGCAAAAATAGCTAAAGATACCAGTGTGTATATATTTGACAATAATACATTACATGGAGATGCTACTTTTATTCCTGTAGAAACTCCTCGTGAGATGAATCAAAAAGATATAGACTTGGTTGTTGAAGAATTTAGAATTGGTGCAAAAAATGCAATAGAAGCTGGATTTGATGGGGTTGAAATACATGGAGCTAATGGATATTTAATTGATCAGTTTTTGAGGAGTAATTCTAATTTTAGAACTGATGGATATGGTGGATCTAAAGAAAAAAGAGTTCGTATTCTTAAAGAAATAACGGAAGCTGTTGTAAAAGAAGTTGGAAAAGATAAAACAGGTGTTCGTTTGTCTCCTTTTATAAGTTTTAAAGATATGAATGATCCAAAAATGTTAGAAACTATTATGATTGCAACAGAAGAATTAGAACGCATTGGGGTTGCATATATTCATTTATGTGAAGCAGATTGGGCAGACGCCCCAGAAATACCTGAATCTTTTAGAGAAAATCTTAGGAAAAATTTTAGAAAAACTATTATTGCAACAGGTAACAAAACACCAGAACAAGCAAATGATTTATTACATAAAGGTCTAGTGGATTTAGTTGGTTTTGGAAGAAAATTCTTAAGTAACCCAGATTACCCAAAACGAGTTAAATTACATGCTAAAATGAATGAAATTATCGATAACCATACCTTATTTGGTGGTGGCGATGCCAGAGGATATACTGATTATCCATTTTTAGAAAATTAAAATATGATCGTCAAAGAAATAAACCCTGCTGGAAGTTTTAAAAATTGGTCTAAAAACAAATTAAATATATTATACAATACTAGTATAGATGATACTGTTGGAGAAATATTACTTTTTAAAAATGAAGAAATAAAAGTATGGTCTATTACCTTAAATCCAAAAGAAAGACTTCCTTTTCATGAACATACCATGAATTATAATTGGACATGTTTAACTTCAGGAAGAAGTATTTCTTACTACAAAACAGGAAAAATTATAGAAACAATTTATCAAAAAGCAGATATTTTATTTTATGATCATAGTGAAAATGGGAGTTTTATCCACGATATAGAGAATAATGGTACAAGTATTTTAAAATTTATTACTGTAGAATATAAATAGGGTAACTCTCTAAAACAAAAACAGCGGTAATTATAATTACCGCTGTTTTTATTGGCACTACAACAATTCAAACAATCTTAATAAAATTGATCCTTATTTTATTCTAAATATGTGATTATTAATTCTGGAGGAAAATTACTTTCAAATGTTTCTGCTTCTCTACCTACTGCTGTATTACTAGTTGTTAAACCTGTACTTATACCACTAGGTTTCATAATCAAGTTCAGACTATTCCCAGATACCCAATCTCCTCTATTTATAATTTCCTGTATTATAGTTTTTAAATCTGCTGTTTTTTGTGCAGCTAATTTATCTCCAATAGCTAACCAGGGTAAAATATCCCAAACTACACTAGCTGTAGTTAAAGTTCTACCTGAAACACTATTTGCAGGAGTTATCTCATCATACTGCAAAGCATGACCTACATTCTCCCCAAAAATAGTCATCTCGGCAGGGTTAGATCCAGTACCATCTACTGTAAATTGTATGCTCGCTGAGGCTATTATCGCTCCTGGTGGTATTTGCACATTATTAAATCTAAATCCGCAATTTTGCTCTCCATAATCTGGAGTAGCGGCAGTATTCCACTCTGCAATTTCTATATCTGTATCCCCTACTCTCATGCGCCCATCGGCTGCTTCTTCTACATCTCCTTCTCCTTCATCTATTGGTATTATAATTGTAACTGCTGGAGGAACAGTAAATTCAGGTCCTGTTATAGATACTCCTTGTACTGTTAACACAATAGCACTAGTACCAGCGGGAGCATCTAATGGTACCGAAGCTGTTATTTTAGTAGAGGTAGTTTCGTTAATAACTGCTTCTAAACCATTAATCATCAATTTATTATCCTCTATTAAAGGACTAAAATTAGTACCCTCAATAACGATAACTCTTCCCCCTGCTCCTCTGTTAGGGGTTACAGAGGTGATTGTAGGTGGTGGCAAAGTAACCGTAAAGATTGGTCCTGGAGCTTCTTCATTATTTACCGTAACACTAATATTACCCGATGTTGCATTTACAGGTACTTTAGCTGTAATTGAGTTTTTATTTGAACTGGTAACCGTAGCTATAATTCCATTAAAACTAACTAAATTATTTTCTGGGATTTCGCTAAAATTGGTACCATTTATAATAATACTAGAGCCTACAACTCCGCTTTCTGGTGTAATACTTTTAATCGTTAATGGTAATAGAGAACCAGACGAAATATCATCTTCTCTACCACAGGACCATAACATTAAAAAAGCTAATAAACTTACTCCTATCCAAGATTTTATATTGATTTTTATACTGTTTTTCATATCTTAAATTATTATATTAAATAGATGTTATACTTACCAGATTTTTATAGAGGATTTGGCTTTAATAACGGGTTAGCGTCTAATGCATCTTGTGGAATCAAAAATTGCCATCTATTATCTCCTGCGGGTATATCAAAAACAATAGCTAAAGATGCAATATGGTTAGCGCCATTTCTATTTAATGGTAGGTTCATACGCTTTAGATCATAAAATCTGAAGCCTTCTCCCCATAACTCCCATCTTCTTTGTAATAAAATTTCTTCTATTAAATCTGTACCGATATTTGTGGATAAAGTATACGCTGGATCTCTTATTATTGCGTATTCATAAAGAGTTGTTGCTGCAGTTGGATCATTTAATCTAGCTTTTGCTTCGGCTTCAATCAAATACATTTCTGAAACTCTCATATATGGCACATCCATTCTACTATCTCCTGTACTAACAGAAAGAAATTTTTGGCTGGTATAAGGTTTAAGAGTATGTCTGGATGATATTTCTATTCCTGGTGGTAACGTAGTATGTAATCCGGTAGGATCAAATAGTGATTTACGAATATCTGTTGTCGGTATTGCATCATACAAAGTGCTATTAATTGCTTTAGGATTTCCTCTGATATTAGAAGAACTATAGTTTCTAGAAATAAATGCTCCATAATTTCCAAAAAAATCAGTTTGATCTTCTTGAATAGTACTTCCCCACATCCATTCATTATTATTAAGGTTACTAAAATTATTAAAATAATCATCTGATGACATTAGGGTATATCCTGCTCTTGCAGTTTGTGCAAAATTAGCCGCAGTTGCATAATTTCCTTGTACCAATGCTACTCTAGCCTTAAGACCTTGTGCTACACTTTTATCCAAGTGTGATTTATTTGGTCTGGAATATTCTTCTAAAGCGATTATTGCATCATCCAGATCTTTATTTATTTGAATATAAACATCTTCGACACTTGCTCTGGCTAAAGGTTCTGAATCTGTTGATAAACGAATAGGGACTCCTAATTGCGAATTTGTTATACCCGATTGATATCGTATGCCATATAGTTGTACCAATTGAAAATGTGCCCAAGCTCTGTATACTAATGCTTGTCCTAATGCTGCTTTTCTTTCTGGTACTGGTCCTACTGCTTGGTCAGCTCCATTAATAACAATATTTGCATTTCTAATTATTCGATAATACGTTCTGTACGGAAATAAATTATCTGCATCGTTTGCATTGGTATGGTCTAACCATTTATAGGTATTAATAAACCAGTTATTTGCATTTGCTGTCATTACATAATCTTCTCCTAAAGATTCATTCTGTAACATTAATGCTCCTATGCCACTTCTTCCCTGACTTCCGTATCGTATATATAAGGATCTATGAATACCGTTTATTACCAAAAACAAATTATTAGTAGTAGCTGTAGCAGTTTCGATAGATACATCTTCTGTTGGTAATTCTTCTAAATAGTCTTTTTCGCAAGAACTAAAAACAATACTTACTATTGTTAGTATCCATAATATTAGTTTATTATATGTTTTCATATCTATACTTTTTAAAATGTTACGTTAAATCCTAAAGTTATAATTCTGGATGGGGTAAATCTGTTGGAAGTGGTTCCATTAAAATTTTGTCCAGATTCTAAACCTTTTCTTTCGTTTATTAAAAATAAATTTTCTCCACTCATATAGATTCGTGCAGCACTAACGCCAAGTTTATCAGTTAACTCTGGATTAAACTTATATGCTAAATTAATTTGTCTAAAAGCTAAATAGTCTGACTTAACTAACCATCTGTCGGATTGAGCACCAAAAGCACTTGTTTGATTTGCATCTAATCTTGGGACATCTGTTATGTCTCCTGGTTTTTGCCAACGATTAACAATGTCACTATGTAAAGCCGTTCCATATTCACCAGAATGTAGTAATGTGCTATAAGCAGAATCGTATGTTTGTCCACCTATTTGGTAAGTAAAAGTTACCCCTAATTCTATATTTTTATATCTAAAATCACTTGAAAAAGCTCCAAAAATATCTGGAGTTGCAGAACCAACAAAATCAAATAATGCTTTATTTTGATTGGTGGTTACTATGGTTCCATCTGCAGAAGTCCTAACATCATCATCCCCGATAGCACCTAGTTCTGTATCTAAAACATAAAGACCAGATCCATCTGTAGGGTCTACACCATACCAATCTCTTAACCAATACGCAAAAATGTCTCCGCCAACGATTAGTTTTTTTGTTCCGTTTATAATTTCTTTTTGGGGTAGTTCTGTGATTTCATTACTTAAGGTAGCTGCATTTATATTTAATTTCCAACCAAAGTTTTTAAAATCAAGAATCCCAAGATTTAGATCTACTTCTAATCCTCTATTAGTCATACTACCTATATTATCTGGAAAATCATCTAATCCTTCAGATACTTGTAGTGGTACGAAAAAAAGTAAATCTTTAGAATCTCTGTTGTAATACTCAATTGTACCAGATATTCTATTATTTAAAAAGCCAAACTCTATTGCTGCGTCTGTTTGAATATTAGTTTCCCATGATAAATCAGGGTTTCCTTTAGCAGAAGATATAATTCCTCCTTCTGCCCCATTATTAAATCCTAAACTTAATAAAGCCTGACTTGCATAAAAATCACTAATTGTATTATTATCACTTCTAAGTATATCATCATTTCCTACTTCACCATAAGACCCTCTTAATTTAAGACTGGTAAGCCAATCTATATCACTCATAAAATTTTCTTGATCTAATCTCCAGGAAGCTCCTACAGCAAAAAAATTACCCCATCTGGCATCTTTACTAAATCGCGAAGAGGCATCTCGTCTGGCAGAAAGCGATACATAATATTTATTACTATAATCGTAAGTTAGATTACTAAAATATCCTTCTCTTGTTAACCTTCTGGTATTAGATTCTAAATCCAGAGTTGTAGTAAAGTTTATAAGTTCTGTATTGCCATCTGCTATTATTCCGGATCTAAATCCAGTTAAAAAATTACGTTCTGTTTCAAAATTTTCATGTCCTAGTAAAACGCCTATGGTATGATTTTCAAATGTTTTGTTATATTTTAATAATTGATTATAATTTATGGTTGTATTTACGATAGCATCTCGCTCTGCTCTACCATCTGGAGAACCATCACCAACAACTGGATTATCAAACCCTTCGGTATTAAAAAATCTTTTATCCAAAGCTGCATTAAATGTAAAAGTGAAATCTTTTAAGAAAGTAACTTCTCCATACGTTCGTGCATTAAATGTAAAAATCCTGTCTGAATCTATATTTAATATAGTTTCTTGAATTACATTTCTACCACTAGAACTACCTACTCTGGCAGTACTACTGTCGTATATTCTATCACCAGCATCATCTAACAAATAAGCTCCTGTTGTTGGATTGTGTAAAAAAACTGGATAGATAGGTGCTATTTGTCTTGTTGTTCTAAATGGGTTTACAATGCTATTAGTACCACCATCTGCAGCGTTATTAGAAGTACTTGTTGCTACTGACATGTTGACTCCTGTTTTAAACCAATGTTTTAGTTGGCTATTTATGTTAATACGCCCCGTAATTCTTTCAAAATCAGATTTAATAACATATCCTTCTTCTGTTAGATAGCCTATAGAAGCAAAATAATCTGTTTTTTCACTTCCTCCACTATATGAAAAATTTAGATTAGATCTAAAACCTGTTCTGACAAGGGGTTCTTGCCAGTCTAAATCTTCTGCATATAATAACTGAGCAGAAGGATTAATGCTTCCATCTGTACCAACAATTTGATCGTTTGGAACATTAAAAGGATTTACTCCCAGATTATCAAAAATCATATCACTAGCCATTTGATTTGCTTCATCCAGAGGTGTTGTTCCAGAAGCAGAAAAACTATTTCTTAATGCTTCCCACATTAAGGTATAGTATTGCGATGCATTCACTCTTTTATACTCTTCAACTCCTCTGGTACTAACCCCTTGACTAAAATCTAAAGTAAAAGTGTCTTTTCCTTTTTTACCCTTTTGCGTAGTAATTAAAACAACCCCGTTTGCAGCTCTACTACCATATAATGAGGTTGAGGCAGCATCTTTAAGAACAGATAAACTAGCAATATCATTAGGATTTATACTAGAAAAACTACCAACAAATTCTACTCCGTCTACAATAATCAAAGGGCTACTAGATGCATTCACAGAGCCAACTCCTCTAATTCTAATATTGGGGCTCGAACCTGGTTGCCCATTGACAGGGGTGATTCTAACTCCTGGTGCAGCACCATCTAATGCAGTAAGAACATTTGTTAATGGTCTTTCTAAAATTTCTGCAGCACTAATTTGATTTACAGATCCTGTAAAAGAAGACTTACTTGCTGTACCATAAGCCACTACCACAACTTCGTCTAATTGGGCAGCATCTTCGATTAAAACAACATTTATTACACTCTTATTTGCCTTAATTTCCTGAGTTTTAAATCCCACATAAGAAATCACAAGAGTTTTATTACTTTCTGCCTTAAGAGAGAAGTTACCATCAAAATCGGTTTGAGTCCCTGTAGATAATCCCCTAATTATAACAGAAGCTCCTGGCAAAGGACCATTTTTAGTAGAAACGTTCCCTTTTACTTCTATTTCTTGAGAAAAGGATATTGCGCTTAATAAAAAGCATACTAAAACGTAATAGTATTTAATTTTCATAAACTTAATTATTAATTAATAAAATGATAATATGTATACTATTAAGGACGTACAAAATAGAATCACCCCTAGGTGGAAGAGTTGATTTTATTGAAAAAAATAAATTTTGATCTGTATAATAAAGACATAAAGACCTTTTCTTTAAAATAATTTATATAGGTGAATACATTACAAAAACTACTTTAATAGATTGATTAAAAAGCATTTACAAGAAATATGATTGCCTTAATATTTATACAAAAAATTATAACTTTAACTGTCTAGAAAAATATAGAAATAAAAAAAGCCTATCCAAATTTGGATAGGCTTGATACAAAGTTTTAAGCGTATATGTTAGATAACTTTTACGTCTACTGCGTTTAATCCTTTTTTACCTTCTGTAAGATCAAATTCAACTTCATCACCTTCACGAACTTCATCTATTAATCCAGAAATGTGAACAAAATACTCTTTGTTTGAACCTTCTTCTGTAATAAAACCGAAACCTTTGGCATCGTTGAAGAATTTTACTGTTCCTTTACTCATTTTAAATAATTTTAATTTTAATAATTACTATTAGGTAGTCAAATATGATGCCAGAAGTTAGATGATTCTATTATTTCTGTTTTAAAGAATAGTAATTCGTACTTTCTTTTTCTTTAGCCTACTATTGTTTAACTTTTCTACAAGCTCCTGAGCATTGTCTAGTGGGATCGCAACAAAGGCACAATCTTGTTTTAACTCTATGACACCCAATTGTTCTTTAGTTATATTTCCTTGTTTAAAAAACAAACCTGCTATATCTCCTTTGGATATTTTATCTTTTCTTCCACCAGAAATAAATAAAGTCTCCCAGTATTGTGGTGTACGTGTCACCTTTGTCGTGATATCTGCCAAATCTGTCTCAGGAATAAAATCTCGTAAAGATTCTTCTTCCCATTTTAATATATAAGCTGTTCCCTTTTCATTTACTCTGGCAGTTCTGCCATTTCTATGCGTAAATTCTTCTTTAGAATACGGAAGCTGATAATGGATAATAAATTTTAACTCGGGAATATCAATTCCTCTTGCTGCCAAATCTGTAGCGAGTAATATTTGGTGTGTTCCGTTTCTAAATTTAATCAAAGAGCGTTCTCTATCTTTTTGCTCCATGTCGCCATGAAAAGTACCATGATTAATTCTATTACGATCTAAAAAAGAACTCACCTCCTGAATATCTTTTTTAAAATTACAAAATACAATACCAGGAGCATTACCGATATGGTTTAGAACCTTTAATAAACTTCCTAATTTATCTTTTGTAGGAGAAATTACAGTTTTATACACTAGTTTAGAAGCTCCTTCTTTTACATAATTTATAATCGTTGGTTGCTCTAATTTTACAAATTCAGGCACACTAACTCCTTGTGTTGCCGAAGTTAATATACGTTTAGATAAATTTGGAAGCAGATGTATTATATTTTTCATTTCTTCTTCAAACCCAACTTCTAAAGATTTATCAAACTCATCTAGTACTAACGTTTTTATATTTGTTGTAGAAAATCGTTCTTGTCTTAAATGATCTGCTACTCTACCAGGAGTGCCAATAAGAATAGCTGGCGTATGCTTTAATTCTATTTTATCTTTTGATGTTGCTCTCCCGCCATAAACAGCATTTATTTTATACCCAGATCCCATATTACGCGCCACTTGTTCAATCTGTATTGCAAGTTCTCTAGAAGGCACTAAAATTAATACCTGAATCTCATTACAATCTGCATCTAAAAGATCTATAACAGGTAATAAGAATGCCAAAGTTTTTCCTGTACCTGTAGGAGAAAGTAAAATAACATTTGACTTATTTTTTATTACAGGGATAGCCTCCTCTTGCATAGGATTTAACTCATGAATATTAAGTTTTTGAAGAATTTCTGCTTGTGATCTGATTGTATTGGCCATAAGTTGTGTTTTAACAAACTAACGTTTTCTTCTTTTAGGTATTTGTTTTTCTTCTGTAGAAAGAATACTTTTTTTGTTCTGTTCTAAATGATTCGCTAAAATCTTATCCATCAATTCCTCTTTGGTAAGATGATGAAAGATGGTATATATTTTATCTTTTAATTCTGAAGAAACCTCTCTGTTAGGTTTTGTTTTAAAAACTTTTTTTGCCCACAGTAGTGTATTGTTATCTTCAATACTTTGCGTATCTGCTTTTTGATATTTATGAAACGATATTCCTAATTCATTTTCAAAATCAGCTATTTCATATTCTTCTTCTTTTTGCACTACGGTTAAAGATAACCCTTTTGCTCCTGCCCTGGCTGTTCTTCCACTTCTATGTACATAGGTTTCATAAAGATCGGGTAAATGATAATTTACTACGTATGCGATATCTTTTACATCAATACCTCTGGCTGCAAGATCTGTTGCCACTAATATTTTAATATGGCCTTCTCTAAACTGCTCCATAATTCTATCTCGAATAGGTTGCGATAAACTACCATGAAGCGCTCCTGAAGAAAATTTATGAATGGCTAAGTTTTTTGCTAATTTATTTACTGCAGCTTTTGTTTTGCAAAAAATAATACCTTGTTTCCCTTCATGTAATGTTAAAAAATGCATTAAAACATCTAACTTTTCGATAGGCTCGACTACCACATACTGATGGTCAATTCCTTGATGGCCGACTGTTTCCATTTCAGACTCTACCTGCACTACATGCTTTGACATGTAATTCTGGATTAGTTGCTTAATAGTGCCTGGCATTGTGGCAGTAAACAAAATAGTTCTTCTCTTTTTAGGGAGTTCCTTTACAATTTCATCTAAACCATCTTTTAATGAAGTCACCATTTCGTCTGCTTCATCTAACACCAAATATTGTGCATCTTTAATAGAAATGGCTTTTCTTTTTATTAAATCTATTAAGCGACCTGGGGTTGCTACAACAATATGAGTTGTCTTAGTTAAAAGCTCTATTTGTGGTTTAATAGGTGTTCCTCCACAAATAGAAGCAATAGACATTTTAGGCGTATATATAGCAAAAGACAACAGGTTAGTATAAATTTGTTGCCCTAACTCTCTTGTTGGAGCAACAATAACTACCTGAATCGAAGTTTTTTCTCTATCAATTAATTGCAATAACGGCAATCCAAAAGCAGCCGTTTTACCAGTTCCTGTTTTTGCCAAACCAACAAAATCTTCTTTCTGATGTAATAAAATCGGGATAGCCTTTTTTTGAATATCTGTTGGTATACTAATATTTAGATCGGCTAATGCTTTTTGTATAGGCGTTGCAATACCTAATTCTGAAAAATGTTTCGACATAAGATAATTTTGGCAAAAATAGATGCTCTTTTACAATACAAGAACTAAAAAAAAGGATAAGTTATACCTATGCTTCCTGCAGTGTCTTTTTTGATTTTCTGTATAAATAAGAATTAAAAATATTTCTTTTAGCAAATCTATTTAATTTGTCAGAATTCACCATTTTAATGTAAACGTTTTTCGGAACCCCAAAATATTCATACGTATTTCCATCTAAAAATGAAATTTCTAACAGCATACCTTTATGATGATAATCTGCAATACCAGATTCAGAAGTAGTAATGATATATTCTTCTAGATTTGCAGCTTTAGTTTCTGGAGCAATACTAACTAAAAAATGATACCCATCTATTATTTGTCTGCTTTTTATCTCTGCTGCTTCTTTTTGTGGATCTCCATCTTGAAATTTATCAGGATGCCATTCTTTTACTAAATCTCTATAGCTTTTTTTTAGAATTTTAAGATCGATTTCTTTTTCTACAGAAAATAACTTTTTATATTCTTTTATGCGCTTCATAATTAGGGTTTTTTATTGCAGGCGCGAAACTACATCTTTTTATTGTAACACACTTGTTTTTAAGCATAAATGGTATGTTAATAGTGCAAATAGAAGTAATTTGAGGTATCTATAGTGTTTACTTCTTGTTTTTTAATGCTAAAACATTTCCAAAAATAATAAGCGCCATCCCGATAAAAGCATATATATCTGGAGAATATCCTTCAAAAATAGTAGAAATAGTTAATGCTATTACTGGAATGATAACTATCGTATACGCTGCTTTACTTGCTCCAACCCTGCCAATTAAGGTAAGGTATCCTGTAAAAGCAATAATAGATCCAAAAATAGTTAAATATCCTAATGAAAAAAGATAAGAGACAGAAGTATCTATAGTAATCTGTTTACCTGTAAGTATTGCTATAAGTAGCATAGCAATAGACCCATAAACCATTCCAAAACCATTGGTTTGAATAACAGGAAGCTTAAACTTACGTTGGTTGTGTGACGAAGTAATGTTTCCTAAAGATGCAAAAGTAATAGAAGCAATACAAAATAATAATCCTTTAATCTGATCTTGGGTAAAATTAATTCTTCTAAATTCGGATTGATAAATTAAAATGGTTCCCAAAAGACCAAAAACTGCCCCGATTATAATATTTTTTTTTATTTTATCTCCTAAAAACAAAGCTCCAAAAAAGATATTTAAAAAAATTAATGTGGAGAATGCTACTGCAACCAAGCCACTACTTAAATATAATTCTGAAATGTATACCAACCAATAATTAGTACCAAACAATAATATCCCTTGTAATGCAATAAAAAAATGTTGCTCTTTTGTAAAGGATAAAGGGAGTTTTCTGACCTTAGAATATCCTAATAATAAAATACCTGCTAACCCAAATCTGTAAGATACAGAAACTATTGGATCTACCGTACCAAGTTGGTATTTAATAATATACCATGTAGACCCCCAGATTAAAGCAGGGATGATAAATAATAAATGGTTGGATTTAAACACAGATTAGATAGTTTTTAAAATGATTCTTTTTTGATAATAAAGGCTAAAATAAAGTTTTCTGTATCCATATTGGGATATAAAATGATTATATATCTTATTTAATTCTACGCCGTTTCTTTTCATCCTTTTTGAAAAACACATTTTTATGTTTTAAATAAGAAACATTTAACATACTGATATATAATTTATAATTACATTTAAATAACACAAACTTAAACTTACACAAATATGAAAATTATGAAAATTTTTGTTCTTGGCTTATTAGCCATGAGCATAGTACAATGTACAGACGAAGTTGAAAACAATGTTCAACCTGAAACTACAACAGTTCTACAAAAGGATGTATCTCCTGAAATCTTATCCAAACTTGAGCAAATGGGCTTTGATATTCATCAAATTCCTGTAACAACCAGTGAAGGCGGATATATTGTCGGAGGAGACATTTTTGTCACTAATGAAGCAATTCAAGAAGAGATTTTTTCTAAACAAGCTTTTTATGGTATTGTTAATTGTAACAGAGCAGGAAATATTCGAATTCAAAACAATCTGGGAAACAACGCTGCCGGAAGAGGTTTTCAAAGAGGTCTGGATTTATGGAACAGCGTTAATGGGACAACTTTACGTTTGATTTCTGTAACCAACAATCCTGATATTGTTGTGCGTTTAGCAAGACGTGGTGAAATAGGCGGTTGGGGTCTAGGAGAGTTTCCTACCAATGGAAGAGAAGGTGGTCGAATTCTGCTTAACCTAGACGAACCCTATCAGGGACGAGCTGTAACAGCTACAGAATGGGGAAATATATTAGCTCATGAGATAGGGCACAACATTGGGCTTGTTCATTCTACAGATGGCGGGTTCTCTGGCGTAACACAGGTTCCTGGAACACCAAATGTGGATCGTAATTCTATTATGACTGCAGGATCAAATCCTTCTATTGTATTTAATGCCAGAAGCGTATCCAGATATGATGAAATAGCTGTAGGAAGAATGTACAGCAATGCAAGTAACAGATTGTGCCAATAAAATTAAGCACATAAGGATTTTTAAAATTATAAGAGACTGTCTAAAAGTATTTAGGCAGTCTTTTTTTACACTACTTTTAAGTCTGTGATAAAAGACATTTCAAATGGTTATACTATTTTATATCTATCCAAAAACTTACCTATATAATTGAAGCCTATAATTAGCTCAGCAGAGTATTAATTAGTTTTTAATCTAAATAATTCCTCAAAGGCTCTGCCTCGGGTTTTCCGATTCACCTCTCCTTGGGAGAGGTCAGAACTGCCATTTTCGGCAGTTCTGGGTGAGGTAAAATACAAAATTTCGGTTTTTGGTCCCAAGACCAAAATGAAACTGGCGAAATATCTCTATGGCTCTGCCTCGAGGATAGTCGGTTTCAAGAAATTTTTTATTTAAAATTAAAATCCTTAATAGGTGAAGAAATATCTACTAAAGCTCCGTTTGGGTCTTTGAGCAATAATCTTCTTTGTCCATAAAAAGTGTCGGTAGGTTCGCTAATAATTTCAAATTTTTCCGATTCTGCAATTTTAAATATTTCATCCACATTATCCACTACAAACGTAACATAAAATCCTTGCGGATTATTCTGAAAGCCGCTCGGCACGACCTCATTTGTTCGTTCAATTATTCCTAATTCCAGTTTTTTGTCCTTCGAGATTAGATGAACAAACCAATCACTATCATAATCTACGTTGAAGTCGAACAGTTTCGTATAAAAATCTCGACTTTTCGCTAAATTATCCGAACAGATATTCGTCATTATTCTATTTATTTTCTTCATATCTGCTTTTTTATTTCAATTTTTGAATGTTTTGTATAAACCTATTTCAGTACAATACATTATAAGACTAAGTGTTATAATAGATATTTGTGCTTGTTGTACAAGTTAAAAAAATACAAGATAAACTGAACTCGATTAGTTTCTTTCTGTTTTATCTTAAAATATACTGGTGTTATATCCATTCTGATTTAATACCCATATCATTTAATTCATTGAGAACATTTTCCTTTGCATAGCATAATATGGTCTTTTTTAGATTAGGAAAGTGTTTTGCATCTTTCGCATTTTCAATGTCCCAATAGTCTTCCCAACCTTCTCCAAATCGCAGAAGTTGCATATAAATTTCATTTCCACCATCTTGATAGATTTCAGTTATTTCTGTTGCAAATTTTTTAGGTATTGGTAAATCCTTGAAGTATTGAGTTACCTCTGGTATTGGTTCATAACCTTCTTTCTCAAGATCAATATCTCTTTGAGTATACCATATAACAAATTCAAATAGGTCAAATTTGGGTTCTAAGATTTCCTTGGTATACATCAATTCTTGAATGATAGATAACTTAAAACCAAAATCTGAAAATTCAATCAGTTCTTCATTTACCTCCTTAATTGCATACTTGTCTTTTGGTATTTTTTGAATTGATGCGCCTTTAAAAGCAGCTATTTCAATTGCTTCCATGTTGCTTTTATCAGAGTCGAACCAAACACTAATATTATTTAGAACTAAAGCTCCATTTGAATCTCCGTCAAAAAGCTTAACCCTCTTGTCTTTATTGGTTTTATAATAGGTTATAACTTCTTCATTATCGAAATAAAATTGTCCCTTAAAAATATCTTTGGGACTAAAATCAAAATCTCTTTTTTTTAACTCCAATAACAAACTCTCTACAACTTGACCATTTTTTGAATACGCTAATATTCCTAAATCATCCCAAGTGTAAATTGTGTTATGTTTTTTCTTTACTGTTCTTTTAGGAACTAACAGTATTTCATCTAAAATTTCAATTTCAATTGGAAAATTTAAAGAAGTATCATTAATAGTAAAATTATTTTGGGATATATCTAATTTAATCATAATCATCTTGGTGAATTAGCTACAAAAATGAAACATCCAAAATCAGGTATATTTCTCTTATGTTACTTACAAATCTAGCAGATTTTTAATAGATGTCAAATTATTTGTTAATCCAATTATTTGTAATGGTGTACTTTAACAAATACTACCTAGTATTGCTAATGGATTTCGTTTTGCGACGGAATGACAAGAAGAGAGGCACTTTAATAAACAATACTCTTTTGCTTGATGCAAATGCCTATCTACTACCCTTTTTAATTAATTGTATCGATTACACTACCGCAGGTTAGCATAGCATCTCCAAAATATGGGTTGCGTATTTCTTTTTCGGTACTTATCCAAACTGCGCCTTTATTGGTATTTGCCATAGGGCATTTTTGTACATAAAAAGGTTTTTCTAAGTTATCAAATCCAGAGATTAGTTTTACTACATTTTCATTAAGGGTAACGAAATAGGCTCTTTGATCTTCTAACGCTTCCTTTTTTGTGATGTTTTCTAACATATCCTGGCTTTTTATAAAAAACTCTTTTTCGATCTTGCCTAAATCTGAAACGTTACTCTTTTTAAGTATTGCAAGCATTGTTTTTGCAAAAACAGTAACCTGTTTATTATCAGATTGTATTAATGCATCTTTCATTTTTAGATACGGTACAAGTGCGGGCAAAAACTCTTGTTGAAAAAATTTGGATACTGTTATATCTGCATAATTTTCATGCCTTTTCACTATGTTCCCACCTTTTTTGTTCATCATTGATTTTTTACCTTGTAGTTGCGCCGCAGCATCTACGGTAAAAACTCCATTGGTCACTATTTCGTCACCATTATTAAGCCCGTTAAGTATCGTATAGGTATCTTCTGTAGCTTTTTCTAATACCACTTCTCTCATTTCAAAAACAGGGCTGTTAGGATCGGTTTTTACATATACAACAGATCGTTTACCTGTCCACAATACTGCACTAGATGGGACTGTGATATTTTTTGTTGTTGTTTCTGTTCCAATAACTTTGCCGACTACAAACATTCCTGGTTTAAACATTTGATTTTTATTATTAAGCACGGCTCTTATAGTAGCGGTTCTGGAGTTTGTATTTAGAATAGGCTCTATAAACGAAATTGTAGTTTCGATTTGTGTATTAGGATAAGAATTGGCAGAAATGGTAATTTTTTGCCCTTTTTTTAATTGCGATATTTGGTTTTCATACCCATCAAATTCTGCCCACACTGTGGTAAGATTGCTTATTTTTAATATAGGCTGTCCTTGTTTTACATAGTCTCCTTCTGCACTCATAACCTCGGCAACGGTGCCAGAGACTGTAGCGTATACGGTGAAATTTTCCTGAACTCTGCCAGAGGATTCTATTGTACTTATTTGTTTTTCAGATAGCTTCCATAACTTTAACTTATTTCGAACGGCCCTATATAATTGTGGTTGTGATTCTTTTAAAGAAGAAGCTGTAATTAACTCTTGTTGTGCCGCTATAAGATCCGGAGAATATATGATAGCCAATTTTTGTCCTTTTTTTACTTCCTTTCCTTTATAATTGATACTTAATTTTTCGATTCTACCATTAAAATAGCTTGCTTGTATTGCGTTTTTTTCTTCATTTTCATTAATTTTTCCAGAAAGTGTAATTATATTTTGGCTATCGTTTTGGTTCTCTCCCACTATTGTGGTTTGTATGTTTGCCAAAGCCATAGCATTATCGGTCATTTTAAACTGATCTGCAGCCAGACCTTCAGCACTAGCTTCTGCAGGGATCAAATCCATACCACAAATAGGGCAATCTCCTGGTTCTTCCTGCATAATTTGAGGATGCATAGAGCAGGTCCACATTACCTTTGCAATTTCTTCTTCCGAATGGTTTTGTTTTTCTTGTTGTACAGAAGCATTATTGGTTCCGAAAATAAAATATCCTCCTAACAATCCTATAAAAAGAGCTATTCCTATATAAATACCATTTTTATTCATATTATTTTCTTTTCTTAATTTTTCTAAGGGTTGGAGAGGATACAAACCATAATGTAAATCCACTTAAAACGGTTATTAACCCTAATAGAGAAAATAACCTTAGAACGGTTGTATTAAAATCATCTCTTCCTTCATAATCCATAGTGTGCGTCATCCATAAAAAGTCAAACCATCGCCAAGATCGATGGCGTACCCGCTGAAAAGCTCCGTCTGTTATAGATATATATGCTTTTACAGCATCTGGATGTATATAGGATACTACATAAGCTGGTAATGGCCTGCTTCTGTACTCATGATGCTTAGCAACTTCACTTATTTTTTCTATGCTTTTTACTTCTAGTTCAGGCAGCATATTTTTTTCTGCTATTTTTAAAGCTTCAGCCTTTGTAATCTCGTTTTTAGGTTTCCCCGTTCTGGCATCAAAAAGCTGTTCTTTATTTACCAAATAATACGGATTATCTGCTATTTCCCGAAGCTGTAAGGATTTTATGGGACTATCTAAATCTAATAATGCTGGGCTTATTAGATTTTTAGACGATATAGTAGATACATTTTCCTTTCTAAATTGGTCTCCATGAATCTCATCAATGTCTGTCCAACTAAAATACAAACCACTAATTGTCCACATTAAAAATTGAATCCCTAAAAAAAGTCCTAAATATCGATGTGTTTTTCTTAGGAGCGTTGCCGTTTGTCTTTTTACCATGGTTTTTAAAAAAGTTGTATTAACATAGTTATTGCCATAATAATCATTATGGTATTTTCTATAAAGGTAGCCTGCGTCATAGGTAATTTAAGTGCCGTACCCAGACAGGCACATTGTATTGATTTTTTATCCATTAATGTTTTTGTAACACCAATAGTGGTGATCCCAAGAATAATTATAGTGGCTATAAGTGCTGTAACGATCTGAAACCTCATTAAAAAGAGTAAACCTAAAGCTATTTCTAAAAAAGGATATATCCAACCATATAAAGGAATTGCCTTTGCCAAAGGGTCATACATTCTAAACGAATCAGGAAATCCTTTAAGGTCTAAAATCTTAAAAAAGCTGAATACTATATAAAACAATCCCATAAAGTCTAACATTGCATCGTTTATATTCCAATCTTTATAATTTAATAAAACACTGGTAATTGTTATATATCCAAATATGATAAATAGTGGTTGTAATTCTTGTACTTTAGTTTTTTGTGGTGTTATAGATTTTTTATCTAGAACAGACGTATCAAAAATGTTTTTCTTTTCTGAAACAACATATTTATCGGGCAAAGCTTGTTGTAATTGCGATACAGGAACAGGTGATTGTACATCCAAAGATGCCTCTGCTTTTTCTAAATCCACCAATACGTTTGTAACTCCTTTTATAGCGCTTAATTTTTTTTCAACACTATCTTTACAGCCGTTGCATGTCATTCCTGATATTATATATGTCTTTCTCATAATTTTATATTTTTAACCCACATTGTGGGATTTAGTTCTCCGAGGCTTACATTGAAAACAAAATATATTTTCGGAAGTATACCTCTTGAGCTTGCTCCGAGATTATGGATTACAAAACTAGAGTATTCCTTACATTTTTGTTTTTACAATATTGGTTTGTATTTATATAATTTTGTCCAGAGATTGTCGATCCCATAATCGTATTTTTTTATAGTCACTCATAGACATTCCTGTAATGGATTTAAACTGCTTTGCTAAATGACTTCCACTTTTATAATCTAAGGAATAGGCAATATCTGAAAAACTTAAATTCCCCATTTGTACCAGTTCTTTAGCTTTTTCTATTTTAAGAAGAATATAATATTTTTCGATAGTAATATCCTGGCTGTTACTAAATAACTTACTTATGGTGGAGTATTCTTTATTTATATGTTTGGAAATAGAATCGGATAAATTTTTATTGGATTTACTATTCTTAGACAATTCATTTATTAAATACGATTTTACTTGCTCTATAATAATAGTAGACTCACTATTTATAATTTCGAAACCGTTACGAGTAACGATTTCTTGTAGTACTTTATAATTTATGGTTTGTGTTTCATCAAAAACAATTTCGCCTAGCTTTACTGTTTTAACAGGAATTTCAGCATGCTGAAATTCCTGTTGCAATACACTTTTACATCTATCACAGACCATATTTTTTATAAAAATATTTTTCACTTTTTTATGGTTTCTGTAACCGATCCACATTTTAACATGCGATCTCCAAAATATGGGTTCCTGATTTCTTTTTCTGTAGACAACCAATATCCTCCTTTATTATCAAATGCCATAGGACAATGTTGTTTGTATATTTCGCCAGTGGTTATAGTTTCTTTTACTATGGTTTCCATTAATAAAGTTACTGTAGAAAAGGCTTTTCTTTGATCTTCAATATTATCTGTATTAATTATTATTTCTGCTGCTTTTTTAAGAGCAATACTAGGTAATACTTTAACTAATTCTTCTGCCGATTTTTTTGCTTTTTTAGAATCGCTTTCTACCAAAGCAGTTTTAATATCTATATAATTTTTAAAAGCTTCGGTTGCTTTAGGGTTTCTAAACTCAGCGGTTATTGCACTATTTTTATTGGTATTAGATTCTTCTTTTTTAAGAGTAACTTCTGAAGCCTTTTTTTCTTCAACTTTGTTATTGTTTTCTTTACATGAAATTATAGTCATGGTAACAAGTACTACCACTATTTTTAAGTGTATTCTAAAATTTTTCATTGTTTTTGTGTTTAATTTTTGGTGTTTTAATTTGTTAAATAATTATACATTGCAGCTTGTAAATAAAATAGCTGTATACTTTCTACTTGTTGGGTTTCAAATTTAAGTTGTAATTCCTGAATATCTAAAATATCATTAAAATTAATCGTCCCTGTTTCATAGTTTTTTATTAAAATTCGTTCTGCATTCTTAGTTTGTATTAAATTTTCTTGCTGGGTTTTAAATTGAATTTTAGCTATATGCATCGTAGATATTGCTTTAGCCAAAAGTACTTTTAATTGATTTTCTTTTTCGTTTTTTTCTGCTTCAATTTCTTGTTGACGGAGCTCATTTTGACGGGTTTTAGAGGTGTATTTTTTATTAAAAATGGGTATAGAAACAGATACCATTGGCATGATGATATCTTTACCATTATCGCTCATCATAACATCTGATCTTTGAGATACAGGAACATAATCTAATCCAAATCCTATTTGTGGGGCTCTTTCTTTTTGATTAAGTAATTCAGATTGTTGTATGCTTTCATACAATTTATCATATTTAAGTAATTCTGGATTAAGAGATAGATCTTCCTCATCAATTCTAAAATTTGTTACTGGCAAATTCATTTCTGTTGGTAATACTATATTTAGATTAGATTTTCGATTTAAAAAGCTATTAAATACTGCTACTTCTGAAAGGTATTCTTGTTCTAAAATTTCCTTTTTTTGTTGTAATTCATTTTGCCGTATTTGTAATTTCAATACATCTACTGCAGAGGCTTTTCCTACTTCAACAGATGTTAATGCCAGTTTTTCATAGGTTTTTAAAAGCCTTATATTGTCTTCTACTATTTTTTGTTTTTTGTGCAATGAAAACAATTGGTAAAAAGAAGTAGAAACCGAAAGGGCTAATTTTCGCTTAAGAATAGTAATATCTACATATTCTGTTTCTGCAATACTTGTTACATAATTTTTTCTTGCGGTAATGGTTCCAAACCATGGCAGCATTTGTTGCACAGAAAATCTTGCTCGCTGTGCTCCTGTTCGTGTTTCGGGTTCACTCACAAAATAACCTGCACTAAACTGGGTATTGGGTATGGTACTTACTTCATTGGTTTTTTCGTTAGCAATAGCATATCGCAATTCAAAAGCTTGTATTTGAGGGTTATTTTGTTCTGCCTCTTTAATATAGGATTCTAATTGTTGAGCATAGGAAAAATAAATAGTGAATAATAGAAAAATGAAGGTTAATACTTTTTTGTAGTGAAAAGATATAAGTAAAAAGCTGTAAGCGGAAAATGATAAATGAAAAGCATAGAGCGAAGATTTAAAAATACTTTTTAGTTTATTTATAATAAATGAAAGAATAGAAATCGCAATTTGTACCATTTCCTTTTTCACTTTTAGTTTTTCTTTACTATTTATAACCCGTTTCATATTACAATCTTGATTTTGTAGTTTTGATTAAACTTACCAGCATTGCTATTAATTCTTTGCAATTTGATGCCATAATCTCACTTATATCTTTATATTTTTAATTCTGCGCTTTTAACTTAAATTCTTCTCTCCAACTATAAAGTACAGGGACAATAAAATAAGAGGTAATATCTATGACCATTCCTCCAAAAATTGGGATAGCCATAGGTATCATAATATCGCTTCCTTTTCCGGTAGATGTTAGTACTGGCAGGAGCGCTAAAATTGTGGTTATGGTTGTCATTAAACAAGGGCGAATTCTTTTACTGGCTGCTTCTAGAGCTGCGCGTCTTATTTCTATTTTGTTGGTTAGTTTTTTACCTTTAAAAGATTGAGTAAGATATGTTGCCATTACTACACCGTCGTCTGTAGCAATACCAAATAAAGCTATAAAACCTACCCATACGGCTACACTTAAATTAATGGTTTTCATATGAAACAGATCCCGAATATTCTCACCAAATAAATTAAAATTGAAGAACCAATCTTGCCCGTACAACCAAATCATAATAAATCCCCCTGCAAAGGCTACCGCTATTCCTGTAAATACCATTAGGGATGTAGAAACTGATCTAAACTGAAAATATAAAATCAAGAAAATAATTGCTAACGCCAGCGGTACTACAACCGAAAGTGTTTTTTCTGCTCTTAGCTGATTTTCATAAGTACCAGTAAATTGATAACTAATACCTTTAGGAATCCTTAGTTCTCCTTTCTCAATTTTTTGTTGAATTAATTTTTGAGCATTTTCTACTACATTTACTTCGGCAAATTCATCTAGCTTATCAAAAAGTACATAACCCACTAAAAAGGTATCTTCACTTTTTATGACTTGTGCTCCTTGTTCATATCGAATATCTACTAATTCACCTAGCGGAACAGGACTACCTTTTTCTACAGGGATATAGATTTTTTTTAAGTCTTCTGGATTCCCTCGTAACTCTCTCGGATAACGAACACGCACATCATAACGCTCCCTTCCTTCAACCGTTTGTGTGAGTGGCATGCCTCCTACTGCTACCTGTAAGATTTGCTGAACATCCATAATCGAAATACCATATCTTGCCAATTGCTCCCTTTTGATATCCATCAACAAATAAGGTTTGCCAACAATACGATCTGCAAAAACAGCTTGTTCTTTAACACCTTCTGCTTGTTTTAGTATGGTTTCTAATTGCAGTCCAAAAGCTTCAATTTGCTTTAAATCCTGCCCCTTTACTTTAATCCCCATTGGGGCGCGCATCCCAGTTTGTAGCATTACCAGTCTGGTTTCGATAGGCTGTAATTTTGGTGCTGATGTAACCCCAGGAAGTTTTGTAACTTTTACGATTTCATCCCAGATATCCTCAGGATTTTTTATTTCTGGCCGCCAGTTTCTGTAGTATTCGCCATTTTTATCTTCTACTAATTGCTCTCTATGGATATGAAACGGGTCTCTTAGTTTTGAAGCTTCATAATTCTTATTTTTTGAAAAGGCATTGTTATTTGGATTATTAGTAAGTTTTCCATCTGTATTCACAAAAAGCCCGTCATCATTTACTTTATACCGTTGTTTTTTACCTTTGGTATTGTGCATATACTCAGGTTTATACTGAATCATGTTTTCGTACATCGATAGCGGTGCCGGATCTAATGCGGATTCTGTTCTTCCTGATTTTCCTACTACAGTTTCAATTTCAGGAATCGTTGCCACTGCCATATCTAATTGTTGCAACACTCGCTTATTTTCTTGAACACCAGCATGAGGGAGCGATGTAGGCATTAAAAGAAACGAACCTTCATTAAGAGATGGCATAAATTCTTTTCCTGTGTTTTTGTAGATGAAACCTCCGCAAATAAGAACAGTTAACGGAATTAGGATAAACAACAGTTTATTTGCCAGCGCCCATTGTAAAATACGTTCATAAAATCTTCTGAAAATGGTAAATATTCCTAAAATCCCAAAGCATATAATCGATACAAAAATAAGATTGATGGCAATACTTCTGTCAAAGCCAAGAGGTCGCCAATATTGGGCAAGCAAAAATATAATGGCTATGGAAGAAATAATAATATTTATTATGTTTTGATTCCCTTTAAAGTGAAAAGCAAAAAGAGACAAGTCGTATGCTTTGCCCTCTCGTTTTACAAATAAGATTCCTGTAATCCCGAAAGCGACAAGAATAGATCCTAACCAATATCCATAAAGAATTGCAACGATTCCTGATAGAATTAAAACCACATTCAATATATATTTTGAAAGCGTTTTAATTTGTGTTTTTTTGAATAAGTAGGCTGCAAATGGTGGGATTAAAAATAAAGCAATAATTAGTGATGCCGAAAGTGCCATCGTTTTTGTAAATGCCAAGGGTCTAAACAACTTACCTTCTGCTCCTATCATTGTAAATACCGGAACAAAACTAATAATGGTTGTTAATACGGCCGTTACTATAGCACCAGAAACTTCAGCGGTTGCATTATAGATAATTTCATTAGTCGAATAGGGTTCCCCACTCTGGTTGAGACGTAATTTTTCATCATCCAGATGTCGTATCATATTTTCGGCAAGTATGACACCGACATCTACCATAGTACCAATAGCGATAGCTATACCCGAAAGCGCAACGATATTTGCATCTACATTAAATAACTTCATCGCTATAAAAACCATCAATACGGCAACTGGTAATAAGCCCGAAATTAAAATAGATGCTCTAAGATTAAATACCATTATGATAATTACTAAAATAGTAATCAGGATTTCTAAAGTAAGGGCTTCATTGAGTGTACCTAGGGTTTCTTCAATAAGTTCTGTACGATCATAAAACGGCACTACAGTAAGTTGAGAAGTACGCCCGTCTGCTAATACTTTTGATGGTAGTCCATCTTTAAGTTCTTCTATTTTTGCTTTCACATTGGTAATGACTTCCATAGGGTTTGCTCCATAACGAGCTACAACCACTCCCCCAACAACTTCGGCTCCTTCTTTGTCCAGAATACCTCTCCTGGCAGCAGGACCCAATGTAACTATAGCGATATCCTTAATACGTAAGGAAGTAAAATTTTTGGAAGTTACTACAGCGTTTTCTATATCTGCTACAGATTTTACATATCCTAATCCTCGTACTAAATATTCTGCTTGATTGATTTCTAATGTCTGCGCCCCAATATCTTGATTACTTTCTTTAACTGCTTTTACAACTTGTCCTAGAGATACATTGTATTGTCGCATTTTTTCAGGATCTACATCTACTTGATATTCTTGCACATAACCACCGATAGATGCTACTTCTGAAACACCTTTTGACGAGGATAATGCATATTTAACATAGTAATCCTGTATGCTACGTAGCTCCTGTAAATCCCATCCTCCTGTAACATTTCCATTTTTGTCTCTTCCTTCTAGAGTATACCAAAAAATTTGACCTAATGCTGTAGCATCTGGCCCTAATGCTGGGGTTACATTGTTTGGTAAAACTCCGTTTGGTAAAGAGTTTAATTTTTCGAGAATGCGACTTCGACTCCAGTAAAATTCTATATCTTCTTCAAAAATGATATAAATACTAGAAAACCCAAACATAGAAGAGCTTCTAATCGTTTTAACACCTGGTATACCCAAAAGTGCTGTTGTTAAAGGATAGGTTATTTGATCTTCAATATCTTGCGGCGATCTCCCTTGCCATTTTGTAAAAACAATTTGTTGATTTTCGCCAATATCAGGAATAGCATCTACGGCTACAGGATTACTCGGCAGTATTCCTGTTTTCCAATCAAATGGTGCGTTTACAATTCCCCATCCTACAAAAAGGATAAGCATCAAAAACGCTACAAGTTTGTTTTCTATAAGAAATTTAATGCTTCTATTTAGCATATGAATTTGAATTATTAAGTATTTTAGAAAATAAGTGTTCTTAGGTTACTAACAACAAATTTTACCCAATGATGATCATGGGCCTAAAAATTAAATAATAAATCAAATAAGAAAGGATTCGTTTATTGCATATATATTCCTGACAAAAAAAGGAGGAGGAAATTCTACAAAAGAAAAGATGTTATCTTCTAAACCTATAAAAGGATTTAGAAAGGAAAAATAATAAGAAGTTATAAAAATTTGCTGTTGTAAAGTAATTTTGTCTAGTGAAATTTTTAATTCATCTTGACCTTCTATACTAACCTGTTTATCGGTGCAACAACTTTTTTTAATTATATCGCAAGAACTTGAATTAGAAACAGAATTTTCCATTCCGCAAGATTTTGCTTTTTTAAATACCGCAACATCTACTAAAGTGTTACCACAATAATGCATATCTAAAGTAAATGACATGGTAGAGAATACCACTACCAAAGCCATTATAACAGACCATATTTTGTGAATAACATTTTTCATATACAAAACAAATTTACAAAAAATAGATGTACTACGTTTTGTTTAACAGAAGTTTAATTTTAAAATGGAACTTTTGTAGTTATTTTTTATGTGAGTAAAAATATTATTTCTCTTTCCATCCCCAAGGTATATCTAAATTTTCTATTGGTTTTGTAAGATCCATAACTACTTTAAATAAACGTTGTGTTCCTATTCGTTGTAAATTATATGAAAAGGCTTTATCATCTAGAGTTATCCACCAAACATTAGTAGAAGCGGCAGGGATCCTTATTTTTGTTTCTTCGTCTGCTGGAAAAATTTGTATGTTTTTCTGTCCTGCGTTAGTAGATACTCCCCCATATTGTGTTATTTTATCTTCAGAACCATCCTTATGCCTGTGGTCGTGTTTTAAACTTATACGGTTATCTTTATACGTTAGCACCCAGGTTCTGGATTTATCATCCCCAACAAAAAAGGGTATTTTAATGGTGTTCGCATCACAATATTTTACGTTCATTACTAAACGTTTTCCTCCAAATTGTTCATCATTAACGGGTAATTCCAGTTTACCTTCATAAGATTTTCCACATAAACTTTGTAGAGAATTCCAAAACTGTTTTGCCTCACTCTCTGTTTGAGAAAAAGAAGAAGTAACGTATCCTAATAAAAACAGTAGTGTGTATATTTTTTTCATAGGGATTAAATATATGTGGATTTTTTATAATCCTTATTACTTGTCCTTAATTAAAAACAAAAAAGACCGTTTAAAGCGGTCTTTTTTAAATAAATAGGTAGGTAAGTTCACGGTTTTCGATAATTCTTAATCTCCCGCTAATAAAACGTAAGAGTCACTCACTGGCGATATACTATATTCTTTTACGTTTTTTATATTTTTTAAATATTTATCGGATTCTTTAAAAGCCATTTCTAATGCACTCATTTTCAAATTTTCACTAGCCACTATAACTTTAGAAACAACTTTCCCATTAGTGTATTCAATCGTCATTTTCCATTTTTTAATGGAGTGAACATTTTTCTTTTGTACTGCTTTTGCTTCTTCTTTTTTCTTTTCTGTTTTTTCTTTTTTATCAAAAGATACAGGTTCTGTTTTTAAAGTAGCAGCGTTCCCCAAAAACGTGCAAAATAGTACTGTTGCAAATAAAAGTTTCATAATAGATGATTTGAATTTGTATGGATCGAATATACAAACATATTTTTAATAATCAAATATTTTTTTAATAAAAATTTATTTTAATAATCAAATATTATATGTATGTTTGTTTTATGGTAAATAAGAAACTAAAAAGGCTTCTTAAAAAAAGTAAAGGAGCAAAAACGGTATACGGTATATCTAAGGTTCTAGGAGTTAGTCCTCAGGCAGGAGATTATGTGGTAAAGCGAAAAGATTTGGTAAAAGATTTTGAGAGGCTACAAAAAATAGCAGACTATATGGGAGTAGAAATAAGAGATATTATTGATTTGAAAGAAAAAAAATAATCATCTTTCTTGATGATTAATAAATAGTTGATGTTCTATCATTATAAAAGGATTAAATATTAGATAGAACGCAATTTAGAGCTTGATAAATCTTAGACCCTGTAATCATTGAAATTTTGAAGAAATACAATTTATTACATACTATCTATCTTATCTAAAACAAACTTTCTATACGATTTACCTATAGGTAAGATGCTATTATTATTAAGTACTACTTGATTTCCCTCTATTAGCTTTAGTTCTTTAAAATTTATTACAAATGATTTATGAATTTGTATAAAATCTTCTTTTGGAAGTTTACTAAAAAAATCAGATAATGTATTTGGAGTTAATATCATCGTATTTGTATATATTTTAATATAATTACCATACGCTTCAATATATTGGATTGTATTAAAAGGTATTTTTATTAGTTTTTTATCACTTTTTACAAAAATAAAAGAGTTTATTCCTTCTTTTTCCTTAACTAAAACAGTTACGTCTTCTTTTTTTATCTGATGTTTTTCCTGCACTTTAATAACAGATTGTATAAAGCGTTCTAATGAAAATGGTTTTAAAAGGTAATCGGTTACCGATAATTCAAATCCCTCGATTGCATATTCGGGATATGCTGTTGTAATAATAATGTTGGGACGTTTATGCAATGTTTTTAGTAAACTTAACCCCGATAGTTTAGGCATATTTATATCTAAAAAAAGAATATCTACAGATTGTTTTTGGAGTATTTCTAATACCTCAAAAGCATCTTTGCAAGAAGCTGACAACTCTAAATTAGGAATTTGCTCTATATAATTTTCTAAAATCTGACGAGCAATAGGTTCATCGTCTGCTACAATACATGTTAAGGTTTCCATTTAAAGTTTTACTGTTAGTTTTACTATATATTCTTTTTCATGCTTATTAATCTCTAGAGTATGCCTATCTGGATACATCAATGTTAATCTTTTTTTTGCATTACGTAAACCAATACCGCTTTTACCTTTTTCTAAATCTGTATTTTGAGCTTCTAAATTATCTATTGTATTTATACAGATAAATACTAATTCTTCTTCTTTAATACCCATATCAATAGTTACTTTACTATCTCCATTTTTAGAAGTCCCCAGATGTTTAAATGCGTTTTCTACAAATACAATTAATAGCATTGGGGCTATACAAAAATCTTCTGTTTTTTTTGATATACTTAATTGTATATCTGTTTTATCTTCTAAACGTATTCTTTCTAAAGCTACATAATTTTGTAAATATTGAATTTCTTTTTCTAAAGGAACTAATTGTTCTTTAGTATCATATAAACTATATCGAAGTAAGTCGGAAAGCTTTAACATTAAATCTGGTAATTTATCAGAGTTAATAACTGATAATCCATACAGGTTATTTAAAGTATTGAATAAAAAATGAGGATTTAACTGTGCCTTTAATAGTTTTAATTCTGCATCTTTTATCTCTTGCCTTTTCATAAAGCTATCTTTTGCGATTTTTATAGTAGAGCTAAATAGCAATGCCAAAATCATTACCGCAAAAAGATTGTATAACATAGACCATTCAAACTTTTGAAATTGATCACTAAGAAAAAAGACTGCAATCCCTGTAAATAAAAATGCATTTGCACAAAATAAAACGACTCCCAAAAGTTTATTTTTTCTGTTAAATAAAGGTATTATCTTCAGGTTGTTTATATACACTGGGATTGTAAGGAACAATACTATTTGTACCGCAGTAAGAAATTTGTTTTCTGCCTGAATAGACATAGTAAAAATTAAGATAACAAAAAGCCATACTGCAATATTCTGTACATACCGATTATCTATCCACTGTTCTATTTTAAACATAGTAAACCTATTTAAAGTGGGTTAAAAGTACTAGAAAACACTATTAAATTACACATATTAATGTTCAAAGGATATTTTTTGCTTACAAACATCTTTGATTAGAGGGTGAAAGGATAAAATACTAATTTATTCCTTTTATCCTCCTGTACCTTCTATTGGTCATTATTACTTTTTAATACCCTCATTTAGATACAATTTTGGAGTATTAATTAAAAAATCAATTATCATGAAAGCACTTCAATATTTATGTTTATTTATCATTACCATATGCATTACTCTATTCAATACCGTATATGCACAACAAAAATTAGAATCTATCGCCAATATATATAATAGTAAGTTAAAAGAAGAAAATAAAGGTATTGCTGTATTAGTCAAAAAAAACAATACTATAGAAAACGTTAGTATAGGCAATTTTAATTTAGATAACAACCATGTTTTTAATATTGGAAGTGCTACTAAAACTTTTACCGCAATATTAATACTTCAGGAAGAAGAAAAAGGAACCCTACAATTAACCGATAGTATTGGTAAACATCTTTCTCCCATTAAAAATGTAAATGGTTCTTTAACTATAGAGTCTTTATTGAAACATCAAAGTGGTTTAGGAGAAATTGTTGGTAGGGATACCAAAACATACTTTTATTCGACAAATGATTCTATATATAATCGGAATTTTTTAGAAAAATTTCCAAAAAACGATCTAGGTATGGTAGGGCATTACTCCTACTGTAATTCTAACTACATATTATTGGGTCGTATCTTAGAAAAAATAACCGACAGATCTTATTTCGATTTAGTAAGAGAGCGTATTTTCATTCCGTTACACATGGCTAATTCTTATCCATATCTATCAAAAACCATCAAAAATCTGGCAATACCGTATGATGATAACAAAAATGTTTTTGACCTTTTAGATTTTCGCTTTTTTGCAGATTATGCGTATGCCGCAGGCAGTATTGCTTCTACCCTTTCTGATATGGAAAAATTTTATACCTCTTTATTTGAAACAGAACTATTATTAAAAAAGGAATCGGTACATAAAATGCTACCCGCCAAAGGTGAATCTTATGGCTTAGGACTGATGTCATTTACAGATGATAATAGTACATATTATGGTCATGGAGGAAATAATATTGGATATGCATTTAGAAATCTATACGATCCTAAAACCAAAAACTTAATACTCTTTTTTAATAATACACATAGTATTCCTTTTGAAGCTTCTCTAAAAGAAAACCTTTTAGACTATGTTCATAATAAACTAGTAGTAACAAAACTAAACATAAATATAAGTGAAGACTTTAAAGATTTTGTTGGAAAATATGTTTTGGAAAAAGTAAATGCCGAACTAGAGATTATCATAGAAAAGGACCAAATGTTTATGCTAATTCAAGATCAAAAAGTACTTCTTGCTTATCAAGATCAAAATACATTGTATGATGTTAAGGTTGGTGTACGATTAAAAAGAAATACCGATGACAACAATACACTTACATTCACTCAAGGTGGATTTACAGGCAATCTAAACAAAAAAATGATAGAGACTTCAAAAAAATAATAATCTTATGCTACTAGACATTCAAAATATATCCAAAAGATACGGCAGTAACACCTATGGACTAAAGGACTACACAATACCTATTGAAAAAGGTATTCTCGGATTACTAGGTCCAAACGGAGCAGGAAAATCGACTCTCTTAAAAATTATTGCTACCATTAGCAAAACATCTAATGGCACTATTTTATTAAATAAGAATAATATAATAAAAGATCCTAATTACATGAGGAAACAGTTAGGATATCTACCACAAGATTTTGGTGTATATCCTAATTTAAACGCATATGAGTTTTTAGAATACATTGCTGCTTTAAAAGGTGTTGGTGGTTCGTATCTAAAACAAAAAATATCGTTTTTATTAGAAGGGTTGAACTTAACTGAAGTAGCAAAAAAACCTATAGGGAATTACTCTGGTGGAATGAAACAACGTATTGGTATTGCACAAGTATTACTTAATGATCCTAAAATACTATTATTTGATGAACCTACCGTTGGTTTAGATCCAGAAGAACGGGTTCGTTTTAGAAATCTTATCTCAGAATTAGCAAATGATTGTATTATAATTTTATCCTCTCACATCGTTTCAGATATAGATACTATTGCAGATAAAATAGCAATAATGAAAGGAGGGAAACTACTCTGCTATGGCAATCAAAACACTATTATGGATAGTATTAAAGATAAAGTGTATGAAATGGAAATACCTAAAGATAAAATATCTGATTTTACAAAGAATCATATTGTACTTACTTCCATACGAAAAAAAGAAACTATAAGGATTCGATTTGTTTCTGAAACTACCTCTAGCTACGGAACTCTTTGCCAAACAACTCTGGAAGATGTATATCTATATACTACCAAAAAATAATAAAACATGAAAAACTTTATAACAATCCTTAAATTAGACTACCTGCAACGTACCCGAAGTTATTCTTTCTTGATTACATTATGTATCAGTTTGGCAGTTGCTTATTCTTTTATTCCCTCTCCAGATGCCAATTACTCTACCATTAGGATTGGAGATTATCTGGGGGTTTATAATTCTTCTTGGATTGGTTATGTTTCTGCTACAATGACGAGTGTATTTCTTTCCTTAATCGGTTTTTACCTGGTAAATGGCTGTATAAAAAAGGATGTTCATAGTAAAATAGGTCAAATAATTGCAACTACTCGAATATCTAATTTTGCCTATCTATTTTCTAAAACAATTAGTAATTTTTTGGTACTATTTACTATTGCTGTATTCGTACTATTGATGAGCATTATTCTTTTTTTTCTGTATCGTAATAATTTTCCTTTTGAACTTTTAAATTTTCTTATCCCTTACTCTGTTATTGTAATACCTTCACTATTCTTTATTGCTACTCTTGCTGTTTTATTTGAAGCTATTTTTGGTCAAAAAACTATACTACAAAATATTTTATTTTTCTTTTTATTCTTTGCCTTAATTACTTATGATCCTGTTGACATAAAAGGGTTTTATTTAGATGTATTTGGAACTAAAATCATAACTACTCAAATCGAAAATACTGTTCGGGATATTATACCTGAAAAAGATTTTGGGCAACTAACTATTGGATATGTATTAGGTAATACATCTACCGCTAAAAATTTTATTTTTAACGGAGTAGATTTTTCTTTATGGTTTATAGTAAGTCGCTTAGGATGGATGGGATTAGGGGTATTATTTTTAGGATCTGCATCTATGTTTTTTCATAGATTTAAAATTAAAGAGCGACTTCAGAAAAAAAATAAAAAGATTATTTTAGAAACTAATACTACCAATACTATTGATATTTCTAAACTTCCTAAAGCTTTTTTTTCTTTTAGTATTGTACCTCTTATAAAAACAGAATTTGTTTTACTTGTAAGAACTGGTTATTCATGGCTTTGGATATTAAACTTTGCAGGAATGCTTGCTTTACTCTTTGCTCCTTTATCTATTGCACATCAAATAGTGCTTCCTGTTTTATGGTTTTTACAAGTAGCCCGATGGTCTACATTAGTAACAAAAGAAAGAATGCATAACACTCATTTTTTTACTTTTGTATCTTATCAACCTCTTAAAAGGTTATTACTATCTCAAATTATTGCAGGAGTTTTATTAGCTGTTTCACTTTCTGTCCCATTACTTATTCGTTATGGGATACAACTAGATTTTATGAATGTAGCATCTATCTTATTAGGGAGTGTTTTTATTGTTTCATTTGCAGTCTTAACAGGTATTTTAAGCAAAGGAAAAAAACTGTTTGAAATCTTATTTTTTATGATAACCTATGCAAATATTAATGGTATCCCTTTTATGGACTATTACGGTGCCCTACATGAAAATTTTAATTATTTAATAACCATTTTTCTAACTATAGTAATTGCTCTTATAATTACATATAGCGTTAGAAATTTTGAATTAAAAAGAGTTTAACCCTTCATTATAGGTTTAATCCCTAAAAACATACATCAAACTTTCTATATTACTGATTTTTAAGCTATATGGAAAGGATTAAATTACTGTTATTATAAACGAAGTCGAGAAAACCAATATTTTTTGTTTCTCGACTTCGCTTTAATAAAAAATTTCTTGAAACCGATTATCCTCGAGGCAGAGCCATAGAGGTATTTCGCCAGTTTCATTTTGGTCTTGGGACCAAAAACCGAAATTTTGTATTTTACCTCACCCAGAACTGCCGAAAATGGCAGTTCTGACCTCTCCCAAGGAGAGGTGAATCGGAAACCCCGAGGCAGAGCCTTCGAGGAATTATTTAGATTAACAGCTAGTATATTAAAAGCCTACTAGGGCTATTTTGTTATAACAAATCTTTTAATTTGTACCTGTTTACCATTATCTACTTCTAACATATACATACCATTAGGTAAGTGTCCTACATTAATATTATCTTCAGATAATTTGTCTTGTAAAACTACTTGACCTAAATAATTAACAATTTTGAACGATGTATTACTTTTCATTTTCGTTTTTACAAATAGCACACCTTGATGAACAGGGTTTGGATATAATAGTAAATCATTGAAATCTTGGCTCAGAGATAGTTCGTTTATTTTAGATACAGAAGCTGTATTGATATTAACGGTGTAATCTTCTACCTCACCATACGTAAATGTATCACAAGCTCCTGCTGCTGTACTATATTTCATAGATACTCTCATTCTGGTATTACCTGATAATGCCGTAGTAGGAACATCAAAATTAAAAGATTGATTATCGCTGCTATTCGATAAATTAGATACTATTTGTTCTGTAGTTTCAAAAACCCCATTTTGATTATAATCTATCCAAACACTCCAATACTCTCTGTATGCAGTATTTGCAAAACCTGCGCTTACAACAATGGTATTTGCTCCATATCTAATAGTACCTACTAAACTGGTAAAATCACCGTAGCCAGCATTAGCAGCTGTAGAATTTGTGATACCACCTATCCCTACATAATCTATGTATTCATAAGATACATTGGTACCTTTAGAATCACAATAATTTACAGAAGTATTCGTGGTTGTAGCACTTATTGTATTACTAGAAGCAGAGATATTTCCAGCAGCATCTTTAGCTTTAACCGAAAAAGAATATGTTGTATTTGGACTTAATCCGGTAACAGTATGACTTGTTGTTGTTACACTGGTTAATAAAGTAGTTCCTTGGTATATATCATAACCAGATACCCCGATATTATCTGTAGAGGCGCTCCAAGAAAGACCTATACTTGTTGCAGTTATAGCATTGGTTATTAGATTAGCAGGTACTGAAGGAGCTTCGGTATCTACAGCAGAAGATTGTATTTTAATATTATCTATTGCCATATCACTTCTATAACTTGATCCTGTAGTACCTTCAAACTGTAATTTAATAGTAGTTCCTGCATATGCAGTAAGATCGACACTTGCCTGGTTCCAAGTGTTTCCTAGGTCTCCAGTCTTTGTCCATAACGAAGTATAATTAGCTCCATCGTCGGTACTCACTAACACTTCCAGAGTTCCCATATTTGCTCCATACATGTGGTAACCAAATTGTAAAGATATACCTGAAAGAGAAGTTAAATCCATACATGGGCTATTAAGAAGTGCTATTTTATTTGGACTTCCTGGTGGTGTAACATTAGTAGAAGCCTCTGTAAATACATAAAAAGAACCATCTTGCCCTGTCGCAGGCCCTGTTGCGCCAGAAGGGGTTCCTCCTGAGTCTCTGGTCCAATCGATATCATCTCCTGTTGCGTTAGTCCAAAGTCCCATACCTGTTTCAAAACTTTCTGCGTACGGAAAACTACTTATACCAGTACATGCCTGAGGATCTGTGGTGGTAAAGTTTACTGAAGAACTGTAAGGAGAGCTTGCTCCGCCTGCACAATTACTTCTTACCTGAGCTTCATAAGCTGTAGAAGCAAGTAACCCTGTAATATTTATGGTGTTTGTTGCTGAAGATACCGTAGTCCAGCTTGTGCTTCCTGTAGCACGATATCGTACATCGTAGGTGGCTGCAGAATTAGAGTTCCAATTTAAGGTTACGGTAGTTGCTTCAACATTAGATGCAACAAGCCCAGAAGGGGCTACTCCTGCTACCGGGGTAAGTTGTACATTTTTAATTACAGCAGTATAATCTGCTATAGTAACCCCGGTTAAAGTAACAGATTCGTAGCACTCTGCTTCATAAAGAATATTATAAGTACCTGCTTTAATAGGCCGGTAGTAATCTCCTTCTGGTAATTCTGTAGGAGTCCAAGAATCATAACTTTCTCGCCCAACAACTGTTACTTTAGCTTGTATTGGTTGATTGGTTACTGCATCGGTTACTACCCCTCTTATACCATAGTTTATCTGCTTTAAAAAAGCCAGTAAAGCCTCTCTGTTATAATTCCAATAATTCACTAATTGATTAGCAGGAGGGGTTTTGGCATTAGATAACTCTACAGTAACCTCTTTTCCTTTTTGATTGTATATTTGATAATCTTGTCTTCCTCCCTGTACTTCATACCATGCATAGCCATTAGTAATTCCGTTATTTTGCGCAGTAAAGTACCCTGAAGGACTATTTGCTTGGCAAAGATCTCTATATTCTTTAGATATATGTAAAAAATAATCTTCATCGGGATGCGCTCCTGCATAAGTATCCCAAGGGTAATTTATTAATTCTGTTCCGCCATGAAAATTAGCAGATAAAACAAAATGTTTAGAATCTGCAAAATTCATAAATGCAATAGTCTCTGTTTGGTATGCGTTGCCATCTGGATGCGCTCCATCATCTGGATCTGGATAATTTCTATTTAAATCTACATTATTAGCATTTCCTCTGGTTGCATTGGCAACAGAAGTGTTATTGGGACTGTTCCGAAAAGTACCATCAGGGTTTGCTAAAGGGTTAATCCATACTTCATTATTATCTAAAAGATTTTTAATTTCGGTATGTTTTGGGTGACTGGTATCTTTATAAGCCCCTAGTAAATAATCTATAAGGTTAAGCATCATGGGATACCCTGCTATTTCATCCCCATGCATAGAAGAAGTGTACATAACTCTTGGCTCTTGCTCATTAAGACTAACGTTATCTGATAATTTCACAAACAACAAGGATTTATCTCCTTTACCTGTAGTTCCAATATTTTCAACCTTACATAAAGACGGATTGTTTGTTGCAAAATCGTTCATCATTGATACATAATCTGCATATGTAGGATATGCTGTAAGAGGAAAAGTAGCTGCTTTATTGGCCAAATCAGAAGTCATTGTTCTATATCCTACTATATTATCTTCTGAAGAAAGGGTGAAATATTTTTCTTTTTGTAGAAAGGAAGTAAACTGAGCCGTATTGGCCATTACCTTTACTATATTAGTTTTTTCATCAAAGTTTACAATGGCAAGTTCTTTTGTGATAGAACTTAGTTCTGATTTGTTTTCTATCGTAAAACTAAAAATAACTTCCCCTTTTAATTTTAGATATTCCTTGGCGAGTTCTTTGTTGCTTTTTTGTGCAAAAAGAGATATGCTCATAGTGCATAGCACCAATAGCATTAGCATTGTGTATTTTTTCATTGGTTTTAAGAGTAATTTAAATTGAGTTAATATTTAGGTTTTAAAATTATTTGTGTTAAATCAGGTTAAAATATTAAATATAAAGGTACTAATTTTGAAGATAATGTAATAGAAATGTTTAAGAAGGAAAGTCTGTGCATAACAAAAATCCAAATATAGTGAGTAATAAATACTTTTAAATACTAAGAATTTTTAGACTCATTATTTGTACTAGTAGGCAGGCGATAGCCCGTAAAAGGAAGCTTCAATAAATTTAAAATGGTGGTATTAGAATCTATATCTGGATATGTATCTACCCCATATACTAAATCCTTCTTTGGTAATTTAGAATAGGTTTTAAAAACTCTATCCCAAATAGAAAAAATATTACCATAATTAGTATCCGTATATGGTAACATATGGTGATGGTGTACTTTATGCATATTAGGAGAAACTAGTATCCAGCCAAGTATAGTATCAACTCGTTTAGGCAAAGAAATATTTGCATGATTAAATTGTGATAAGATAACCGATAAAGATTGATATAGCATAATTATTCCTACTGGTGCTCCTATAATAAATACTGCTAATGTTGTAAAAATAAATCTAATTAAACTTTCTCCGGGATGATGTCTGTTTGCTGTGGTGGTATCTACATGGTTATCGGTATGATGAATTAAGTGAAACATCCATAATGGCTTTATTTTATGTTGTACATAATGTGCCAACCACGCCCCTATTAAATCTAATAAAGCAACACCGAGTAATATTGTACCCCATAAAGGAAGAGAGAGCCATTGTAAAACTCCAAAAGAATTAGCAACAGTCCAATCACTGGTTTGTAGTAAAATGAATGCTAGAACAAAATTAATAAGTATAGTCGTTACTGTAAAAAACACATTTGGCCAAGCATGTTTAATTTTTTTATATTTAAATTGAATTAAAGGAATTGCATACTCTACAGACCAAAAAAAGGCTATACCTCCTACTAAAATTACACTACGGTGAGAAGAAGGAATTGTTTCAAAATAATATAATATGCTTTCCATAGATACAAAATATTATATTTTTAATTATTAAACAATCATTCTATATAAAATAAAGAGGAAATAGGTTAATGAGTAACAAAAGAAAGAGAACGCTTTTTGTTATATAAATACTACTCTATTTAATTATTAAGTTCTTTTTCAACCCATTTAATTGCTTTTTCTAAACTATCAAAAGAAACAATACCTTCTTGATAAAACATGTTTTCAATTTTTACACTTGTCTTTTGAGATTTACTATAAGTAACCGCAGCAAAAGCTACTATATTAGGAAACACTTCTTTTATTCTGGTATAATCTATTGGTTCTAATGAGTACGAATTTATCCTATTAGAAATATAACCAAAAGGACGATCTTCAAAATGAAAATTGGTTAGTTCTGATAGCTTTTTTGCCTTTTCATAATCAAAGGAGATTCCCTCTGCCACCTCAATTACTAAATAGTTTTTAAAAAAAACTATTTTTCCCATTTCAAGATTATATTGCTTTATTTGTTTATTATAATTTATAGATTTTGGCATATTATAAATATCTTAAATTTTAAAATAACAGCAATTAAGAATCCAGAATACTAAGCTAATCAAAAACTTTCACGTAATAAATAATCCATGAGTTAAATCAGAAAAAATCAATTCAATTTTGATTAATTATCAATTTTTAATAATTATCTATTAACACAACTCTAGTGTTTATTTAGCCTGATGATACTACTTAACTCTTAGTAATACAAATAAAGGAAGCTGAAGCTGTGTTTCATAATGTAGCTTATAAAAGCTAAAAGAGATGGTAATAGAACCACCTCTTTTTATATACTATTTTCTCTAAAAATGAAGTAAGTATTATGTTTAAATTAATGAGTAAAGCTATTAAGTGGTTTGGGGCTCTTGCATATTTGGAGTTTTAAATAACTCTAAAAATGATGCTCCAATATGAGAAACTATTTCGCTAGCTATTAATCCCTCAAAACTAGTCTTTTGCACTGCCAAATCTCCTGAACTCCCGTGTAAATACACTCCAAAAACAGCTGCATGTAATGGATCATACCCTTGTGATAACAATCCAGTAATCATACCAGTAAGAACATCACCACTTCCTGCTGTAGCCATTCCTGGGTTACCGTTATTGTTTATATATAATTGATTTTCAAATACAGTAATAGAATTAGCTCCTTTAATTACAAGTATACAATTATGTGTTTTTGAAAATACTTTTGCTTTTTCAATTTTATCAAAATCGTCTTTCCAATTTCCTACGAGTCTTTCTAATTCTTTTGGATGCGGAGTTAATATGGTATTCTTAGGTAGTTTTTCTAAAAACTTTGGGTTATTTGCCAAAATATTGATTCCATCAGCATCTATTAAAAGAGGGGATTCATTTTCTGTCAAAAACTCTTCAAAAGCCTTCACTGTTTTAGTACCAGTTCCTAAACCAATACCAATACCAATTGCAGAAGCCTTAAAGTTTAATTTAATTTCTTCTAACTCATCATCATTGTCTGTAATTACCATTGCTTCGGGCACAGAACTTTGTAACACTTCATATCCACATTCTGGTATATATGCTGTAACTAACCCTGCTCCCGCTCTTAATGCTGCTTTGGTAGCCAAAACTACACTTCCAATTTTACCATAACTTCCTCCTATAAGTACACCATGTCCATATATTCCTTTATGACTAAACTTAGGTCTTGGTCTGTATAATGGTAATACTTCGTTTTTACTAATTAAAATACCAATCCCCGGGTTTTGATTTAAAAAAGAACGATCTAATCCAATATCTATGACTTCTAAGTCTCTAGTGTAAACGCCAGTTTGTGGCAAAAAGAAAATCAGTTTTGGTAATTGAAATGTAACTGTTACATCTGCATAAATAACTCCTTCGGGATCGTCTGGAGCCTTATCTGTATACAGACCAGATGGAATGTCTATCGAAAGTGTAAAGCACCTTGCTTTATTAATATGCTTTATTAACGATATAACCCAGGGTACTAAAGGTCTGTTTAGACCTATACCAAAAATAGCATCTATAATCATATCTTCTCTGCCAATTTCTGGTAAATTTTTTTCAGATTTAAGTTGTATTGGCCAGTTTTTAGAAATTTCTTTTAATCGATCATAGTTTACTAAAAAATCCTTAGATCTATTATCACTAAAGTTTACAATATATGTTTTTACGTTATATCCATGCTCTAGTAATAATCTAGAAATCACAAGGCCATCACCACCATTATTACCAATACCACAAAAAACATGGATTAAAATTGGAGATCCTTGCAATCTATTATGAATTAGATTAAAAATTTGTGTTGCAGCTCGTTCCATCAATTCTAAAGATGTAATTTGTTCTGTATTCATTGTTGCTTGATCTGCTTCTCGCATTTGTTGTGCAGAAAATATTTTCATAGGTTGTAATCTGTTTTAATAGTTGTTTATTTTGTATATATATTATTAAAATGTACTAGTTAGTTTTTTGATTCATAAATTATGATGTAATAAACTTTAAATACTAACATGTATTATCATTAAATTCTAGTTTTATATAAGAATATCACATCAAAAAAAGCTATTTACTACTGAATTAGTAAAAGTTTAAGAACACTGTTATTTTAATTTTCTTTAAAAGTAAAAAATTATACATTTGAACTCACAAAGTAAAGCAAAGTAATGTTTAGTATCGTTTTCTTATCGGCTTTATTACTTACCTTAAAAACTATAAATGTTTCTAAGGTTTCTTCTATTATTATTACTGGTACTACAATTATTATTACCCCTAGGGGTTAATTTATATATATACTTCCGCCATAATACATATGTAGTTTACATAAAAACTACAATAATCATCTTTATTATTAATTTCAATCTAAAAAAAATTATGAACGTTCTAAAATTTGGGGGTTCTTCTGTAGCAAATGCAGAAACAATAGAAAGTGTAATAGAAATCATAAATCAACAATCTCAAGACCAACGATTATATGTTGTAGTTTCAGCACTGGGTGGTATTACAGATCTTTTATTACAAGCAGGAGCAGAAGCTTCTGCTAATAATGAAAATTTTAAAAATACTCTCTCAGAAATTGAAAAAAGGCATCTGGAAACCGTAAAAACTCTTATACCTGTTCTATCACAAAGCGCAATAATCAGTAAAGTAAAAGCTAAGCTTAACTCTTTAGAATCTTTGTGTGAAGGAGTTTTTCTTTTAAGTGAATTATCTGTTAAAACAGCTGCTGTAATTGCTAGTTTTGGAGAAATTTTATCTTCATATATTATTTCTGAAGCCGCAAAAGTAAGAGGGTTAGATATTGTTTTAAAAGATTCCAGAGAATTTATTATTAAAACTAACAATACCAAAGTTACAATCGATTATAACGAAACTAACCGAAGAATTAAAGAGTTTGCAGATAGCAATACTCATAAAATAAGTATTTTCCCTGGTTTTGTTGCTAAAACGCAAGAAGATGAACCTACTACTTTAGGAAGAGGTGGTTCTGATTTTACTGCTGCAATTCTTGCTGCTGCTATTAATGCCAAAGAACTACAAATCTGGACAGATGTTAGTGGTATGTATACTGCTAATCCCAAGTTAGTAAAACAAGCTAAGCCAGTTTATCATATTTCGTATCAAGAAGCGATGGAGCTTTCCCATTTTGGAGCAAAAGTTATTTATCCTCCTACCATACACCCTGTTTTAGAAAAAAACATTCCTATAGTAATTAAAAATACGTTTAAACCTTTAGATCAAGGTACATTAATTACCAGAAATGTTACTGACAGAAAAAATCCAGTTACAGGAATTAGTCATATAGATAGTATTGCAATTCTTTCTTTAGAAGGAAGCGGAATGGTAGGAATCCCAGGGTTTTCTAAACGCTTATTTGAAGCATTATTTTTAGAGAATATTAACGTTATTTTAATTACACAAGCATCTTCTGAACATTCTATATGTCTTGCGGTAGAAGCTATAGAAGCAGAAAAAGCAAAATCTGTACTAGACGTAGCATTTGAATTTGAAATATCTAAACACAAGTTAGATCCTGTAAAAATTGAAAATGATGTAGCTATTATAGCCTTAGTCGGAGACAATATGTATCATCATCAGGGGTTAAGCGGCAAAATGTTTAGTACTTTGGGTAAAAACAATGTAAACATAAGAGCTATTGCTCAAGGAGCGTCAGAAAAAAATATTTCTGTAGTTATTGAAGAAAAAGATATTAAAAAAGCTTTAAATACATTACACGAGCAATTTTTTGAAGTAAAAACAAAACAATTAAATTTATTTATAACGGGTGTAGGAAATGTTGGCAGCAAATTATTAGAGCAATTACAGCAGCAAGATAAATATCTTAAAGATAAATTACGATTAAAAATTCGTGTAGCAGGAATCTCTAATTCCCGAAAAATGGCTTTCAATGAAAATGGAATCGATCTGAACACATGGGAAGAAGCTTTAAATAATGGCGAAAAAGCAGAAGCAACCTCGTTTTTTGCAAAAGCAAAAGAAATGAACCTTCGTAACACCATATTTGTAGACAACACCGCAAACCCAGATATTGCTAAAATATATAAACATTATCTGGCAGAAAGTATGGCGGTTGTTACTTGTAACAAAATAGCGTGTGCAGACGAATATACCAATTATGAAGAGCTACAAGATTTATCTCGAAAGTTTAATGCTCCTTTTTTGTATGAAACCAATGTTGGAGCTGGATTACCAATTATAGATACCCTTAATAATTTAGTCGCATCTGGAGACAACATACATAAAATACAAGCAGTTTTATCTGGTAGCCTAAATTTTGTGTTTAATAAGTATATAAAAGGGGTTACTTTTCATGATATTGTAAAACAGGCACAAGAAGAGGGATATACAGAACCTGATCCAAAAATAGATTTAAGCGGAGTTGATGTAGCACGTAAAATTTTAATCCTTGCCCGAGAAAGTGGACAAGTTATGGAACTTGATACTATCGAAAAAGAAGCTTTTCTACCTTTAGAAAGTTTAGAAACAAAAAATGTAGAAGACTTTTTTATCTCACTAACAAAAAATGAAAAGCATTTTGAAGAAATACTTGAAGAAGCTAATAAAAAAGAATGTAGATTAAAGTATGTAGCTCAATACGAAGAAGGAAAAGCAAAAGTTGGATTACAACACATTCCTGTAGGGCATCCTTTTTATAATTTAGAAGGAAGTGATAATATTGTATTGTTTTATACCGATAGGTACCCAAAACAACCACTTATCGTTAAAGGTGCTGGCGCTGGTGCAGATGTTACCGCATCAGGAATATTTGCTGATATTATTAGAGTAGGAAAAAGTAAATAATACTTATTTAACTTTAAACTAAACAAATATTTTGATTTTTAAGCAGGTTTATGAAAATTCTAACCTTAATAAAGGATTAAAAAAATAATGAAACTTAACTCATACAAATCTAAATGTTATACAATAAATTTAATTCTTATTTGTGTCAAAGCAAATTTGATAATATACAAACCAAAAGATGAAGAGCATTAAAATATTTGCACCTGCTACTGTTGCAAATCTTTCGTGTGGATTTGACATTCTAGGGTGTTGTTTAGATACCATAGGAGATGAAATGGTTATTTCCCTTACTGAAAAGCCAGGAGTAAAAATCACAAAAATAGATGGAGCAAATCTTCCTTTTGAAACTCATAAAAATGTAGCTGGTGTCGCTGTAGAATCCTTTCTTTCTGCATACGGAAAAGATATTGGGGTTACTATCGAGATTTACAAAAAGATTAAAGCTGGTAGTGGCATAGGTAGTAGTGCTGCCAGTAGTGCTGGAGCTGTGTGGGCTCTAAACCATCTTTTAGGAAATCCATTTACACCACAAAAATTAGTAGAGTTCGCAATGCAAGGTGAAAAATTGGCTAGTGGTAATGCCCATGCAGATAATGTGGCCCCTGCCCTTTTAGGTGGTTTTACTTTAGTAAGAAGTTACAACCCACTAGATGTAATTAAATTACATTCACCAAAGGATCTTGTAATGACAGTTATTCACCCCCAGATTGAGGTAAAAACATCAGACTCTCGATCTGTTATTAAACACAATGTTACTCTAAAAAAGGCAATTCAACAATGGGGAAATGTTGGAGGTCTAGTAGCAGGATTATTTACAGAAGATTATGACTTAATAGGAAGAAGCTTAGAAGATGTAATTATAGAACCTTTGCGATCTATTTTAATTCCAGAATTCGATAGTGTAAAAAAAGCTGCTACACAAAAAGGAGCTTTAGGAGCAGGAATATCCGGATCAGGGCCTTCGATTTTTGCATTAAGTAAAGGGATGCAAACAGCCAATAACGTTGCAGATGCCATAAAAGATATATATAATAAAACAGGAATTGATTTTGATATTCATATCTCAAAAATTAATGATCAAGGAGTGAAAATTATAAATTAGATGTAATGAAGGAAATAAAAAAAATATCAACAGGAGCACCTTGGGAAGATATTGTAGGATACTCTAGAGCTGTAAAAGTAGGAGATCTAATTGAAATCTCTGGTACTACAGCAAAAGGAGCTAATGAATACGAACAAACAGTTGCAATATTAGAAGCAACAAAAAAAGTACTAAAGGAGTTTGATGCAGAGTTACAAAATGTAATAAGAACACGAATTTATTGTACAAATATTACTAATTGGGAGCAAATAGGAAAAGCCCATGGCGAATTTTTTAACTCTATAAAGCCAGCTACTTCTATGGTAGAAGTATCCAAACTTATTTCTCCAGAAATTTTAGTAGAAATCGAGTTTTCTGCTGTAGTATAACTTAAATAAAGAATAGTAAACAATGCAATATCATAGTTTAAATAACAACGCGCCAAAAGTAACATTTTCTGAAGCTGTAATAAAAGGTTTGGCACCAGATAAAGGATTATATTTTCCTGAGAAAATTACTCCCTTACCCACATCATTTTTTGAGAATATTGAAAATTTAGATACCGTAGAAATCGCATATCAGGCTATACAACAATTTATCGGTACAGAAATCCCTGAGGAAGAGTTACGAGATATTTTACAAGATGTATTAAACTTCGATTTTCCGGTAGTTGAAATAGAAAATAACGTTGCAACTTTAGAACTATTTCATGGTCCAACTATGGCATTTAAAGATGTAGGTGCACGGTTTATGGCAAGGTGTTTAGGGTATTTTAATAAAAATAATGAAAATCATGTTACTGTTCTAGTTGCTACTTCTGGAGATACAGGAGGCGCTGTCGCTAATGGTTTTTTAGGAGTAAAAGGAGTTGATGTAGTTATACTATACCCTACTGGAAAAGTTAGTGACATACAAGAAAAACAATTAACAACTCTTGGACAAAACATAACTGCTTTAGAAGTAGATGGAGTTTTTGATGACTGCCAAGATATGGTAAAAACTGCATTTTTAGATACCAGTATAACCGATCATAAACAATTAACTTCTGCTAACTCTATAAATGTTGCCAGGTGGCTTCCTCAATTATTCTACTTTTTATTTGCTTATAAACAAGTAAAACATCTAAAAAAAGATATTATATTTTCGGTACCTAGTGGTAATTTTGGTAATATCTGCGCAGGAATTGTAGCTAGTAAACTAGGGCTTCCTGTAAAACAATTTATTGCATCTACTAATATTAATGATACTGTAGTTCGATATTTAGAAACCTCTACATATGATCCTAAACCATCAAAAGCAACTATCTCTAATGCAATGGATGTTGGTAATCCAAGTAATTTTATAAGAATACAAAACCTTTTTGATAATAACTTTTCTTCTTTAAAAAATAAATTTTCTGCTTATAGTTTCACCGATGATCAAACCAAAGAAGCAATGAAAAAAATATATAATGAAACTGGGTACATAGCAGATCCTCATGGAGCTGTAGGATATTTGGGTCTTAAAAAGAAAGGTTTAAAAAATAATGATTATGGTATTTTTCTTGAGACGGCACATCCAGTAAAATTTTTGGATATTGTTGAAAAAACATTAGATACCGTTGTAGAAATCCCTTCTCAAATTGAAAAAGTAATGCATAAAGAAAAACATAGTATATCTATCAAAAACTATGAAAACTTAAAAGAGTTCTTACTTAGGTAAGAACTCTTTTTTACATTTTTGACAATACTATTTTTTTATTCTTTTGCTAAGGATTTCATTACCTTATAAACTATATTAGTAGTAGATGCAAGATATTTAAAATTTACTGTAGTATATTTATCTTCACTTTGACGAACAAATGGAGAATTATCTGCATTTTTTAATTCTGCGGTAAGCGTAACGGTTTCGAAACCGAAATTTGCAAAGAATCTACTTTCTGGCGTAGCAACTGTTCTTTTATAAATTGGCACAGGAGATTCTATACGATACAATGATTCTAGACTTAAATTTGATGCTAACATTTCAATAGCTCTATCTTCATCATTATCCCACCCCATATAGTCAGATCTATGCATTGAATGTATCTTATACTTTTCGTCCTTTAGTTTTTTAGTAAACATTCTGGTACCAACCATATTACTTTTCCAATGGTCAAAAAACACGACCATAAAGTTTTTATTTCGGTTTTCTAATTGTGTTAATTTCATAGCTACATAATAAGCTATCGCTACACCAGTAGCGTTATGAACAGCACCAGGGCTATTTTCTACTGTATCGTAATGTGCAGCAATAACTATCCACTCATCACTACCATTGGTAGCTGGTATCTCTGCAAATATATTGGCTCCAGTAAATATTGTTCCTTTTTTATTTTTTACGTTATACTCATGTTTATCTGGCTTAAGTCCTAAATCTTTTAGAGAGCTAAATAAAAAGTCTGCTGTAGCTTTTCTTTCAGAATTGCTGAACCTGCTAGTTAATTTTTTCTTACCTTTTATGGGTTCATGCCCTGTAAGTTTTGCAACAATAGTTCGTTGTACGTTAATAATTTCGGCTTCTATTCGGTCCTGTTCAGTTTGAGCTGGGGCTACCTGAATTGCGAAAACGAATAATAGTAAAAATGTTCTATAATAATTCATTTCTTGTAGGTTTTGTATTCTTTTCCCTTTAACACAAATTTATGAAAAATCTGTAATTAAACAATTTTGTAATTTTATCAAATAAATAAAACTATAATATGACTTATTCAAAAATCATACCCTTTATCTTAATTCCCATTTTTTTTATACAATGTGGCAAAGATAGTACTGAAAAAAAATTATTGCAAGCCCCTGATGATTGGAGAAGCGAAGTTATCAAATTTCCTTTAGATTTTGCCAATTCTTTACAATATTCTGGTGTTGAATATACTAGTTTTGCTCCTGGATGGGGAAAAGAGGATGCTATGGATTACTTTTCTTATGTTTTTTTATGGCAAATAGATCAAAACCCTCAACTATCTACAAAAAAACTCGAATCTGAAATGGAAATCTATTTTGATGGTTTAATGAATATGGTTTCAAAAAAAGAACCTGGAAAATTTAAAGAACCATTTACATCTAAAGCTTTTTTTGAAAAAGTAAATGATTCTGTATATGTAGGGAAAATAATAACTTATGATGCTTTTACGACAAAAAAAGAAGTAAATCTAAATGCAATTGTAGATTATAGATTTTGTAATAACTCCAATAAACATTTGGTATTGTTTAATATTTCTCCAAAACCTCTTGAGTATCAGATTTGGAAAAAATTAGATAAAATTATTGTTCATACAGATTGTAAATAAATTAAGATACTGAGTTCGATGTAAAAAAATAAAAAAAGCAGTACATTTTTCTTTTTTTACATCGAATTCAGATTATATCACGAGTTTTGAAACTATAAGCTTTTAATATTTACTTACGTTTATTTATTTTAAACCATTGTAGTGCAATAATAGATTTTGCATCATTTATTATTCCCGAATTTAATAATATATCTATTTTTGATGCATCAAATTTACACAACAAAATATCTTCATTTTCTTCTTGTAAGCCACCTCCAATAAACATTTTATCTTTTTCAAAAACTTCTCCAAAATATAAATACATCCTTTCAGAAGATCCACCTGGTGTTGCATAAAATGTAGTAATATGATCTAAATGATTAACTATATATCCTGTTTCTTCTTTAACCTCTCTTATAGCAGATTCTACAGGGTCTTCATTAGTTTCTAATTCTCCTGCCGGAATCTCTTTAAGCCAACCTGTGCCATTTTTAATCGTAGGGTATCTAAACTGGTCTATGAATATAAGTTGATCTGTATCTTTTTCATACAATAAAACAGCAACACTATCTCCACGATCCAGCATCTCTCTAGAGCATGTTATTTGTGTATCTTCACGAAAACTATCATGGGTTATTGTAGCTTTTTTGATTTTCAAAAAACCATTGTACACTAAACTTTCATTCAGGATATTATATTTCATTTATTTAATTCCTATTTTATTGTTTACAAGGTATTCTTTTTTAAAGACTAAAAATAGGTTGCTAAGCTGTTAAAAAGTTATTTTTTCATTATGCATGCCTTTTTTAGTATCCTGGATTTTGTTGATTGGCAATATTTGGATTTACATTAATTTCATCAATAGGTATTGGCAGGATTGTTTTTTCTGCTGGGGAAATAATTTCAATCGTATTAGCGTCTTGTCTAAATTTATTAAAAATAATTTTATATCGGGTAAGATCAAAAAGTCTAAAACCCTCATAAGCAAGTTCTTTTCTTCTTTCTAACAAGATTTTATTCAATAATACCTCTCCAGTTTCTGTTGTAGGCTCTATAGATTCAGAATCTGCTCTTTGTATAATTATATCTAGTGTTTGCTGCGCATCTGTTACTTCATTTAATTGTGCATGTGCTTCTGCCTTTATTAAATACATTTCAGATAACCTTAATACTTGTATATTATCATCTTGTATGGTAGTACGAGGAAATTTTGCAACTAAATTCATAGCACCAAATCTTGGATAAAGCTCCTTTCTAATATCTGTATCTGATAGCGTATTTTTAAAATCATTTGTAGCAAAAGCATCTTTAAGTTTTAGATAAAATTGGCCTATAGAATTCGTGCCAGAATTATCTGTTTTTATATTGGAAACTACAAATAAACTTTCTTTACTAAAATCCTCTGACCAACTATTTATATATTCCTCTCTTGTAAGTAAATTTTTAGTACTATTCAAAATTACATCTTGAGCAATATTCTTTGCTGCTTCCCAATTTTGCATGTGCAAGTATACTCTCGCGAGTAGAGCTTTGGCTGAAAAGGCATTAAATCTAAAAGGATTTGGCTCTTCATGCATTAAATCTATAGCTATTAAAAGGTCATTTATAATTTGGTTATATACATTTGCTGTTGTACTCCTTGCTGGTTCTTGAATATTTACTCCATTTCCTAATAGTTTAAAATCTGGTATAGGTACTCCAAGATGAGATGCATCTGAAGTATAATTGTAGGGCTGGGCAAATAATAGTAAAAAATTATGAAAAGTTAAGGCTCTTAAAGCATGCATTTCTCCTATATAATGATTTGCTATTTCTTTTTCACTTTCAATAAAAGATATCGAATTTGCTTTATTAATAACTATTGAGGTTGTAGCAATTACGCGAGACATATTATTATAAGTCTCTTCTACCCTAGTATCGTTTGCGCTTACAATATAATTATCAAACTCTAAAAATCTACCTGTATTATCAAATGCATTAATAAAAGCATTGTCAGACATTATTTCTGGTATTAAAATAAAGTTTCTATTATAATATGCAAAATGTGCTAAAAAACTATACGCTCCATTAGTTGCCAGATTTAAAGAATTTAAATCTACAATCGTTTCTGTTACTTCTACCGAATCTGAAAAGCGTTGTTCTAAAGTATCGTCGCAAGATATTAATGATAGTACTATTAAACTACATAATATGTTCTTTGTATATTTTGCTATAAGTAGATAAAAAAACCGTCCATTCGAGTATTTTTTTGAAATAAAATGGATCAAAAGTGTATTAAGAGTAGTTTTTATAATCCAAAATTTTATTCTAGATATAATTCTTCTTACAGTTAAAAGAATCGAACGAACAAATTTTAAATCAAAAAGCACCAAAACATGTAACGGGTATAAAATATTTTTTTTCATAAAAATTGTTTTAAAAAGTAATATCCACACCTAAAAACAATGTCATAGAAATAGGGATTTCCTGGTTTAGCCTTCCATCATAACCAGATTCTGGATCTCTCTCTAACCTTTTATCTTTTATAAAAGTATATAGATTGTTACCTTTTATATAAACCCGAACGTTAGAAAGCTTTATTTTATTAGTTAATTCTGGCATAAAATCATATGAAATTGTAGCTTCTCTTAATCTTACATAGCTACCATCATATACAAATCTACTAGATCTAAATGCAGAACTACCAGATTGCTCATTTCCATATACAAATGCTGGTACATCTGTTACATCTCCTGGCTTTTGCCATCTTCTTTCAAAGGTTCCTCGATTTACGTTACCTGTAGAAGAAAGCCTTCTGGATCCATCACTATTGGTGAATCTATTCCAGGTATCATAAACCAACCCACCCCAAACTGTATATAACTGAAAATCAAATGTTATTCTTTTATAAGAAAAAGTATTTCTAATACCTGCATAAAAATCAGGAGTAGCTTTGCCTATAATCACCTCTTTTGCATCATTATAATTGGTAGTTACTTTTGTTCTGGTATCATCTGTATACCAGAGTGCATTTCCATTTTCTTTATCCACTCCTGCATATCTGGGCATATAAAATGTTTCTATACTCTCTCCTAAAGCTATTATTCGGGTTTGATCTATTATGGGTTTACTCTCTTTATCTGTTAGTTTTGTAATTTTATTTTTATTTTTCGAAAAATTCAAACTTGTTTTCCAATTAAAACCAGTATTGGCAGAAACAATATTTCTAGTAGTTATATCTAATTCGAATCCTTTATTTTGCATAGATCCAATATTATCTGCTATATCATTACCTTCTTCAATATTAGATTCCCCTCCGTCTCCATTTGCTGCAGAAATTGGCCGTAACCTAAGTAAATCTTTTGTTTCTCTTAAATACCAATCTATACTACCCTGAACTCTGTTATTAAAAAACGAATAATCTAAACCTATATTAAAAGCATTATTTAACTCCCATTTAATATTAGGGTTTCCTAAAGAACTAAAAATCAATCCTGGATTTCCGTTATAATCATTAACCTCAAATAAATCAAAAATCCCAGTTTCTGGATCATTTCCATTAATCCCGTAACTTGTTCTTAATTTTATATCTTCAACAAAACCCACAGAATTCATAAAAGATTCCTTAGCTATGTTCCAACCAACTCCGACTGACCAAAATACTGCAAACTTATTATTCTTTCCAAAAGTTGAAGACCCATCTCGTCTTACAGATCCACTTACCAAATATGTATCATTATACGCATATTCTGTATTAAAAAAAACGGAATTAAGGCCTTCCTGAGCTTTATTAGTAGAAGCTAAAGTAAATAAACTGCCATTATTTAAGTCTTCGAAACCATCTGGAATATTCTCTACGGTAAGATCTGTGAATTTATTTCTTGTTTTTTGTAATTCATATCCTCCGAACATAGTAAAACTATTTTTTTTCCAGTTTAAATTATACCGCAATAAATTTCTGAATAACCAAGAAAACAAAAAATTAGAATCTTGTTCTCCACGCCCAGTAGGTCTGGCATCTCCAAAACCAGAAGGAAGTCTAATAAATTCATCCTGAAATGTTTGATTTATGTTTATTAAAGATTCATAAACAAGACCATCAAAAATTTGGTAAGACAATCCTGCTCCTGCAAGTATTCGATGATTTATATCTTTTCGTATTTCTTCTTGCGCCTGAGCTATTGGATTTTGCGTGTTATTAAAATCAAAATTAAAGGTGCCATCTTCATTAAAAGGAGAAATATCTGGACGTAATCTATATATAGATCGAACAGGATTAGCGAAAAAACCGCCTCTGGGCCTTTTTTTAGAAATCGATTTATTGTAAGAGATATTAACATCTATTTTAAAACTATCTGTAAACTCATGATCCATTTTTAATCTTGTATTCATTCGTTCAAACTGAGACGCCAGAATAACACCTTCTTGATTAAAATATCCTCCAGATAAAAAAAATCTCGTCTTATCAGAACCTCCATTTATAGAAATATTATGTTGCTGATAAAACGCATCTCTGGTAAGCAGGTCGTACCAATCGGTATTAATATCTGGACGAAAACCATTACTGATCAAAAAATCGAGGGCTTGGTTATCATTATCCCGTATTCCTGCATTTTGTACTCCTTCAATTAATAATTCTTGAAACTCTTGTGTGTTTAATGCTTTAAATTTATTCGCAATTGTAGGAGAAGAAAAACCTGACTGGACTTTATACACTACTTGAGTTTCTCCAGATACTCCTGATTTAGTTTTTATTACAATTACTCCATTTGCTCCTCTTACTCCATAAATTGAGGTAGCTGCCGCATCTTTTAAAACAGAAATTGCTTCGATATCATTAGTATTAAGAGAAGTCATTACATTAGGGTCTTTTGTTTGAAACCCGTCTATTACATACAGCGGAGATGAAGATTGAAAGGAACCAACACCCCAAGGCCAAAAAAAGTACGACAATGGATACAGCA
>CAYGUC010000032.1:0-65680 GCA_964353005.1 uncultured Flavobacteriaceae bacterium | reverse complement strand
GTGTAGATCCAGGTGGAAGTATAAATATGGTTACTAAAAAACCATTGGCAGTAGATAAAAAAGAGGTGAGTTTAAGTGTAGGTAGCTTTAGCACTATGAGAGGAAGTTTAGATTTTACAGGTCCTTTAAACGAATCAAAAACTATATTATACAGACTAAACGGAGCTTATCAAGAAGCACGTTCTTATAGAGATCTAATAGGGAATAAGTCTATATTAATCTCCCCATCATTTAGTTATATTCCAAATGATAAAACAGCGATCAATGCAGAATTGATTTTTAATAATACAAACGGTAATTTAGATCGAGGACAGCCTATTTTTGGAGCTGTTGCAGGGCAAACCGATTTAAATAGTACACCTACCAGCTTAAATTTGGGAGCGTTAGATGATTTTTTTAAGTCAAAAGAACTAATTGTTATGGGTAATATTTCTCATAAATTTAGTTCTAATATTACATTTAATACAGCTTATATGAAACAAAGCTGGAACGAAGATTTACAAGAACACCGAAGTATTAGTGCATTTGCTGTAGATATAGAAAATAACCCGGTTACTGATATGGCAGCAATGAGGTTTGTACAAAGAAAACAATATTGGAATATAGACAACCTAAATAGTTATTTTAATTTTGATTTTAAGACAGGGAAAATAAGTCATAAGCTCTTAGTAGGATACGATCTTCACTATTGGAAAAAACTTAAAGGAGGTGCTCAAAACTCTGCAAGAGGATTTTTATTAAATGATGGTAGTGCAGTAAATGCATTTGTGTTAGAAAATGCAGAGGATTATCAAACGATTACTGTTGGGGATAGAATATTGCCTAAGCCAAATGTAGATCATTTTAATTTAGCGAATCCAAGCTATACTATTTCCAATATTCAGAATTATAATTTTAACTCTCGAATAGACATACCTTCTGCTTTAACAACAAACCATGCTGTTTATATACAAGAACAGCTACAATGGCGAAGATTTTCAGTACTACTAAGTTTAAGAAACGAGTGGTTTGAAGATATTACAAATCATGAAACAAGTAATGAAGCTTCTTTTAAAAACGAAAGATTAATTCCTAGGATAGGAGTAACATATACTATAAATAAAAATATAAATATATATGGGACTTATCTAGAAGGTTTTCAACCGCAATCTAATACAGTAACATTAATGTCAAGTACAGGTAGTTTCTTTTGGGCAGATGATTCTGCGGCGCAGTTTCGACCCTTGGTTTCAGATCTAAAAGAAATAGGTATAAAAGCAGATCTGTTTAATAAAAAGATTGCCTTAAATATGGCTGTGTATGAGATTAACCAGAATAATATTTTAATGAGTGCTAACGATCCTTTGCAACCAGATTTATTGATCCAACGGGGAGCAGACAGAAGTAGAGGGTTTGAAATGGATTTAGCAGGTTACATATTACCAAATTGGCAAATAAATGCTTCGTATAGCCATATTGATGCGAGAATTATTAGAGATGCAGATCCTGACTTAAAAGATGCCAGAAAGGAAAATACGCCAAAGAATAGTGCTAACCTTTGGACTCGCTATAATTTTAACAACACATCGATACTAAGAGATCTGGGTGTAGGTTTTGGAGTACAATATCAAGGAAGTAAAATACCATGGTATGATCGTTCTTTTACAGTGCCAGAATTTACAGTTTTTGATGCAGCGATATATTATAGCCCTGTTAAAAGCAAGGTGCAAATGGCATTAAATATAGGTAATGTGTTTAATACTACCTATTGGCTGGGAGCACAAAACTACCTGCGATTATTTCCAGGAGCGCCTAGAAATGCTACCCTTACATTAAGCTATAAGTTTTAAATAATCAAAATATAATGTTGCCAAAACTATCTGTTTTTGGCAACATTAAAAAACAAGATATGAGTTACGAAATATTAACAGCAAAATTGTTTTGGAAAACTGCTTTTAATAATAAGGCAGTATTTCTATTAACCCTTTTTATAGGGGTACTATTGGTATATGCAGCATATTCAGGTTGGTCTAATTTTAAAACCCAAAACGAAATAAGAGCAAAATACCAAGCCGAAGCAAGAAAAGATTGGTTAAGTAATCCAGATAAACATCCTCATCGAATGGCACATTATGGGCACTTTGCTTTTAGACCCAAAGCCCCATTAAGCGTTTTTGATTTTGGAATGGAGAGCTTTTTTGGAAGTATGATTTTTTTAGAGGCGCATAAACAAAATACAGTAAACTTTTCTGAAGCTAGTTTTTCTACAGGAATGCTACGCTTTGGAGAAATTAGTATTGCTATGATTTTACAAGTTTTATTACCTCTATTAATATTTTTTATAGGATTTGGAGCCATAGCAACCGAAAGGCAAAATGGTACTATAAAAATTTTGTTAAGTCAGGGATTAACATGGAGATCTTTACTCATAGGCAAAAGCTTAGGAATAATAGCTGTAGTAATGACTCTTTTTATCCCCATTATTATTACTATGATTTTTCTTTATCTAGGGTTTCAGGAACATGATTTTTCAAAAGATGAAATTTTTAGATTGCTATTAATTATTGTTTTTTACTTTATTTACTTAGGGATATTTTGTGTGATTGCAGTATTAATTTCAGCAGTAAGTAAAACTTCAAAAACAGCATTAACCTCTTTAATAGGGGTATGGCTTTTTTTTACTATTGTATTGCCAAGAGCTTCGCAAGCATTGGGATCGAGTATTTATGAAACCCCTAGCAAAGCTAAATTTACATCTGCAATACAAAAAGATGTTTTAAAATTTGGGGATAGTCATAATCCTAACGATCCTTATTATAAAAAACTAAAAGATTCTTTACTGGCAGTATATAAAGTAGATTCTCTAAAACAGTTACCGTTTAATTATGGGGGGTACCAAATGAGAGAAGGTGAAAAAATAAGTGCCAATATCTATAACCAACATTATAACCAACTATTAGCGATCTATGAAAAGCAGAATAGTTTTTCTAAAGCAATGGCTTTTATAAACCCATTTATGGCCATAAAAAATCTATCTATGGCACTTTCTAGCACCGATTTTGCCTCTTTTACAGATTTTCAAAAGCAAGCAGAACAATATAGATATCATCTGGCTCAGGAAATGAATGAATTACAGATGAAATATATTAGTAATGAAGCAAAAGGATCTTCAGATAAAAAACATATCCTAGACAAAAAACATTGGGAGGAGGTTGAAGAGTTTGTATATAAAGCATCAAGTATTTCACTAGTATTTAAAAATGAGTGGATTTCTTTTGCTGCCTTTTTATTCTGGATTAGCCTTTTAATCCTTCTTGTTATTAAATTATCTAAAACCCTTAAAGCAATATGATTCGTTTAGTATTTCAAAATTTTATACGATCTAATAGTGTAAAAATAGGTTTGTTATTTCTTCTGTTAGCTGGTGTTATTAGCCTTTTTATAGGAAAACAGTTTATAGAAAAACAAAAGCAAAACATAATAGAAACCGATATATATCAAAAAGAGCAAATCGCCAAAAATGTAGAGTTTCATAAAGATGATATAGGTCTTTTATTATATTATTTAAAGTTTTCATTAGTAAATGAAATCCCAGAAATCACAGGGTTATCCATAGGTCAAAGAGATGTAAATGCTTCAATAAAAAGTGTCTCTATTTTAGGCTTGGAAGGGCAAAAGTATGATACAGAGCTTACTAATCCATATAATTTATTACTCGGTAATCTGGATTTTAGTTTTGTTTTAATTTTTCTTTTTCCACTTATAATTATAGCGTTCACTTTCAATATAATTTCTGAAGAAAAAGAATCTGGAACCTGGCGTATTGTATCTGTGCAAAGTAAAACACCATTTAGGATTATTCTTCGATTATTTTTGGTTAGATTTTTGGCAGTTTTAATTATTTTATTATTCCTTCTTTTTTTAGCAATACCAATTTTAAATATTCCTTTGGATATTGCTCTTTGGGAATTTCTGGGCATGTCTATTGGGTATATATTAGTATGGTTTGGGATCTGTTTTTGGGTTGCATCGTTGCACAAACATTCTAATTTTAATGCGGTTATTTTATTTTCTATATGGATCTTTTTTATCATTATTTTGCCTGCAACAGTTAATAATTATTTGGTTACGACATACCCTGTTCCTGAAGCCTTAGAAACGACATTAAAACAACGAAAAGGATACCATGAAAAGTGGGATATGGATAAAAAGGCTACGATGGATAAATTTTTTGCACATTATCCTCAGTTTAAGAGTTTTGCTAAGGATAACGGTGGGTTTAATTGGCTTTGGTATTATGCAATGCAGCAAATGGGAGATGATGAATCGGCTAAATATGCAAAAGAGCTGCAAGAAAAATTAGAACGACGTACTAGTGTTAGTAGTAATATTGCAAGATATGTACCTACTCTGCATATGCAGATACAGCTTAATGAGATAGCAAAATCAGGCTTAAGAAACCAACTTAACTATTTAGAAGCGACAAATAAGTTTCATGAAAAAAACAGGCTTTACTTTTATCCAAAAATATTTAATTCAGAACCTGTAGAATCCGAAAACTGGAAAGCTATCCAAATAGAAAAATTTTCAGATAAAAGATTCTCTAACCCTATACAATTATATTTTCCTCTTTTGGTATTTATATTCCTTTTTGGAGGTCTTGGTTGGTTCAATTTTAATAAAAATAAAAGACTAGTATAACTCTTAGAGTAATATATAGTTATAAAAAATACTCTTCTTAAAAAACACAAAAGGCAAAATAGTCTTTTGTGTTTTTTAAGAAGAGTATAAATTTTTGAATACAGTATATAATATTAGACTTTTTATTTTGTATACTGTTTGTTTATCTTTTTCTCGGGAGTATTACAAAAAGAATACAAACAGATAAGAAAAAACCATTCTAATGGTTTCATTGCAATATAGGTAATGTTTGCGCCTATTTCAGAATTAATCTTTTTGGATAAATTATACCCATAATTATCATAATTTGTTCGAATTAAATGATGCGTTTTTGGAGAAAAATCCTGTATCATTTCTTCAAAGGCATTTGCTATTTGTAATTGTCTGTTTACTATTATTTCGTTTCCGTGTCTTTTTCCTAATCGTACAGGTTTTACTATTTTGGGATGTCCTTTTGCAGCAACAGTACATAGATAATGTCCCTTATGATCAAGAATAGGAGGATGTGTTTTTTGCGAAAAAGTCCAGGTTGTAGTGTCTGTAAATACTTTTATAATAGAGTCTGTTTCTTGTCCAAATAAAGTAAGAATAATGGTTATTAGCAAAAAAACTGGAAACAGTAAAATCAATGCCCATACTGTTTCGTCCATTTTTTTTGCTAAGATGCTGTTGCAGTAATTTAAAACAGAATTTTGATACATTCGGTTTTCAGACTCTGTCTTTTCTTCTTTTATTATTTTAACGATAAGTAAAATACTTATAAGCAAACTAATAATTGGAGTTAGAATAAAGAAAAAGATTCCATCATTTCCTTTATAAACATCAAGACTTTCAGTATTGTGACCCGCTATTTGTATAAGAATTGCAAAATTTATTAATACACCAATACCTAAAAACAGTAAAGATAAAACTAGTGTCAAAGGAGGTAATTTTCGTCCCTTTTGCCAAATCAAGAAGACTGAAACATTAAAAAGAATTCCATATAATACAATGGTAGGGTAGTGCTTGTCTGAAAACGGGCTGTAACATTCAAGATCTATAGGATCAATAGCTATATAAAAAGGAGCACTATGTATTAATAATCCAAAAAGGAAAAGAAACAGAGATAATATATAGGTAACGGATAGAATGATTTCTATGATAGAAATAGGCTTTTTTACTTTTTTTACACCTATTACCAACGCACATATAATAGCAATTAGAAAAATGAGTAACACAATTCCTGCAAACATATTAGTACTGTTTTTAGTATCAAAGGGTTAGCTTGTTAAGTGACATATATTTGTTAAAAGCATACCCTAAAGAATGTTGATTTATGAATAAAAGTATAAAAAAATAAAGATACAGATAGGTTACAAAACAAAGCAAAATGTTACCCAGAGCAGGTGTACATTCTGTATATTTTTTTGAGTAAAATTAGAATGTGTTTTGAGTATAGAACACAGGAAATATTATCAGAAATCCACTAATTAGTCTTAAGTTTTAAAGAGCAGGCAGATCTTTTGTGTTTTACTTTCGCAACCAACCTAGTATTCGTTTATTTTTTAATTCCCAGTTTCCGTCTGTAGTTTTTATCAATTCAAAAGTTTCTCTGGAAGAAGAATATGGGCCTGGGTTTTGTTGAATAATTTCTACGGTATTAGTTGTTACTTTAGATACTATTGCAACGTGGCCGTAGCTATTAAGTATAGTACTGCCCATTACTATTAAGTCACCCTCTTTTGGTTTAGATATACTAGGATTACTAAATTGTATTAAATTTCTTTTTTTGTTGATTTCTCCATCAGCTATATTTTTGTCAAAAAAACTTTTGGCATGCCCATAACTATCGGGCATTTTATGATGGTAGTATTCATAATAATATCGCTTTACAAATTCTACACATTGGTATTCATATCCAAGATTGTATCCATCTTTTGTATTTCTTTGTACTATATTGTCAACCCCACCATTATAAAACACTATAACATTATTTAAACTATCTATTCGTTGTCCAACTTCAAAATTTGAGTTAAAATTTACTCTTTTAAGTCCTTTGTATGAAAAGTAAGATAGAAATACAATAGATAAGGTTAATATTGTTTTTTTTATCATATTGGTTAGTTTATATAGATGATTTTTGTGGTATTGCGTATACCAAACCATATCAATTATTAGTTTCTTTTTGCACTTGTGTATCCAGATTTGTATCAAAAGCAATCTTTAGTTCGATAGAAATCAAGAGGATTAGGATAGCGAGTTCTAATATAAAATATATTAAACCTAAATAAGTCAGGTTTTGGTAGTATTTAAAAATAAAGGGGATAGAAATAAAACAATATGCAATATTTAAAAATGCAATAATTTTTAGTAGAACTTTATTCTTTTCAGAATTTAATAGATAACAGGTAAGGTCATACAAAGCAAAAATACACGGAAAAACAGATAGAAAATATAATGCTCGTCTGGGCATTCCAAAAACATGTTCGAACCGCACTAAAATTATTCCTAATAAAAAGGCAGATAATACTGCTCCAATTCCGTCTATTAGAAATAATTTTTTTATACTTAAATTTTTCATTTAGGATACACTTGATATAGTAGTTTGCTTTCTGCCGTTTTCTTTTTTTATGATACGAGTACTGATATCTGTTACTTATGTATTTATTTTATATAAGGAGGTTGTATAATACTGGTGTGTGTTGTTGATTTAAAATTAGCATCACTCAATTTTTGTCAATATAATTTTGTTCAGAAAACACTTCATCTAAAGGGGGATATAAAAAGTAACTAGGTAATTTACTTTTCAAAATTCTTTTAAATCCATTTTTTTTATTCCATTTTAGTCAAAAGGAACCAAGTCAGGTTTTAAAAATTCGTTTTTGGCTTTGTTAGATTTATAAATATCAAATCCATAATGACAATCCATTAATTCTTTGAAATTATATTTCAGTCGAGGAAATTCAGTTATAAAATCTTTAAAATTGTTAGAATTTGATTTACGCATAAAATGATATACTGCTTTAATAGCTGCTATAGTCAAAGTCGTATTGTATTTGTCTTTTTCTCCAACAAATTGTACAAATTTCTGTAACTGATTTTGAATATTTATTTCAGCTTGTTTAATTCCATATTTATTGATGTTTATCCATGCTAACCTCAAATGAGCCTCGTGAGTAAAGTCTGATGGATTTAATTTACAATTAATGAATTTTATTTCAAAATCAGAATCAGAAAGGTCGAAATGTTTTTCCATAGCTCGTTTTTTTATTACATTTTTCAATTACAGAAAGTATGTTTTTCAAATTACTGTCAATTTTTTCTGTATGCTTATTTACTTAGTTACGTATCTAATTTAGTGCCCTTTATTTTTTGTGATCATCTTTTTATCACACCAATACCAAATGGCATCTTCACTCCCCAGTTCATAGGGAGCGAATTTGTCAAATTTCATCCCAACTTTCTCCATTACTCTGATCGACGCTTTATTTTCTTTTAATGCAATTGCTATTATCTTTTTTATTTTGAGGGAATCAAATCCGTACGTCAAAATTGCGTAGGATGCTTCCGTTGCTATACCTAATCCCCAATATTCGGGTAAGAATCTATATCCAAGATCAATTTCATCAAATTCAGGAAGATACGCCAAACCAGCCCAGCCTACAAATTGCATTCCATTCTTTAAAAAAGTAGCCCATCTTCCAAATCCATACTTCTTATAGTTGTCAATTCTTATACGTATTGCCTTTTCGATTTCTTCAATTGATTCGACAATAGGTTCTCCTGTATAAATTTGTACATCTGGGTGAGAATGTAACTTTAATAGCTCTTCTTTGTCATTCAAAGTGATTTCTCTTAAGAATAATCTTTCTGTTTCTATCAAAGTTTTAATTTTATAAATATTTAGCAGTTTTTATTAAGATACAGATAACTTTCTCATAAGCACAAATAATCTATGTTTTATACAACTTATGTGTGCCCAGCATGGCATCTTTTATTTATCGAAGATAAATAATTCATTTATAGCGTACAAGTTCCTTATGGTCACTAGTAACCATTTGACTATTGCTAAGTACAGGAGTTTTAAACTATTAGTAAGTCGCAAACTGTTTAACTATAAGGCATGCAATGCACACTTTAATTGATACAGATGAAACCTAAGAGAAAGGAAATGTAAAAGCCAGATTCGATTTGGTGAACCGTCGTATACAAGACCTATATGGCAGGTAGTACTTCGATAAACTCAGTAGAATTATGTAAGGAGGCACTTCCTTATCTTACAAGATTATCCAACGTTTTTATATCTTTGTGATAAGGTTTTAATACGCTAAAAAAAGTAAAATATGGCTTTCTACAATAAGTTAAAATGGATACTCGGAATTCTAATGATTTTTGTTCTAATCATTACTACAAATTTAATTGATAAGAACAACTTTGTTCGAGTTCGTAATTCAGTCGTTACAATTTATGAAGATAGGTTAATCGCTAATGATTTAATATTTGAAATACTAAAGTCAGTTCAGCAAAAGGAATTGGCTGTTTCATTATCAGATTCCACTTTTTTTAATACTAAAAATTCAACAGTCAACGATAATTTACAATCTTTAGTTTCTAGATTTGAGCAAACAAAATTGACAACAAAAGAGGCTAAAGTATTCAATGATCTAAAGAAAAATGTTCAGTCGTTATTAGATTCTGAAAGTCAGTTTTTAAATTCCGATTATAGTGATAATTCTAAAGTTGTTCATCACATTGAAAATTTAAAAACAAATCTTAACGACTTATCTAAAATTCAGCTCAACGAAGGAAGCAGGCAAATGTCAATTAGTAAGCGTGCTCTTGATACAGTTGAATTATTTACTCAAATTGAGATTTATATACTGGTTTTCTTGGCTGTTTTAATTCAGATTATTGTAATGTATAAGCCACAAGAAAAGTCTTAACTTCAATATCTGTAACTTTTTTTGGGAAATGTTGTACCACAACAATTAAACGTACCCAATTTAGTATACTTTTCTTATGTTCCTTAAGCCTACTGGATTTAAGGGGCATTTCTGCGTGTTATCGAGTGTTATTTTTGAAGGATAGATCTTCGTTTTTATCAGATTTAAGAGAATTTATAATTATTTTTCTGCCTGTAAAACCAAAAAAACTTTTTTTCGGCTAATTAATAAAGCTTTATTAGTACTATTAAGAAATATAGTGCCGTTAACAAGAGTATAATTTTTTTAATTAATTTAGTTACAGGCTGAATAATACGATAAAGGGTATGATAAAATTTATACAAGCAAAGTAGTAGTAAAATGAAGATAATAACTCATAACAAGTTTAGATACTTAATACGTATTATTTACTTATTTTTAAACCAACTATTACAAATATAGTTCCAATTATTTCGAATAATGTTATTGGTTCTCCCAAAATTAAAAAAGATAATACATATCCAAAAACAGGGGCTAAAAACAACCATTTACTAGCTTTAACAGTGTCTTTTTTTAATAAATTTAACCAAAGTAGGGTAGCAAAAATAGAAATTACAATAGTCAGCCAAAAAAGAGAAGTGTAGAAGTTAGAATCTAAAATAATAGATTTGTTATTCATTAAATATGCAGCGGGAATAAGAAAAACTCCACCAATTAAAGTTTGCCAACCATTAATAGATCTATTAGATAATTTTAAATCGATTTTTTTATAATATACACTGCCTATTGAATATGAAGACATTCCAGTTAATAGTAATATGATACCGATTACACTTGCTTTTGATTCTTGAAGTATAGGAAATGTAGCTATTGTAAGACCAATAAAACATATTAGAAAGCCTACAATTTCACGTTTTGAAACTTTTCGATTAAGAAAAAGAATTGAAAATAATACAATTAATATTGGATTTATAGAAATAAATAAATTCATTAATCCAGCAGAAACAAACTCAATAGCAGCAAATAAACACCCAAGATATATAGTGATGTTAAGCAATCCGAAAACAGCTATTTTTAGCCATTCGTATTTGGAAGGTAACTTTTCTTTTAAAAATATTTGCAAAACAAATACCATTAATATACCTGCTATTAAAAATCTAATTACAGCTAATGTTAAAGGAGAAGCGGATTGTATTCCAATTTTCATTGCAATTGCGGCCGAAGCCCACAATATTGCAAAAAATATTCCTGTAGTATTTTCTTTTTTTTGTACGGATAATGTTTTCATTTAATTTTTGCGATTAGTATCAATAATACAGCTACTACCGCAACTATATGTGCTATAAGTAGCTAATATAGTAAATGTTTTAGCTTTTTTATTCTTTTTTATGACTACAAACGTATAGTTTAGTATGTCCTCTTAAATATATAAGTATCCTAATACATATTATATAAGTCCTCGTAGTTTTTTTATGATCCCCGCAGTAAAAATTATAGTCCCCGTAATGGTGAGCATAAAAAATAGTACGGGGATGAGTAAAGATAGTGCGGTGACAGCTATAGTAGTGCGGTGATGGATAAAGATAGTGCGGTGATAGCTATAGTAGTTCGGTGATAGATAAAGATAGTGCGGTGATGGATAAAGATAGTGCGGTGATAGCTATAGTAGTTCGGTGATAGATAAAGATAGTGCGGTGATGGTTATAGTAGCGCGGGGATGAGTAATAGCAAGGGTTTTTATTTTCTGTAATTACTGATGTACCCTTTATATCGATCAGAATCCTTTCTAAAAACATATTTACCTGCATTGCGTATTTGGTCTACTGCTTCTTTAAGGTGTGTGTATGCCCGATTTCTTAATTGTAGTACCATACTGTTTTCATACATGGTACTGCTAGTTACCTTGGCAAGTAGTTTTGCCATGGTGGCAGAAAGTTGCTGCGCAGTATCTAACACAGAAATATCAAAATTAATCGCTTGCAGCTCGAGTAGGTTTGAAGTACCTAAAACACTAAGGTCACTAAGATCCTGTATTAAATCTGAATATCGTTTTCCTTTGGCAATATCTTTTAAAGCTAGTAATATTGCGGTATTATCTTTGTACGCATATCGATAATCAGCCAATAAATCGTTGCGCAGGGCATAGGCAATGGGTAGTTTTTCTCTCCAGGCCAGTTGTGATTTTTCTTTTCCGGTTTTTCTTCGTATCCATAAAGATTGTGCATGTCGCAATGCCGCTGTACGAACCGTAATATCCTCTACATATTGTTGCCAATCCAGATTAATTCCTAATAGTGCTTTTTTATCCTCTTTTACCCACAAGTATAAGTTCTCGGCTTCCTGTAGATAGGTGTCTATAGGTGTATATTGGGGATTTTTATATTTTCTGTAGGGATAGCTTTTAGGGTAGCAAGCTTTTTGTCATAATCTTGTTTCGACATATTTTTATGGTAACCTAGGATAATAAATGTAAAAGTTGATCGGTAGATACAATAGTGGCAAACTCGTCTTTTAAACTGGCTATAGCAGTATCGTGTATTAATTGTGCGCTATATTTTTGTCCGTTCGCCCCTACTTTATTAAAAGTAGCTACCGCATCCTCTGCTAAATAGGTTTTAAAACCAAAATTACCAGCCATTCTGGTAGTGGTAGATACACAATGATCGGTAGTAAGCCCAATAATTACCAGGGTATCTATATTTTTGTTTTCTAGCTGTTCTTTAAGATCAGTACCTATAAAAGCACTGTTTACTTCTTTTTGTATAACCGATTCTTGTGATAATGGGGTATTAAAATCCATAAAATTAGTACCTGCATTATTTTTGGATAAGGGAGATGCAGGATTGGCAGAACAGTGTTGTATATGAAATACGGGTAGATTGTTTTCTCTCCAAAAAACCAGTAGTTTTTTCATATTAGTTTCTGCATCTGGATTATTGCGTTCTTCGCCCCAGTAGGCTATATCTTCAAAGCCTTTTTGTATATCGATTAATAGTAGAGCAGGGGAGTCGCTTTTGGATAATTTCATAGATATATATATTGTTTATATTACTTTTTATGCTGCATTTTCACCTTCTCATTAAAGAGATAATAGTTGCCCGAGTTTATGGAGCAAATGCCATACAATACACAGAATGTTTCAAAGATAATTTTTATATAGAAACAATAATAAGATTACAATTTCTTTTTGTTAATCTGTTCAAAAAAATATTTACGGTATTTTTCTCCTATGGGTAAAGGCTTATTTTGGATATATACATGAAACGAATCTGTTTTTTGTATATGTGGGATTGCAACAAAGTAAGATTTATGGATTTTGGTAAAGATAGCAGACGGTAAAGCGTTTTCGATGTGTTTTAAAGTACTGTAGGTTATGATTTGCTTGTTTGGTAAATGAATAGCAATATAGTTTTTTAGTCCCTCGACATACAATATATCGGTTATATATACTTTTTCATAGTTATTTTTACCATCGGTTTTTACAAATAAATACTCTTTTGTAGCAATGCTGTTTGTAGGTAACGTATCTTTTTGTTTTACTTTAAGAATACTTTGATAAAAACGCTCAAAATCAAAAGGTTTTAATAAATAGTCTACAGCATTTAAAGCATATCCCTCTAATGCAAATTGCGGGTAGGCAGTAGTAAAAATAATCTGCACCTTATCTTTAATAATTTTGGATAATTGTATACCCGATAGATCAGGCATTTGTATATCCAGAAAAACCAAGTCAACATCCCCGTTTTCGATACGTTGAAGCGCTTCTAATGCTTTTGTGGTAGTGCCTGTAAGTTCTAAAAAAGAAACTTTATCTACATAGTTTTCTAGCAAACGTATTGCGGGGGGTTCATCATCTACAATAAGACAACGTATCGATGTACTCATATGGGTATTTTTAGATACGCCTCAAAATAAGAATTTTCTTCTTTTTTAAGTAGCGTAAAATCATTTTTAAAAAGAATAGTTAGTCTTCGGTACATACTGGCATATCCAATACCTTGTTCTATATATTTTTCTGAAGCCGCAATTTTATTTCTGGTATTAATTGCAATAGCATCCGGATAAATAGTAATGGTAATAGTAGCTTTGGCAGATGCATCATTAACAATGCCATGTTTAAATACGTTTTCTACAAAATGAATTAATAACATGGCAGGTATTTTTTGATTGGCAACACTACCATGTACCTTATATTCTACAGCCAGATTATCTTCATACCGTTTTTTATAAAAATAAAGGTAATCTGTAATAAACTTAAGGTCTTTTTCTAAAGGTATTTTATCCTCATTTGCCTCATAGGTTACAAATCGTAGTAAATCCGAAAGCCTGTGGATATCTGCTGCTATTTTTGGTTGTTCCAGGATTAGATCAGAGTAAAAGCTGTTAAGAGTATTAAATAAAAAATGAGGATCCAATTGAGATTTAAGCAAGGTAACTTCCGCTTTTTGATTTTCAATCTTTAATTGATGGATTGCATCTTTATGATCTACAAATCTAAAAAACAGGTAGATGGCAGTGCTAAATAATAAACTTTTTGAGGCGTAATAAGAATTATCAAATACATAGTATCTAAAATACCTAAAGTTGTCACCGTAGTTATGTAGCCCGGTAATAGAATACAATACAACCTCTTCTAGCAAATACCGAATACCAGCATATAAAAAGACCAAAATAATAACTCCCAGAATGTATGGTATAACACGCTTTCGCGAAAGCATAAAAGGGCATAATACCTTATAATTAATGATGTAAATACTAAAGAAACTAATATACATAGCTATTGTATATAAAAACATGGGGTAGTTAAAATATTCTGTCCAGTTAGTTCTTTGTTTATATATATAATCCCCATATATATCCATTAGTATAATTAATATACTAAGAAACAGATGGTATTTATAGCGATGTTTAAATTCGATCATGTCTCAAAAATAGTATTTTGAATAGCTAATTTATATGTTTTTGATTGCAACAGCCATTTTTTGTATATCAACAAGGCAAACTACACAACTAAATAGGAAAAAACTCTTTTGGTTACCTTTTGTCTGGTAGATACCAGAGTAGGTGTAAACGGGTATTTTTTTTAAGGAATATGTTTTTATTTAGCTTTAAAAATTTAGGATTATGAAGCCATTTATTACACTACTAATGATGATAACTATGTTCTTGTCTTGTAAAAAAAAGCCAGAAGATATGCATATTGTAGATATTGAAAAAAGAATTACCATACCCGTTATAGACTCTTCTTATATAGCAACAAAAACGACCTATTTTAAAGTTGTAGACACGACTATTACTGGAGAAGGTCGTGTGATGTTAGAACATATCATTTCTAAATCACAGTTTGTGATGTTTGGAGAACGTCATGGCTCAAAAGCTACTTCACAATTGATAACTAGTCTTATTCCGATGCTATATAAGGCAGGCTTTAATCACACCGCTTTTGAAGTGGGGCCTTATTCTGCAAAAAAGCTGATAGAACTTAGTACACCACCATCATCTACAGTACAAAGTATGAAACAGTTTACTACACAATATGCTTTTAAAGAAGATCATCAGATTCCAATTCCTTTTTTTTGATGGTCTGGAAGACGCTCATTTTCTTCAGGCCATTCGTGAACGGGATATGAATATCTGGGGACTTGATCAGGAATACTATTCATCTGCATTGTTTTTTATGGATGAGCTACTCACTTTTGTTAAAGATGACCCAGACTATGCAAATCTTAAATCAGAAAAAGAACAAGCTTCTAAAATAATTGCCTCTTGGTATGCAAAAGATACTGTACCAGATTCTAATATTAATCTTTTTGAAGAAATCCAAAAAGAGCCCGTTGTACAAAAGTATTTAAGTCGTTTTCGAAGAAAAGAGAATACTAAAAAACTGATAAAAGATTTAGAAATTAGTTGGGATATTTATTCTCGTTGGCGTCAGGATTCGCATGCTGATCGAATAAGTTATATGCGTGCTAATTTTTTAATGAATTATAAAAAAGCAACGCAAACAGAATTAAAACCTAAAGTATTCTTGAAATTCGGAAATCTACATGCTTCAAGAATTTTAACCAATGGTTGTTATGATCTGGGTGATCTCGTTACCCAACTTGCAAAAGAAAATAGTACTAAAGCAACTATTATTAATACATGGCATCGATATTATATTAATGAAAAAGGGGAAGAGGAAGATTATTTAGAAAAGTATTCAACATACTATAAGCGTTTGCGGGATTTTATGACTCTGGCAAAAAGAGATCAATGGGCTATTATCGATTTAGAAGCGATACGTAGTGATATCCTAGAAGAGCGAATAGCTTTACCCGCAAATGGAGATTATCATAAAATGAAGAGTTTGATGGATGGATATGATTATCAACTTATTATACCCTTGGATAAAAGAGTAACACCTAATAAAAATTAGTACAACATCAAGAGGTTTTTAGTGCCTAACAAAAACATAGCAGTTCAATAATTAAAAATAAATAGCCATGCGTAACCTTATTTTAATCTTAAGTTTTCTATTTATAATCGGTATCTCTTGTAATGCACAGGATCAAAAACCTGTAATTAGTGTTTTGGGTATGATACATTTACATAATCCTGGTGCAGATGCAGTAAATATGGATATGGGCAATATCTACTCTAACAAAAGACAAACAGAATTAAAAGAACTTCTGGATCTTATAGTTACGTTTAAACCAACCAAAATTGCGGTCGAAAAATCATTGGGGGATACGTTATGGAGCAAGGTGTACTATAAGAAATATCTGGATAATATGCTGGAAAAAGAGATAGAAGAGAAGGATAAATGGGCACTACCCAGCGAACTTGTTCAAATATCATATCCATTAGCAAAAAAGTTGGGACACGATAGGGTATATCCAATAGATGCACATACAGAGTTTGAGTTAGATTCTGTTATAGCATACGCAAAACAACATAATCAAAATGCGCAGGTAGAAGAGTTTCAAAAATTAATTAGCAGTATGCAAAAACATACAGAAACAGTATCGAAAGGTTCTATTCTGGATATTATAAAGTTTGCTAATTCTGAAGATTTTGACAAAAATTACAATCAAATATTTTATTTAAAACATCTAATATCTTTTGGTAAAGAAGGTAATTATATCGGTACCGATGTGGTTTCTAAATGGTATTTTAGAAACTTAAAAATCTTTACTAATCTTAGTAGGATTGTAACTCCAAAGGATAGAGTATTGGTTATTTATGGGGCAGGACACAAAGATATTTTGGTAGATCTTATTAAAGATAGAGTAGACTGGGAGTATTTTGATATTAACCAAATTCTGCAACCAAATAAATAATATTGTTTATGTTTTTATCTGGGATGGTTAAAAATAACAGAGTATGGCAGTTATAAAGTTATATCTGGGTGTAAATGAGATCTGTTGAATTGTTAAAAGTGGTTTGTCGAAGTTTTATTAGGCTCTTTTTTTAGGTTGTAAGTAAGTTATGTTTATGTATTTAGTGAAATAACTGAATTTTGTTTAACAAAAATGAACTATATGTATTTATATAGTTAACAATTGTACATAATTTGTAAATAATCATTAATATTTTTTTAAAAGATGATATTAAGTTTGTAACTTTGTGATACACAAACGATTTTGAATTTTTACTGAGGAAGGTTTATGGGGCCAGAATCATAACTAAGTAAAGGTTCAAAACTTAAAACCTTAAAAATGAAACGTATTTTAACAATCGTCATTGCCTTTATGACGGTAATGAGCTTCGCACAAACTCAACTACAAAAACCCAGCGAATTAGTATCTCAACAAAAATCCTTGAGATCCAATTTTGAAACAACTGAACTCTTCACTTCTATTGATCAGCAAAAAAGTAACATACAGGTTCCTAAAGAACTTAAGGATTATGTATTACTTTCTTTAGATCAGAGTAAAATGAAGTCTTTACAAGGAAATTTTCCTAACACTATGAATTTAAGTATTCCCGGTCAAAAATCAGCAATGTCTTTGGATCTGGTAAAAGTAGAGGTTAGAACAGATGATTTTTCGGCTATAGATATGCCTTCTGGTAAAATGCTTTCTCGTGATAACATAGCACACTATCGAGGTGTGGTAAAAGGCCAGTCTAATTCGCTGGTTGCTATTAGTTTTTATGACGATAAGGTATCTGGCTTTATTAGTGTCGATGGTCAGGATGGTAATATGGTAGTTGGACCTCTAAGTAATAGTAAAAGTCATGTTCTTTATAAGGATAAGGAAATTAGTCATTTAAATGACTTTTCTTGTCAGGTAGAAGATGATATAGAAAAAGGAGGGTACACTATTGAAGAATTAGCGGATAATCCACAAAGTAAAGCAGCTGCAAAGTGTGTGAAAATATTCTTTGATATATGTACAGATATTGTTAACGATAAAGGAGGAGCGCAACAAGCGACTAATTATATCGAAGCAGTATTTAATCAAGTAGCGGCACTATATGCCAATGATCAGATATCTATTAAATTATCGGGCACCAAAGCATGGACTTCTAATCAGCCATTTACCAATAATAGTCTGGATAGCTATATTAGCTATAAAAACCAAAATGGTCTTAATGGAGATTTAGCACATATGGTAAATTATAGTTTTGGAGGAGGACTAGCCGGAGGAATTGGAACACTTTGTAACTCATCAAGAAAAGCAGCAGTTTCTGGTATAAAAGGTAGTTATAGCAATATCCCTACTTATTCTTTTGATGTATTCTTAATATCTCATGAGTTAGGACATAATGTAGGATCACGACATACACATGCTTGTGTATGGAATGGTAATAATACTGCAATAGATGGTTGTGCTGGTCGTGTAGAAGGAAATTGTGCATTACCAGGAAACCCTGCAGGTGGAGGAACTATTATGAGTTACTGTCCACAAACTAGTGTTGGAGTGAATTTTAATAAAGGATTTGGTTCACAACCAGCTAATGTTATCCGTAACTATATTGCAGGATCTAGTTGTTTACAATCTTGTGATGGAGGTGGCTGTAACACAGGAGATGCCATATCGGTAACTTTTACTAATAATACAGATTGTACTTTAGAGTATTTCCAGAACAATTCATTACAAGGATCTGCCAATGCTGGTGGCTCATACAATGCAAACACTACTGTAGGTAGTACTTGGCAAGCTAAAAAAGCTTCAGGAGATACAGTAGATAACTTTAGTATTGTTTGTGGGCAAACCACGTATAACTCTTCAGGAAACTGTAGTAGTGGAGGTGGTAACTGTGATGGGGTAGCACCATACTCTGCTGGTACTGTATATAATGTAGGAGATAGAGTTACTTATAACGGATCTTTATACGAAAGAACTGCTACAGGATGGACTAACTTAGGACCTTGTACAACAACAAACGATCCTTGTGCAGGTGTAGCACCATATTCTGCTAATACTGTATATAGTGTAGGAGATAGAGTAACCTATAACGGGTCTTTATATGAAAGAACTACTACAGGATGGAGAAATCTAGGACCTTGTGGTGGTGCATTTACAGCATTTAAAGAAGAAGGACCAGCGGGAGGATTAAGCTTTACAGTATATCCTAACCCAGCAAAAGATCTTTTAAACCTGGAAATTAATAATGTGAAGTCTTCTTCTAGAATCAGTATCAAGGATATGAACGGAAGAGTATTAGAAATTATTGAATTACAAACTCCTCCAGGAAGTGCAGCAAGAAAAACGATAGATATTAGTAAATTATCTACAGGTATCTATTTTGTACAAATAACTACTGGCACAAAAACTCTTACGCAAAAGATTTTTGTAAAATAATTTTTAAATAATTAATAATAAATTGGCCCTATTAAAGGCTGTCTGTACAGACAGCCTTTTTTTATTCTTGTAATGATTATTATAAAGCTTGTTGAAACACTGCTTTCTTTCTAAAATTACTTAGAATAATGTAAATTTTCCTTTTCTGATATAAAAAAAGTACTCTTTCTAGTATATAGAAAGAGTACTTTTTAAAAGCCTTTAAAAAATGGCATAGATTACTATTCTTAGTTTTCTGAATCAACTTTAGTAGGTTTATTATCCCCATCATTAATCACTTCTGAACTTGTTCCTTTTAGATATTTGTCTAAGAATTTTAAAACTCTACCATACGCTTCAATTTGGTTTTCTTTTTTCACAAAGCCATGTCCTTCATCGTCAAATAGAACATATTCTACAGGGACTCCGTTCTTTTTAACTTCTTTTACAATTTCATCAGATTCTATTTTTAACACTCTTGGATCCTGTGCTCCCTGAAGTACAATTAATGGTTTTGTAACTTTTTCAGTATGAAAAAGCGGAGAAATTTGTCGTAAACGAACAGAATCAACAGTATTTGGATCTCCCATTTCGGTATACAATGCTTCTTTAAAAGATTCCCACCATGGTGGAATACTTTTTAATGTTCTTAACCAATTTGTAACTCCAAAAATATTTACACCAACCTTAAACTCTTCTGGAGTATAAGTAAGTGCAGCCATAGTCATATACCCTCCATAAGAACCACCAATGATTCCTATTTTATCAGCATCTATGATATCTTGTTTTGCCAACCAATCTTTTCCTGCAATACAATCTTTTAAATCTTTATCACCATGGTTGCGGTCATCCATTTTATAGAATGTTTTACCATAACCGCTGCTTCCTCTGTTATTTACTGCCAATACTGCATACCCATGGTTTACCAAATATTGGATTACCGAAGAATACCCTTGTCTGGATTGCCCACCAGGACCACCATGTACCCATACCAATGCAGGTACCTTATCTGTGGCAGTCGCTTGTTTTGGTTGGTAATATATTGCAGGTATTTCTAATCCATCAAACGAAGGAAAGCGAACTACCTGAGAGGTAACTAAATGCTCTGGATTAATTTTTTTATTTAAAACATCGGTAAGCTTATGGTACTCTTTAGTAGCGAGATTATAAGAGTAAGAATTATCTGGGGTATTAGAACCGCCCACACTTAGAAGAGCCATAGATTCGTCTCGGGAAAATCCTGCACGGTTAATTTCCTGATTATCTATAGCAGGAAAATCGACCTTGTTACCAGTTGCAGCTTCGGTTACTTCTATAACAGTTTTAGCATCTTCGTTGGTAAATAGTATTTGATATTTTCCGTTTAAGGTAAAGTAAAAACCAGAAATATCCCATTTTTTTTCCGTCACTTTTTCTTTAGTATCCTCCTCAAGATTATATTTCATTAAGTAACTAAACTCTGCACTATCATCTGTCGTATAATAAAAAGAAGTACCATCTGGGGAGAAATCTTCTGGAGAGTTACTACTTAAATTAGTATTGATTTTTATTTTTTCGTTTGTTGTTGTATTTAACAAATAGAGATCTCTATCATTGGTGTTTATGGTTTTGGTCAGTAGGATGTGTTTTCTGTCTTCAGACATCATTCCAAAATCCATCCCATCTTCATTTTTATAAATCATTGTTGAAGAAAAATCTGCAATGTTCATTTCATAGTGATCCATAAATTTAGAATCTCGCTCATTACTTCCATAAAAAAAGCTTTTTCCGTCTTTTGCCCATCCTCTAAATAGTGCTCTTACATTTTTTTCTGGGGTTAAGCGTTTAATTCCAGAACTGTCTTTAACAAATATTTTAAAGATTTCATCTCCGTTACCATCCATTCTAAACAGGATTCTATCATCTTCAGGAAAATAAGAGATTCCGTATACAGAAGCGCTATCAGATTTTGTTATAGGAGTAAACTCTCCACCAGTAGCAGGTACTGTATACATATTATAAATACCAGATCGGTTACTGGTCATTAATACCGTAGATTTATCTGGCGAAAAGCCGTTTGCAAATGCATTTTCGTTATCCATAAATTGCTCTATAGAGTATTGCTCGATGGCAATGGGCTGTGCAATTTCTTCTTTCTTTTCTTTTTTACAAGAAAAGAAGAGAAGCAACCCTAAACTTAACAGGATTATTTTTTTCATGATTTATATTACTTTATTTACTGTTGGATACTAAAACTCTTTATCTCTTTAAAAGGAGATGTTTTTAATTTTTCTACAGTCTCCCTATAGGTTCTCCACTCTTGTACAAAAAACATATTGGTTTTATCCAGTGCTGTTTTTAAAGCATCTTTTGCTTGTTTTATAAGGGTGCTTTCTGTGGTAGTTAATCCATTTTTACGGCTACTAGTATACCACTGTGCGCTTTCCAGACGTTGCATTACATTTATAATTGGATCGCTGGTGATACCTTGTCGTTTATCTTCTTTACCAATATATAGTGCAATTACACTATCTATCTTTTTAGAAATATCTTTAGATAATTTTATTTGTTCTTTATATTTCTTTTTGTCTAGTTTTTGCAGTTCTGTTTGGTATTTTGCAGCTATCTCTTTGCTTTCTGCCAATTGTTTCACGACATCTGCAATTTTCTGTTTTATCTCTTCTAGATTTTTAGAAGCGGCATATACTTCATTTATATTTTTTTGAGATACTGGCAACCTTGGATCTGCTTGTACTTCGATACTGCTTTCTGATGTTTGATCTCCGTATTCTAACAATAGTTTGTATTTTCCGGGCTTAACGGCTATTCCTCCTGGTTCTTTATCTTGTTTTTCGACTTTTCTATTTGGTTGTTCTGCTCCTTTTTCATCCATCAGCCATTTTATTTTATGAAATCCTGTAGAATCTGGTGTTTTTTGTTTTAAAGTACGAATCAGTCGATCTCCATCATAAATTTTAAGACGTATAGAATCCCATTTTATGGTAGCTTCTTCTTTTTCGACATCCTCTTCTTCTTTATCTTCGTCTTTGTTAGGGTCTTCTTTTTTCTTTTCGACTTGCAGGTAGTAAGAAATCAATGCTCCATATTCGCGGTTTGTACCATTATACAAGGCATCCCCTCCAAAACGGCTACCTGTAGGTTGCTGATATGCTGCCTGATAAGCTGTTGGAGTTTCAAAAAGCTGTAATTTTTTATTTAAAATGGTTTTGTCTTTTGCAAGTGCCCTTAATGGTCGTATATCGTCTAATACCCATGCTGCACGACCAAAAGTACCTATCACTAAATCGTGTTCTCTGGGTTGTATTACCAAATCTTTTACAGGTACAGTAGGGAATCCTTTGGTCCATTTTATCCAATTGTTACCTGCATTAAAAGAAATATATAATCCATCATCGGTACCCAAAAATAAAAGGTTTTTTTCGATGGGATCTTCTACAATACTTAAGGTAAAGCTTTTTACATCACTTTGGTCTACAATACGATTCCAGGTTTTACCATAATCTGTTGTTCTGTATGCATAAGGGGTGTAGTTAAACCTTCGGTAATCATTAGCAACCAAAAGGGCTTCTCCTTTATTTTTATTCGATGCTTTTATTTGCACTATCCAGCTACCTTTTGGCAATCCTTTAATATTTGCAGAAACGTCTGTCCAGTTTGCACCTCCATTTTGAGTAATATGTACGCGACCATCATCGGTAGCTGCCCATAACATGTTTTGCTCTAAAGTAGATGGTTTTACTACTAATACAGTACAATGATTTTCGGCTCCCGTGGCATCCATAGTTAATCCACCACTTTCGTCTTGTTTTAGTTTAGCAGGATCGTTGGTGGTTAAATCTGGAGATATAATAGTCCAGGTAAGTCCTTTATCGGTACTTTTGTGCACAAATTGGCTTCCAAAATAAATGGTGTTATTATCAAAAGGATCTATATTAATAGCAGCGTTCCAGTTAAAGCGTAATTTTACATCAGGATCCGGGTGAGTAGGGCGAACGGTATAATTGTTACCAGTCATCCAATCATATCTGCTTACATATCCTTGCTGACTCATAGACCATCCGTATCTGGAGTCGTCTTTATCGGGCACTACATCAAAACCATCTCCAAAAGATATTTCTTGCCAATAGGAGTTTCGTATTCCTTGTGCTTTCCATACATAGGCGGGGCCTCGCCAGCTACCGTTATCTTGCATGCCACCATATACATTATATGGGTATTCATTATCTACATTAATATGATAAAACTGTGCTACGGGTAAATTGCCGATAAAGCGCCAGGTTTTACCTCCATCACGAGAAATGTTTAATCCACCATCATTACCATCAATCATATAGCTTCCATCTGTAGGATGAATCCACCAGGAATGGTGATCAGGGTGTACGCCATTATCTACACCATAGGCAGGCATTAATTGCGTAAAGTTTTTACCACCATCTTCAGATACGTTTACATAGGTAAATACAGAGTATATTCTGTTTTCATTTTCGGGATCTACAAATATATCTGAGTAATAAAAAGGACGGTTTCCTATATCCTTTTTATCATTTATTTTTTTCCATGTAAATCCTCCATCGACAGATTTATACAGGGCATTTTTTTTTGCTTCGATAAGAGCATATATAATATCGGGTTTGTTGGCAGCGATGGCTATCCCTATTCTTCCTAAATCTCCTTTTGGCAAACCATCTTTATCGGTACGTTGCTCCCAGTTTTTACCACCATCATGGGTGATATAAAGACCAGATCCTTTGCCACCAGATTTAAAAAACCAAGGGTCTCTTTTATGTTCCCACATGGCAGCAATTAATTTGTTTGGATTTTTAGGATCCATAACCAAATCTGCAGCGCCAGTTTTATTGTTGTTAAACAAAATTTTGGACCATGTTTCCCCGCCATCGGTAGTTTTAAAAACGCCTCTTTCTGGGTGTTCTCCCCAAGGGGATCCAATTGCAGCAACATATACTGTATTGGGATTGGTAGGGTCAATAATAACTCTATGGATATGTCGGGTTTTTTCTAACCCCATTAGCTTCCAGTTTTTACCGCCATCCATCGATTTGTATATACCATATCCACCATTAAGACTGTTTCTTGGGTTTCCTTCTCCTGTTCCTGCCCATACTACTGAAGGATTGGATTGTTGAATGGCTACTGCTCCTATAGAAGCGGTAGATTCGTTATCAAAAACGGGGCTCCATTTAATTCCACCCGATGTTGATTTCCATAGTCCGCCAGATGCAGTCCCAGCATATATTATATCAGGATCAGAAGTAACCACATCTATAGCCGTTACACGACCACTCATTCCGCCTGGACCTATATTTCTAGGGGTATTATCCTTAATGAGATCCATTGTGAAATTTTGTGCAGATGCGATAGACACTACACTTAGTAACAGGAAAAATAATAGTTGTTTTTTCATTTTTTGGTATGCGTTAATTATAGTTGAATTTGTTATTCTGATTCTGTTAGCATATATAAATCAGAATACTTGTTCTTTAATGCTAAAAGTTTTGTTTCTTTTATTTTTAGCGAAATATAAGTTGTAATTACTCGTTTTGGATGAATATATGTATTTACGGATTGTATTACATTGTCTGGTAAGAGCTTCGAATATGGTAAAATAGAGATGTCAATTGATTCTTTAGGAAGCAATAATGGATTAGGTTTTCGATCTATGATACTCTCTTGTGTAGTACCAGAAATTGAATATAAAATACTTAATAAGAAAAGGGATATTTTTAACACATTACAATAGATTGCCTTTAAAAAGTCTAAAGTAAATAAAATCAAAACGCTAAAGTCTTAAAGGGGTGTTAAGGTAAAAAAGAGATTTTAAATTTGATTTTACCTATACATACAAACGGTGTTTATATTTGCTTTTTATTCTTTTTCTGGTTTAAACATTTTTTCAAAGGCATTGTATACTGCTTGATGTAAAGCATCTCCATGTGTTTTGCCTTCCAAAAACTCAAAAAATAGTTTTGTATTTTCTGTTTTTTCGTTGTTTAATTTTGCATACAATTTTTTAGCTGTACGTTCCATAACTTCTCCTTCTTTACCAACGGCAATATAAATTGATTTTTTAGAACTGTACTTTTTAGGTGTATAATTTAAAAGATTTTCATTATCCCACCACAGGCTTGGGCTAACTATAATATAGTTGTCAAATAGATCAGGGGTTTTAAATAAAATTTCTGTAGCTAATAGTCCACCAAGAGATTGTCCTATAATAGTTTTATTATTTCCTGTTTTAAAAGTTCCCTCTATAAATGGTTGTAGTTCTTTTTGAAGAAATTTCACAAAATTTTCTGACTTTCCTGATGTTGGAAAATCTTTTTGATCCAGTGCATTTGTAGATGTATATGTAAAATCTTTTTTTCTATCCACATTTGCTATACCAACTACAATAGACTCGGGGATGATATTTATCCATGAAAAAGAACCAAATTGTACGATTCCGGAGATATGGATAAAATCCTCATCTTTTGAACCGTCTAACAAATAAATAACAGGATATGTCTTTATACTATCTTTAGAATACCCCATAGGTAAATAGATATTCAAGTCTCGGGTTTCTCCTAAAATTTTAGATTCGATGGTAATAGATTTGCCTATCGAAAAATCATTTTCACTTATTGCTTTGGGCAAGTTCTGTCCAAAGGATACCCAAGTTATCCATGTCAAAGTTAAAGTTATTAGTATCTGTTTCATATATAACTATTAGGTAAGGTATTTGGATTTATTCTTTTTTTTGTTGGTCTACTATATCCTTTAGGGAGTGTTTATGCGTTTTATATTTTTCTGCCATTTGTAGAAAAGGTTCTATTGTAAAACTGAAGGTACTCTCGCCATTAAAAATCCAGTAATTGTCCTCTAGTTTTCCGTTTTTACTTTTGATATTTTGTTCTGGAATATGATTTATAGAAAATTGATTCTTCTCTTCATTATACCAAATACCCATTGCTTGCAAATCTTTTTGGTTGGAATAGCTAAGTATTAAATGTGGTTGTATTGCTTCTTTTGGAGTTGTAAAAGTAAAACTCTTTACATTAAAATTATCGAGCTCTTTTGCCCAAGGAGTATTTTTTTCTTTCCAATAAAATAGTTTGTCCCATTGTTCTAATACAAGTGCTTTATCTTTTTCGGATTGGATAACGGTAAATAGATTTTCTTGAATGATTTCTATTTCTTGTTTTTTTGGATATATAGTAACTGTTGTTTTATCGGCAGCAATCCCTACGTTTTCCATTCCAAAGAAAGAACCTAAGATGAAGAAAAGTATTTTTATAGATTCCATTTTTTATCTTTAAGTAATTTTAATCTATTAGTTAGATGCAGCAGAACAGCATGAATGGATAAAAATAGTAATATTCTTTGTTTTTATAAACTAACATAAACCTTTTTAAGAAGCATTTATTAGCTATGTTTTGTATTGTTTTACTTACAGTATTTCTAATTCTTTTGCTATTTCAATTCGCCATTTTTCTTTTTGGTCATATTTGGTGTTGTATTCTTCAATTGGTATGTCTAAGAGTTTAAATAATTTTTCTGCTTTATGAAACCCTATTTTTTCACCAACTCTTTTAAAATCATCATTTTCGATGCCGTTATCAATCTTGTCTTCAAAATATTGAATCATAATATCCATTAAGAGTACGTTCCAATTATTGCCATAGTCGGTATATATCGCATCATTTTCAAGCTCGAAATGTATAATTCTTTCAGTGTGCTTATTAAAAGTGAATACATAAAAGCTTTCGCCACAGGAAAAAATCGGAATGATATTTTGGTTCCTGATTATTTTATAGTCAAAAATTTGTGGTAAATAAAAGTATGCTCCATCTGTATTTTCTACTCTAAATTCTAGTTCGGGTACGTTACCAATATTTTCAATAAATAATTTTGGCGCTCCAAAACGGATCAATTCATCTACTCTTTTTTCTTTCGGTATGAGATTTGTCATATTGTGGGTAGTAACGTTATATATTTGCAATGTACATTTATTATAAGTATAATTTTCTCTAAGTTGTTATTGTGTTTTATTTTTTTGGTTAATAGCTTAATTCAATTCCGATTCCTAAACTCAATTCATTAAAGTTATTCACTTTATAATATATAGCAGATTATTTTGAGAGGTTCAAGATATATTAACATCTAGTATTTATTTTGCTTAGAAATTCTATTATTTGTAGATTTTATTTTACAAGCAGGAATAAACAAACCAAGCCTATTTATTAGTATCATAAACTATTTTCTATTACCAATCGGGTGTTCCTGTTAGTCCTTCTATCTTTTTTTTGATGTATATTTTAGTATTGTTTATATTTATTTTTTCTTTGTTAATTAAAGGGGAATCGGATAAGAAAATGGTATCTCCTTTTATGATTCCATAATCCATATCATATTTTCCGTTTTCACCAACGCCTACATAAAATGTTTCTACAAAAATTTTGTTAGTATCTTCTATTTTATAGTATCCAACAAAAGCACCTCCTCTGGACATATTGTTTATATCTTCGATATTGAGTGTTTTTCTTTTGAAATCGTATGGGTACCCCCAAACACATTTACCATTAGTGAAAAATCTAAGAAAATATTCTTTCTTTTCTCTCCCTCCATTTTTATATATTATTTCCCGCTCATTAATATAAATAGAGTTTTCGTCAATTAGATTGTTTTTATCTGGACCAAACGTAGTTTTGGCTAGTTTGTATTTTGGTGTCTTAGGTCTTAAACCAAGTTTTTCTGTATAATAGTAATTTTTAAACAGGGTATTACATCCAATAGTTGTAAAAAGTAGTAATAAAACCGTTATTTTTTTCCACCCCATACTTCTATATTTTTATGATTATACTCCAACCTAAAATCTTTAATGGTTTTATGTATTGCGCTTTTTGTGCATTTTTAATACTACCAGAGCTGGATCCTGTTATTGGTATCATAAACTATTTTCCATTACCAATCGGGTGTTCCTGTTAGCCCTTCTATCTTTTTTTTGATGTATACCTCGATATTGTTACCGTCTATTTTTTCTTTGTTTATTAAAGGGGAATCGGATAAGAAAATGGTATCTCCTTTTATAATGCCATACTCTTTAATATATTTTCCGTTTTCACCAACGCCTACAGAAAATGTTTCCGTAACTAAATTTAAAGGACTTTCAATCTTGTAGTAACCAATAAATGAACCTCCACGTACCAGATTATTAAAGTCACTAAGGGTTAGTTGATTTCTTTTAAAATCAGACGAAAACCCACGAATACATTTTCCATTAGAAAAAAATCTATAAAAATATTCTTCTATTTCTTTTCGTTCATTACGATAAGTTTCTTTTTGATAGATATAAACAGAACTAGTGTCAATCATATCCTTTTTGATCAGGTGATATGCTTGTTGTGCTAATTCAAATTTTGGTCTCTTAGGTCTTATCCCTCTATCTTCGGTTCGGTAATAGTTTTTAAACAGGGTATTACATCCAATAGTTGTAAAAAGTAGTAATAAAACCGTTATTTTTTTCCACCCCATATTTCTATATTTTTATGATTATACTCAAACCTAAAATCTTTAATGGCTTTATGTATTGCGTTTTGTAACCACGCATCCCCAATTAAATCTACCGTTGCATTATAACCGCTAGAGTTATTAATACGAATATATGTAGAGGCTTTGTTTAGTTTTTTTTGATAAGATGTTTGGTTATGGTAATTAGATGTCATTTTTTTAAGTTTCCCTTCTAATTCAGATACCCTAGCTTCTTTTTGAAATTTACTAAGATTATTGTTCTTTTTAATTTCTTTTATTTGATCTAGAATAAAATCTCTTTTTTCTTCATCTTTTCTATAATAATCCCCCGAAAAATCTTGAAACCCTATTTCAAGAAAAGGGGTTGCTACAGTTAGGCCACCTGTCCACCCCATATCGGTTCCCCCTCCAAAATAGGCTCTTTTGGTATCGTTGTTAGAGCTTACATTAACATCTCCCAACCGAAAACCAATCATGCCTTCTCGTTGTATACGGTCTAACGAAAATTGATTTTCGTTTAAAGCAGAGTTCCATGTTAGCAATTGCCCATAACTAAAAGAGTTATGAAAATCATTGAGCGTTGGTATTGGCGAATTGTAATTTAAGGAATACGATTGTAGCGGTGTTCCGTGTCCACTACCAATAGTAAGGTTTATCGCTGCGGTTAGATCCACAACCAACCCTTTTTTATCTACGGCACTGCCCAGCCCTGTGTTATATGCAGAAATATGTAGTGAGGATGTTGCCCCAAAATTACCATATCGGTTGCCATATCCAATATTGGCATTGCCCCTTACCCTAATTTTATATCCTACCAGTATTTGGATACCAAATGTTACCCTAAACCCTTTGTCGGGGGGATTTCCTGTATTTCCCCTTCCAGAGGTAGATGTTTTTCTGGCGATGTCTTGTATAGAGTTTTCTATTTTTGTTTGTAAACTTGTTTTTGCCCAAAAATTAGGGTCTTTATAGGAGTTTCCTAAATCAAAAATACTAGAGTTAAGCGCAGAAGAAACGTCGCTTTTTATAGACTGTAGGTCAAATAAAGAATTGGATACCATATAAGTTTTAGGTTTTAAGGAGTATTATTTGGTAACAGCATCATTAAGTACTAAGATATATCTTTAGTATTAGAAATATAGTTGCCTTTACATTTTGTGACCCTAAAATACAATTACTTTTCAGTGATAGTAGTATGAAAATCTGTATACAATAAAAATAATATATATATTTTACCTTTAGTATGTATTTTGGCAACATGTTGTATACCATAGTTAATGCTTTCGCTGTGTTAGCTAACAATTCCTACGAGGTAGTTAATGCTTTCGCTGTGTTAGTTAATAATTTCTCCGAGGTAGTTAATGCTTTCGCCGTGTTAGCTAATAATTTCCCCGAGATAGCTGATGCTTTCGACAAGATAGCTAACGATTTCGCCAGGATAGCTGATGATTTCGTCGTGATAGCTAACGATTTCCCCAAGATAGCTGGTGCTTTCGCCGTGTTAGCTAATGATTTCTTCGGAATAGCTTATTCTTGCAGTCACTATATTTGTTTGGATAGTAAGGTTAATTTTAAATTTTATAACTGTAAATGTCCTTTTGATTAGAGTATGTGTGTGTTTTTTGGCTATAGACGAGCTTCGAGAGCCCCAGCCCGAGAGACTGTTTAATACTATTTATTAAAGTGTGGGTAGTGTTCACTAAAGTATGTTACAAAAAATAATTTTAATCCTCGTTGTGGAGCTTAATTCTCTGAGCTTGTTTAACAAACCATGAAGTAAATAAAATTATAACGCTAAAATCTTAAAGGGTATTTCAGGTGAAATATGGTAAATTTGAGGAATTAAAATTTTAAAAAAGATGAAATTCATAGAACTTACTCTTAAAAACCATACTATTCTTCATGGGTTTGATGCCAGAAATAAAGAAATAACCGAAGATGTAGAGGTACAAGAAGCTTCAAAAAAACTAGTTGCCATAGATCGTATTTTATCCCTAAGCGAAAAGTTTATCTTAATTGAATATGCATACAATAGAATTATATATTGGGAGTATATGGAGGATTACAAAGCGGTAAAAGCAATGCTCGATAAACATTAATTTATGGTTTTTTTAATTCTAGGGGGAAATAAGAAGGGTCAAAATCCCAGAAAAAGGGCAACAGGTAATAGGCAATTAGTACTATTATAATAACAGATATGATATTTAACCAGAATCCTTTTTTCATCATATCTGGTATAGTTAAATATCCAGAACCAAATACTACCGCATTTGGCGGGGTAGCTACAGGAAGCATAAATGCGCAAGATGCTGCTATGGTTGCACCTACCATTAAAATAAAAGGGTGTACATCCAGAGATAAAGACATAGATGCTAAAACGGGTAATAACATAGATGTGGTGGCAACGTTAGAGGTGATTTCGGTTAAAAAATTTACTGCGGTTACTATAAAAATTAATAATGTGATTAGGTGTACCCCTTGTAATAAAGACATTTGTGTACCTATCCATACGGCTAGTCCGGATTCTTTAAAACCGGCAGCAAGGGCAAGTCCTCCGCCAAAAAGTAATAGTACTCCCCAGGGAAGTTTTACGGCAGTTTCCCAGTTCATTAAAGGCTTTCCTTTTTTGGTACTTGGCAGGATAAAAAGGAGTAGTGCTGCAGTTATTGCAATTATGGTATCGTCTATAGCAGAAAATATGGGCTGTAATAAAAAAGACCTGGTAACCCATGCAAATGCAGTACCTATAAATACTGCAAGTACTAGTTTTTCTTCAAAAGATATTTTGCCTAATGCTTGTAATTGATTTTTGACTTCTTGTTTTCCTCCCGGAAATTCTTTTTGTGAAAAAGAGAATGCTATGTGTACCAAATAATACCAGCATACAAAAAGCAGGAGCAGGGCGATTGGTAATCCAATAACAATCCAATCGGTAAAGGTTATTTCAAACCCATAAATCTCTTTTACCACACCTGCCAGAATAAGATTAGTAGGAGTCCCAATAAGCGTGGCAACACCGCCTATAGATGCACTATATGCAATACTTAGCATTAATGCTTTTCCAAAAATTTTATTTTCATCTGCTACGGTATTTGGGTTGTCGGTAAGTTGTGTTATGATTGCAATCCCTATCGGTAGCATCATTACCGAGGTTGCCGTATTAGAAATCCACATAGATAAAAAAGCAGTGGCTACCATAAAACCAAGGATCATGGTTTTAACATTGGTGCCAATTATGGTGATAATACGCAGGGCAATACGTTTATGAAGATTCCATCTCTCTATCCCTATGGCTAAAATAAATCCACCAGCATATAAAAAAACATTAGGATTGCCAAATGCAGCAGTAGTAGTTTTTATATCCAGCCCACCAGATAACGGAAAAAGAATAATTGGTAGTAATGAGGTAGCAGCAATTGGGATCGCTTCTGTAATCCACCATACAGCAATCCATAATGTACTTGCCAGTATTGCATTAGCCTCTTTACTTAATCCTTCTGGGTGAAAAAACAATAACACCAGAATAAAAATTGCAGGACCAGATACGAGCCCTGTCTTTTTAATATTTACAAACATATATGATAAATGTAAATTAATGTATTACAGATCTATAATGAATTTATGAATAATTCTGATGAAAAGAACTGTACATCCAAAAGTAATAGAAAACTTTTAGAATATATGCTACATAAATTTTGAAAAGTATATGCGGATAGTATTTAAAAACTATTTCTCTTATAAAAAGTCATATTGAGCGTAGCCAAATAGTAATCAAAGGGGAAAACCTAGTATTGACTCCGCCCAAAATGACTCATGATTTTTTATGTATTGTAACTTAAAAAGTAAAAACAATTTTATACAGAATGCTTATTGTATTCATACAATATACTGTATTAGGGTAGTAGTGGTGTAATATTATCATCTGCACTTCGAGCAGAGATAAGTTTAAAGTTTTTATCTACTTTAATAATAAAAATTTTACCAGTACTTAGGTTAACCATTTTCCATCGAAAGCCATAGGATGTTTCAAATATTGCAGACCTTGCCGTTTTTCGCAAATCTACTTCATCAATATTTTCGATAATTTGATTTGCCAAAAGATCAATACCTCTTTGTTTTACTTCTTCTGTAGAAAGTTTTCGATCCTTGGGATTTTGATCAAATACAGATATTAGGGTACTCTGTTTTTCAAAGACATTAGGGTGTACAAAAAAAGAGGAAAATACTAAAAGAAGGAGTATGTGATTTTTCATAATCTGACGATTTTTTATAACTACATACTATGTGACTTACATACTATGCAATTATACTTGGGTTTACGTTTATTATCATAAGTATTTGCTAGATGTTTTAACGACTAAATGATTTTAAAATAGGGGTATTATAAAATTAGTATTTAAATCTCCTTATTAGTAATATTATTATGTTAAAAAAAACATAATGAATCTTAAAGTTTTGTGCTCTGTTTCTTTTTAAAATAACAAATAATTTTTTGTGAAAAAGAAAAGAATATATGAAATATTGGTAATGGTTCTAATTATTACTCTAAGATTATAAAAGGCTAATAGATTTATTGTGAAGATTTTACATCTAGATTGATTTAATGTAAAAGCTATACGTTACCGATTAAGATCTCTTCTTTTTATAGTCCTACTTTGTCATCTTATATATGCTTTTATTTGATTTTTAGATTTACCATTAACATCCCTATAAATCTCCCTTCAAAGGCAGACTTTTACTCCTTCGTTTGAAGGAAGGTTGGGATGGATGTATTTTTAACTCTAAGATGACAAATTAGGATTAGGTTATACCATTTTAATTTTGAAATCGTGCGTATAGAAATTGAATTTATTTTTTAAATATTCAAGGCAAAAAATCTAAGCATAGCCTTAGTTACGGTTATCTTTTTTAACGAAGAATAGATGGAAAAGAAATAATTTATTAGTACTATTTCAAAGTTAAATAGGTATTTCTTATTATTTCTGATATAATTTCTTGCCTGCATCATAATATTTATCCCCTTCTATCCAGAACGGAGTTTTTGGATTGTTAGCAATATTTCTGCAAGCTAAAACATAGGATTGAAAAAATTTGAACAGGTATTCATAATCTAAAGTATCTGGATTATCGGTTACCTGATGGTAATATTTGGTTATTTCTTCGTCAAATGCTGTAAAACCCATACTAAAAGTAGGAGCAGGAATGCCTTTTGCTGCAAAATGTACGTTATCAGAACGGTCAAATAACCCTTGCTCTGGAGCAGGATCATCTATAGCTTTAAGTCCAAAAGCAGTAGCTGCATCAACTATATCTTTTTGTGCGGTGGTTCTGCCCAAACCAACAATAGTTGCTATGGAAGTATCATTATACCCACCGTTGTCACTATTAAAACAATATACCATTTGATGAAGTGGTAATACAGGATGATTGACATACCATTTACTACCTAAAAGTCCTTTTTCTTCTCCAGTAAAAAGAATAAATAAAGCAGATCTTTTGGTTGGATATTTAGCTATATTTTCTGCAGCAGAAAGTACGGTAACTGTTCCTACTGCATTATCTCTGGCGCCGTTGTAAATAGAATCATTGTCTACAGCTTTGCCAATACCTACATGATCATAGTGTGCAGAGTAAATAACATATTCGTTTTTAAGAACAGGATCAGAACCTTCAACATATCCTACTACGTTTTTTGAGGAAATATCACTTTTTTGAATCCCTTCGACTATTATTTCAATATCGATCTCGTTTTTTTGATTAAAAGCGGCACTAATTTCTTCTTTTTGGTCATTAATCCAGGTATGAGAAAAAGTACTAGAATCTTCGTTTTCGCCTGCAACATCCATTTTATCTCCATTAAAATAATGTTCCATTCTCCCCCAGGTAGCATCATCTACGTTACAAATCTCGATAAAACCAATAGCACCTTTTTCTTTAGCAAAGGCCATTTTTTCTTTTGTTTTAGAAATAGCAGATCTAATATTTTTATTGTCCTTGGTACCAACAATAGAGATTACATATTTACCGGTAACATCAACATTTTTATAATCCTCTTCTTGTGCATGATTTAAAAAAACAGCTTTTCCTTTATAGTCGGTATTTACCGATGCAATGGTTAGTATTTTATCCAGATGTAAAGCTCCTGCTTTAAAAACGGTTTTTGTTGCTGCAGAAGTCTTTTTTAATAGTACTTTTTGAAAATAACTATTAGTATCCTTAATTTGTTTTACGCCATAACCACGTAACATATTAGCTAAGTATTGTGCAGCAATTTTATTTTCGGCAGAACCAGTTTGTCTTCCCCTTAATTCATCTGAAGCAAGAAAATAAATGTGGCCTTCGATTTCACTTTTTGAAACAGTAGATTTCACTTTTTCTACATCAGATTGTGCAGAAACAGAGATTACAAATGTCAAAAATAATGCAGATAAAATAGATTTTTTCATAAATAGTGTAGCATATAATTAGTGATAAAAAACTCTTTTGGACGGTAAATTACGGTTTTTCCATCTTTTTAAAAATAAGAATTAACAATTTTATAGAATAACAAAATGGAATAGTTGCAGATTTCTCCAAAACAAATGTTAATTCTAATTTCTTCCTACAGGTATAAGTTTCTATCTTATACAAAATGTACTAACTTTATCTTGTGAAATCTATTATATGGTGTTTTTAAAACAGAAGTAAGTACCTATAAAAAATCACACTATTAAGTGTATAGAAAACATGTAGCTAATGAAAAAAGAAAAAAGAGTGCTTAAAAAAGGTTTTGCATTTAAAGTATTCGAGGCCCCTGAGCAGTCTCCCTTCGATAAACTTTTTGATATTTTTCAAGAAATTATCACACACACTTCTGGAGATTTGGATGAGGCTTTAGACTGGATGAAAGAGCTGGATAAAGAATATCAATTAACAGATGAGAAGTATACATTAGATGATTTTGTAGAAGACTTAAAAAAGAAAGGATATATAAGAGAAGAAATAAAGCCAGATGGTAAAGGAGGTATGTCTATTACTGCTAAAACCGAACAGGCTATTCGTAAAAGAGCATTAGATCAAATATTTGGAAAACTAAAACGTAGCGGATCGGGAAACCACAGAACAAATTATATTGGTAAAGGAGATGAACATTCTGGAGAGTTTCGAAATTATCAATATGGGGATTCTTTAGAACGAATATCCATGACAGAAAGCCTTAAAAATGCGCAAATTAATCATGGTATTGGGGATTTTAATTTAACAGAAGAAGACCTTGTAGTTGAAGAAACTCGTTTTAAAGCACAAATGAGTACCGTTTTAATGATCGATATTAGCCATAGTATGATTTTATATGGCGAGGATCGTATTACTCCTGCCAAAAAAGTAGCAATGGCACTGGTAGAACTTATTACTACCAAATACCCAAAGGATACTTTAGATATATTGGTGTTTGGTAACGATGCATGGCCTATAGCTATCAAAGATTTACCGTATTTACAAGTTGGACCCTATCACACCAATACTGTAGCGGGATTACAATTAGCCATGGATATGCTTCGTAGAAAACGTAACACCAATAAGCAAATTTTTATGATTACCGATGGTAAACCAAGTTGTCTTAAATTACCAGATGGGCAATATTATAAAAACAGCAATGGTTTGGATCGCCATATTGTAAATAAATGTAATATGATGGCGCAACAAGCAAGAAAGTTACATATACCAATAACTACTTTTATGATAGCACAAGATCCTTACTTAATGCAATTTGTGCGAGAATTTACCTATGCAAATCAAGGTAAAGCATTTTACACAGGTCTAAAAGGACTTGGTGAAATGATTTTTGAAGATTATGAAACCAACCGAAAAAAAAGAATTAAAGGATAAATTAATTTCGAATTTTGGGCAGGAAGTTTACACGACTTCTGTTAGAAATAAAAGAAAATATGAAGGAACAAATAGATATTAAAAGTATAAAAACATTAGGTCAGTTAAAAGAATCGGGATATAAAAGTATATCTATAAAAGATGAACTAAGAAATAATTTAAGGACTAAAATAAGTAATAAAGAAAAAACTTTTACAGGAATTCATGGATATGAAAACACGGTCATACCAGAGTTAGAGAGAGCTATTCTTTCTCGTCATAATATTAACTTATTAGGATTAAGGGGGCAGGCAAAAACACGATTAGCAAGACAAATGATTACCCTTTTGGATGAGTGGATACCAATAATTGAAGGGTCTGAAATTAATGACGATCCTTTTCATCCAATTTCCAGATATGCCAGTAATTTAATACAAGAAAAAGGAGAAGATACGCCTATAGCATGGGTGCACAGATCTGAGCGATTTGCAGAAAAATTAGCAACACCCGATGTGACTGTAGCAGATATTATAGGAGATGTAGATCCAATTAAAGCAGCTAATCTTAAGTTAAGTTATGCAGACGATCGCGTTATTCATTTTGGAATGATCCCCAGAGCTAATCGTTGTATTTTTGTAATTAATGAATTACCAGATTTACAAGCTCGAATACAAGTAGCATTATTTAATATATTACAAGAAGGAGATATCCAGATTAGAGGGTTTAAATTACGTTTACCATTAGATATACAATTTGTATTTACTGCAAACCCAGAAGATTATACTAATAGAGGGAGCATTGTAACCCCATTAAAGGATAGAATAGGATCACAAATCCTAACGCACTATCCCGAAACTATAGAAATAGCAAAAACAATTACCCAACAAGAAGCAAAGTTAGATTCCAGACAAGCCGACTTGGTTTATGTTCCCAATTTAGCAAAGGATTTATTAGAACAAATTAGTTTCGAGGCAAGAGAAAGTGAATTTATAGATCATAAAAGTGGTATAAGTGCACGAATGAGTATTACTGCGTATGAAAACTTGTTGAGTACAGCAGAGTATAGAGTATTGCGTTCTGGTGAGGATAAAACTATATTGCGATTAAGTGATTTTGTTGGTGTTATACCTGCTATAACAGGTAAAGTAGAACTTGTTTATGAAGGAGAGCAGGAGGGAGCTGCATCAGTAGCAGAATTTTTAATTTCGGATGCAATTAAAACACTTTTTGAAGATTATTTTCCTAAGATAGAAAAACTACAAAAAGAAGAGTATCAAGATCCATATCAGGATTTGGTAAATTGGTTTTTTGAAGAAAGTGGATTTGAGTTACTAGAAGATATTACAGATAAAGAATACAAAGAAAAACTAGAAGCAATAACGCCGCTTAAAGATTTGATAAAAAAGTACCAACCAGAGGCTAAGCCTGAAGACCATTATTTTATGATGGAATTTTTATTATGGGGATTGGTAGAATATAAAAAACTAAGTAAATATAGATTGTCTGAAGGTTTTCGTTTTAATGATTTATATGGAAGTTACATTAGCGGACTTTAGTTTTTAGATACATAATAACGCTATTACCACCAAACAATAAAAAAACGTAGATAAGAATCTTCATTACTTTTCATCCAAAGTAGCGGAGATTTTTTTTGAGATAATAATACCTCTATAGATTCAATAATATCCTTAAAAGAGAACCAAGAGTTACAATGTTTAGGAGCAATTACCCAATCTTTTTTTTGTGGTATATAAAATTGGTAAGAACCATATTCTTTTAAAGTAAAAGCCTTTATTGGTATCCAATAGCCCACTATACATTGGTTGTTAATGTATGGAAAAGTAGTTTTTTTAAGAGAAAAAGGAATAAAGAGATTAGCAAGATAACAGACTTGTTGTTCTATAGTATTACTATCTAATTGTAATTTTTTTAAAATACCACTTGTTTCTTTATGATATAATAAAGGTAACTGTTTTTCTTTTATTTTTTCTGCTTTTTGAAGTAAGGTATCTTTGCGGTTAGGTCCTATCCATCGATGTAAATTACCATCTATTATAGGGTCAAAAAGATAAAATTTATAAACCAGTTCAACATGAATTACTTTGTTTTTTTGGAGGTCTTTTACTAAAAAATCTAACTCTCCAATAGTAATTTTATCTTTAAATACCTGAATATTATTGGCGATTATAGTATACCGATTAGAATTAATGATACTATATTCAAAAAAATGCTCTATTCGTTTACCCAGAACTTCATTTTCTCGGAGATTGATTTTAATAGGCGAATCTATACAAGAATCAAATTTAGCCAAGTCTGCAAAATTAAATGGCGTTAAGGATAAAATTTTTTTGTCTAGCCAGAGAGAATTACTACTTAGAAAACCCAGATATTCATTTGTAATTGACATTTAGGTGAATCTGGATTTAGAAAAAACAGAAAAGTATTTATCAATAATAGGTTTTAGTATTTTTCTATCTATAGGTTTAGATACAAAATCATCACAACCAGCATCCAGTGCTTTTTGTACGTCTTCTTCTGTAGAATATGCTGTTTGTGCTACAATAGGAAGTCCTGGTCTCATTTTTTTAATCTTTTTTGTAGCAGTATATCCATCCATTATTGGCATTCTTATATCCATTAATACTAAATCAATTCCTTTGTTTTTTTTACAGATTTCTACTGCTTCTTTACCATTTTCTGCGCGATAAATTACAAATTTAAATCCTTTCATTTTTTGCAGAATAGTTTTTAAATACAAAAAATTTATTTCTCCATCTTCAACAATAAGGATCACTTGCTTTAAAGGAAGGTTCTGTATTGTATTTGTATCTAAAGAAATACTCTGATTTACAGAAGTGAAAACTGGATTATGCGGTATAGTGAAAATAAAACTAGAGCCTTTGTTGGGCGCAGAAGAAAAAGAAATATTACCACCAATTAGTTTGGCATTTTTTTGTGCTATAGATAAACCCAATCCAAGCCCATCATAGCTTTTGGTTACTTCTTTCTCAGATTGGGAAAAGTTTTTAAATATTAATTCCTGATCTTCAGGTTTTATCCCTATTCCGGTATCTCTTATAGTAATAACTAAAAACCCTTCTTTTATTTCACAATAAATCTCAACCATGCCTTTGGTAGTGAATTTAATAGCGTTATCGATGAGATTATATAAAATTTTATTGATTTTTAATTTATCGATTAATAAAAACCCTTGATTATCTGTTAGTTTATTATTAAGATGTATCGCTATATTTTTACTAATAGCTTTTCTTTGAAAATCAGAAAATAATAAGTCTAATAAGGCATTAAGATTAACTTCTTCAAATCTAACCTCTACCTGATTGGTTTCTAGTTGAGAAATTTCTATAATGTTATCTATAATATTTATTAATTGATTACTACTGTCAATAATAATTTTAGAATATTTTTTTTGATCTTTAGTAGTGATTTTTGGGTCATTTAATAACTCAGAAAACCCGATAATACCATTCATGGGTGTTCTTACTTCATGCGATATGTTATGAATAAAGGCTGTTTTTAATTTATTACTTTCTTCCGCTTTTTCCTTAGCAAAACTTAACTCTTTTGTTTTTTGTTTGATCAAATATTTTAAATATCTGTTAAGAGAAAGAATAACTATTAATAATAGTAATATGATTGCGGTAAGGATAATCCAAAAGCTGGCTTTTTTATAAAAAGGAACGATAGGATTGTATAGCCAATTTTGAAAAATAACTTGTTTTTCACGATCCGTAATATTATTAGTAGATTTTGAAATAATTTGATTAAGATATGTATTGTTTTTTTGAACGGCTAAACTTGGAGAATAGCTGTACTCTATTTCTGAAACAATTTTAAGATTGTCTAAGTTTTCTGTTTTTATAAGATAATTAGCAACAGCTTTTGGACCAATATATGCATGATATTTCCCAGAGAGAACTTGTTTTAAACAAGTAATATCATCTATTTCAGTAGATATTTTAAGGTTTTTTTCTTTTTCTTTTAAAATTTCATGTATACCATAATCCTTGGGGACAGTGATTATTTTATCGTAGTAGTTTTCTAAATCTTCTCCATAATTAACATCTTTTCTAGTAACAATGGTATGATTGGATTCAAAAAGTTGAGAGTAAAAATTAAGATAAGAATCTCGACTAGAAGTTTGTTGTATTTCTAATATGATGTCAACTTTATTATTTTTAGCATCATTTAATAAGTTTTCCCAGTTAGTGAATAATTTTCGTTGAAACGTATGCCCTGTTTTTTTTTCAATAAGAGAAAGATAGTCAATCAAGATACCATCTATCTTTTCATTTTCATTGATAAATTGATATGGAGCATAATAAGGAAAAACTCCAACAGTGATGCTATCATTGTTTTGAAGCCATTTTTTTTCTTGTTCAGTTAGTAGTATAGTAGATTTAGAACAGGATCCTAATACTAAAACAAAAGCAAAGGAAATATAAAGTAGTTTTTTTACCATATCTTTAGACTAATTATCCCTTACTTTTTTACCCCTTACTAATAAAGATAGTATTTAATAGTAAGACTGTCAAGAAAGAGCTCTCTTATTTTTAGAATTTATTAAGTTTTTAAATAGTTTTAAAAACTTGATTAACTGTTTTGAAAAGAATGAGTTGGTAAATATTTATGAATTATTTTTTTTATTGTTTTTGGGACAATAGGTTTTGAAATAAAGTCATCACACCCAGCATTAAAAGCATTTTGTATATCCTCATCACTGGTATAAGCTGTTTGAGCAATTACAGGAAGATTAGGATATAATTGTTTTATCGACTTGGTAGCATCATAACCATTCATTTCGGGCATTTTTATATCCATGAATACTAAATCTATAGCATCGTTTTCTTTACAAAAAAGAGTAGCTTCTTTACCATTATGAGCTCTATGAATAATCAAATCATAGTTTTCAATTTTTAGTAAGATAGTTTTTAGTACTAGAAAATTAATATCACCATCTTCTGCAATTAAGATAGTATAAGATTTTGTTTTTATCTCATCTGGAGAAATAACAGGAAGGATATTGTTGTTATTTTTAGAAGTAAATGCAGCAAAAGGTATTTCAAGCCGAAAAGTAGATCCTTTATTTGGAATAGAAGAAAAAGATAATTTACCTTTCATTAAATTGGTATTTTCTTTGGCTAGGGTTAATCCAATTCCTAAGCCTCCATATTTTTTTGATATTTGATTTTCAGATTGTGAAAAACTTTTAAATATAAGTTTTTGATCTTCTGGTTTTATTCCTATGCCAGAGTCTCTTACGGTTACCGTTAAAGAGCTTTTATAAATCGCACAAGAAATAAGTATAGCTCCTTTCTTGGTAAACTTAATAGCGTTTTCAATCAATCCTTTAATTATTTTAGTAAGTCTTGATTTATCTATGTATATATAACGATGATACTCTGTAATGTTATTGTTGAGCAATAATATTATTCCTTTTTCTTTAGCTTTTGTTTCATATAGTGAGAAAATATCGTCAAAAAGTTCCTGCAAATCAGTTTTCTTAGGATCGAGTTTAACTAGTTTAGTTTGTAACTCAGAAATTTCAAGTATGTTATTCATACTATTCATTAATTGCTTGCTGCTATCCGATATGATTTCAGAATATTTTATTTTTTCTAGATTATCTGTTTTTTCTTTATTTAAAAATTTAGAAAAACCAATAATACCATTCATTGGTGTTCGAATTTCATGGGAGATATTTTGTATAAAAGCTGATTTTAATTCATTATCTTTTTCAGCTTCATCTTTAGCTATTTTAAGAGATTTTGTTCTTTGTTTTACGATATGTCCCAGATAAAAATTTATACCTAGTATAAAAATGGATCCAGATGCTATAAAAATAATAAAGGGAATTAGAAAACCTACTCTTTTATAAAAGGGTTTTGTTTCTGTATACAGCCAATTTTCAATAATATTTTGATTTTCAGAATCAGAAATAGAAAGGATAGCCTTTTTAATAATGTCATTAAGGACTTTATTTTTTTTATCTACAGCAATTAAGGGTATATATGGTATATCTGTTTCTGCGGATATTTGCAGGTTATTTAATTTTTTGGTATTAATAAGATAGTTGGCAATTGCCTTAGGACCAATATAGGCATCGTATTTTCCTGAATTTAGATTTTGAAGACAAACCAAATCATTTTTGTTTTCTTTAAAAATAATATCGGGATACTTTTTTTCTAAAAGCTCTATAATTGCAAAATCTTGGGGTATTACTATTTGTTGATTATTAAAATCGGTAATTTTTTTGTTAGTGGTGACATCTTTTCGGGTAACAATAATATGATTGGATTTAAAAAGATGAGAATAAAAATTAAGGTAGGTTTCTCTAGATGGAGTCCTTTCTATCTCTACAATGATATCTATATTATTACCTCTGGCATCCTTCATTAATTTAGGCCATTCAGAATAATATTTCCTTTTGAATTTGTGATCTATTTTATCTTCAATTAAGTTTAAGTACTCAATAAAAATGCCTTCGATAGTGTTATTATCGTCTATAAATTGGTAAGGAGGGTAATAAGGGCATAATGCAACAATAATAGAGTCATTCTGTTTTAACCAATCTATTTCTGTTTCTGTTAAAATCTTCTTCTTTGCACATGAAAAAAATAAAATAATATACAGAAAACAAAGAAAGGGTAAAAGAAATGTTTTTCTATTACACATTTGTTCTAAATTAACTAATTATAAAACTATACTGCTGTTAAAAATACTTTATATAATTATGTATTGAAATTAAAGTTAATGATTATTTGCTTTTAATGAGGGAGTTATGTGTTATTTTTTTATTTCGGTACCATCGGGATAAAGAGCGAATCTACCTACAGAGGGATCATGAACGTGATCATAACCAGACCATGGCCAACCACCAAATTCTGTTTGTTGGTATTCTTGTATAGCTTCTCTAATTTCTATTTGACTATTCATAACAAAAGGACCTTGTTTAACTACAGGCTCATTAATCGGTTTGCCTTGTAAAAGTAAAAAATGTGCTTCAGTGTTTCCATTTTTTATAGTGATCTCTTCATTGGCTTTTAGTACTATTTCATGGTTAACAGGTATGGTATACCCTTCGCTAATTAGGTCATTACCTTTAAAAAAATATAAAGATCTATTTATTCCTTTAGATGCGGTAGGAAAAGTAAATGTAGCATTGGGATCCATTTTTATGGTCCAGATAGCTATTTCATTTTCTGGATGTACAGCCCAAGAATCTGGTGCAGGGGAGGGAGCTGTTTTATCCTTAAATTTTCCTGCAATTAATGTTATTTGAGTGATTTTATTAGAGTCATCCTTAATTTTAATGATCGGAATTTCATCACTCCATAACATCTTAAAATGTGGATCTACCATTTTTTTATTTCTGGGGAGGTTAAGCCAAACCTGAAACAATAAAAAGGGATTTTCTTTTTCGGTGTCTAATAGAGGAAACATTTCAGAGTGTTGTACGCCTTTACCAGCGGTCATCCATTGTACATCTCCATTGCCAAAACGTCCTGCAGCACCCAAAGAATCTGAATGATCTACTAATCCTTTTTGTACAACTGTAACGGTTTCAAAACCACGATGCGGATGTGCAGGAAAACCAGGTATGTTGGTGCCATGATACATTCGCCAACCATCTTTTAAAGTAAAATCCTGACCTATATTCCTTCCTTCGAGTGAGGCGTCTGGTCCTAATTTTCCATTTCCTTTTGGATATTGATCTTCGTGATAAGCGCAAAACAAAAATGGATCGCTGGTTTCCCAAGTAAAACCTAAAGGTCTAATTTTAATTATTGCAGACATAGTTTAGTATTTAGATCCTTTGCTGATATTAGCAGAAGATTTGGTTATAAATGCTCTAATATCATCGTTAGCTTGAATTAAATCCTCGTTGCGCAGATACATCATGTGTCCACTACGATACCCTTTAAAGCTAAGGCGGTCTGTAAGTTTACCATTGGCATTAAGCTGCCACATTACATATTTTGCATTAAAATAAGTAGTAGCACCATCATAATAACCAGATTGTATCATGGTATGTAGATTAGCATTCATAGCCATAGCTTTTCTTAGGTTTTCTCCTGTTTGATTACCTTTTGTTCTATCCCAGGGTCTTACAGGTCCAAACATATTATATTTAAGATCTGTTTTAAAATTAAGTTCTTGACTGTAATAATAATTTATAGCAGGAGTAAATGCATGTAACCATGAGGTTAACTCGCTATTATAATCTGGTGCCTCTCCTGCTTCTTTTATATCCATTCCTTTGTAGCGAGAATCTAGCCTGCCAATAGTATATCCATCTTTATCTCTTAAAAGGTCTTTCCAAAAATAAGCTTTTGGTACTTCGAGGTTATGTTGGCGTATTGTTTTTTTAGAAAGCCCGGAGTAATATGCCATTTTAGTGATAACATTTTCCTTTTTATCTTTTTCAAGATATCCGCTTTTTACAATCGCAGGTAACAATTCATTAATAGTATAGTTCTCTACTTCTGGTAATATTTCGCTTAGATCTTTATTTTGTAATTCTGGCGGAAGCATTTTATGATACCAGGCTGCTGCTGTAAAGTATGGTAACCTGTTAGCAACCTCTACCGGGCCAGCAAACTTAAATCCAATTTCAGTTGGCGATACTAATATTACTCCGTTAAGGTACATCCAGTGTTGGTTTTGTAACTCTAATGCCAAGCCAGATACTCTGGTTGTGCCATAACTTTCGCCAATAAGATATTTTGGAGATCTCCATCGATTATTCTTGGATACAAAGGTATTAATCCAACCTGCCAAATATTTTACATCTGCTTGTACTCCAAAAAATAATTCTTTTTCAGGTATTTTTCCATCACTAGCAGGTATCATTCTGGAGTACCCTGTATTAACAGGATTAACAAAAACGATATCTGCAATGTCTAAAATAGAATTAGGATTTGCTTTAATACCGTAGGGTTGTATAGGAAATCCTTCTTCATCAATTTTAAGAATTCGAGGCCCTGTATATGCAATATGCATCCATACAGAGGCAGAGCCAGGGCCACCATTAAATGAAATTACCAAAGGTCGTTTTTCATCATTTTTAATATCAGACCTCTTATAGTAGGTGTAGGATAAAGATGCTATAGGTGTGCCAGATTCATCCCAAACGGGTTGAAATCCTGTAGTAGCTTTATAAGGAATTGTTTGTTGCTTAATAGTGGTGGTATGGTTGGTTACTATAGTAGTATCTATAGGGACTTTTACATTTTGAGCCTCTGTAGAAAGTACAATAGCAAAAACCAAAATTAGTAAAGAAAATATTTTTTTCATCTGTTAAGGATTATGATAATACTAGATTTATATATTTTAATTATGCCCTATATGACAACCACATCCTGGTTGCATAAAACTATTAGATTCCTGATGCCAAGGAAACGCTTGACTATAGTTAACATTTTCCCACCAAAATTTTGTTCTGTTTTTTGTGGTGTTACCTATTTCGTTCATAGTAGCGGTGTCAAATAATCTTCCGTTTACCATGGTGTATTTTACTGTTTCTGTATTTCTAATATCTTCTAAAGGATTTTTATCCAACAGGATTAAATCTGCCAATTTTCCTTCTTTAAGAGAGCCTATGTCATTTCCTGCTCCAATATACTCTGCACCATTAATAGTTGCAGCTTTTAGAGCTTCCATGTTGGTCATTCCTCCTTGTTGTAGCAGCCATAGTTCCCAATGTGCTCCCAGACCTTGTAGTTGCCCATGAGCACCCAGATTTACTTTAACTCCTGCATCGGTTAGTGATTTACAGGTTTTGGAAACCAATATATGTCCGTTTTCATACTCTTCATCAGGTACCATTGTTCTGTGTCTGGAGCGAGCATCGATAATAGCTCTGGGCGTATATTTTAAAAGTTTTTCATTTTCCCAAACATTATCATTTTGGTAGAAATAATATTCTCCATTCATTCCTCCATAATTTACAATAAGTGTAGGTGTGTATCCAGTATTACTGGTTTTCCATAATTCATTGACATCTTTATATACTGGAGCTACAGGGATATTGTGTTCTACACCAGTGTGTCCATCCATAATCATGCTCATATTATGGTAAAAAGTAGATCCTCCTTCAGGAACTACGTTAATCTCTAATTCTCTAGCTGCTTGTAGTATTTGTTGGCGTTGGTCTCTACGTGGTTGGTTATAACTTTTTACAGATTTAGCTCCAAATGCTTTGGTTCTTCTAATAGAGGATCTTGCATCTTCTAAATTATTTACTACAGCTTTAAAATCACCGTCTGCACCATATAAAATAATACCAGTAGAGTAGAGTCGTGGTCCTACCATTTCTCCTTTTTTAATCATCTCGGACATTGCAAATATAGATTCTGTATTTGCAGATGGATCATGAGATGTTGTCACCCCAAATGCCAGATTTGTATATAGTTGCCAATGTTTTTGAGTTGTTAAACCGTCTCTAAAAGCACCTATATGTGCATGTGCATCTACAATACCAGGCATAATTGTTTTACCTTCTGCATTATATACTTTTGCTCCTTCTGGTACAGATATGTCAGAGGTGTTTCCTATTTTTTCGATACGATTATCTTTAATAATTATCGTTCCGTTTTCAATTATTTGATCTCCTTCCATGGTAATTATTCTTGCATTGGTAAAAGCAATTCTACCTTTTGGCTTGTCTGTTTTTACTGTTAAATCTATTGTAATGCCTTTGGAAGTAATGTCTCCTACTTTTTCTGGAGAGTTAGGTAAAAATGTAAAACGATCTTTTATATCATTTACAAAGTATTCTTCCCCAAGAGTCCAGAATATTTTTTTACTATCTGCAGACCAATGCAAGTTAATTCCTGCGTCTTTAGAGATTTGAGAAACAGGTACAGATTTAGTACTGTTATCCAAATCTATTTCTGTACCATTAAGCACCAATGGTGCTATAAAAGCTTTATGCAGGTTGGTAAAAGCAATCCATTTATTATCTGGGCTGGGAACTAACCGATTGGCATATTTAGATTTTACATGTGTTTTAGGATCTTTTCCGTTAAGGCCTACAGATTTTAATTCTTTGGTTAATGCACCAAAATATGTACCTCCTGTTTGGTAAAAGATTCGGGTATTATCTGCTGAGAATATTGGATATTCTCCTTCTTCTGTTACTAGTTTATTATTTCCTCCAGAAGAAGACATGGTATGAATACCTGTGTTTTTACTAAAACTAAGTCCTTGATCGCTATTTCCTTCTTCTTTTTTATATGTTATTAGAGTATTAGAAGAGTTGAAAGAAGGGGTTCGATAAATACCTTTTTGGGTGGTTAATTTGATTGGGGTACCACCTGTTGCGGGTATTTTATATATTGCTCCCAAATTTTCATCATTCCAGGTAACATATATAATGTGTTTACCATCGTTAGAAAAACTAGGTTCAAACTCTAAATCGCCAGATTGTGTGGTAAGCCGCTGTGGTTTGCCGTTGGGTAAGGATTTGGTCCAGATATATCCCAGAGCACTAAACATAATTGTTTTACCATCTGGAGAGGTAACCGCATTACGGATTACTTTGGCGGTAAATTCCTCTGGAGCTACAGGAGAATTAAAATGTACAGTTTCAGCTATTTTAATAGTTGCATCTACGGTAAAAGGAATATTGGTTACTTGCTGATTTTCAATATTTATTTTATTGATTTTTCCGCCAGACCAAAATATAATCTCTTTATTATCAGGTAACCAACTATAATTTGGGTATATGCCAAATATAGCCCAGGCTTCTTGTTGATCTTTATTTAAGGCATCATAGATTGGCCACTCTTCGCCTGTTTCTAAGTTATGTATATATAAAACTGTTTTAGTACGTACTCTTTTTACAAATGCAAGCATTTTACCATCTCTGGATACTTGTGGTCTTGCCGCTCCACCAGGACCTCCTGTTATAGTAGTTGTTTTACCAGTTTCGAACTCATATCTTTTAATAGCATAAATTTGTTTGTTTGGATCTTTATTGTATTGAAAAAAACCACCAGGATACATGTCTTCTGAATAATACAGATATTTACCATCGGCAGAGATATTAGGTTCATTAACATCTTGTTGATCGTTTTTTCTTTTGGTTAATTGTATACCAGACCCTCCTGTAATGTGGTACTGCCATATTTCGCCTGCTCCAAGAGAGCGTTGTGAAGTAAAGTGTTTTCTGGCTATCAGGTAATTACCATCGGGCATCCAGGTAGCATTATTTAATAGTCTAAAATCTTCTTTAGTTATTTGTGTGGCAGAGGATCCATCGGTATTCATTGTCCATATATTGTCTCCTCCACCGGCATCGCTGGTAAAAGATATTTTTTTTCCGTCTGGACTAAATCGTGGTTGTACTTCAAAAGGAATACCAGCACGTAGTACTTTTGCTTTTCCACCAGATACAGGGATGCTGTAGATGTCTCCCAAAAGATCAAATACAATAGTTTTACCATCTGGACTAACATCGAGATTCATCCAGGTACCTTGATCGGTACTAAATGTATGATCTTTATAATTAAATCCGCCTTTTGGATTAGAAATATCCCATTTTTCTTCTTCCTTATTATTTGCTTTTTGAGAGTTGAGATTAAAAGTTAAAAATACCCCGATTAAAAGGGTAAAGATAATATGTTTATGCATGTTGAGTGAATTTAGATGCTGCCAAAATAAGGATTTATCCCATAATATATCTTAAAGTCATGTTAAGGGTAATTTGCTGTATTTTAGCAAAAACAAAATCTTACATATTGATTGTAATATTTTAGGAACACTTTTAAACTTGATGAGGAAGTATTGTTGGATAATAGGGGTAAAATAATATCATGATATCTAGGTTTTTATAAATTTAAAGTTTAAATGACTTCAATAAAATAATTCCTCGAAGGCTCTGCCTCGGGGTTTCCGATTCACCTCTCCTTGGGAGAGGTCAGAACTGCCATTTTCGGCAGTTCTGGGTGAGGTAAAATACAAAATTTCGGTTTTTGGTCCCAAGACCAAAATGAAACTGGCGAAATACCTCTATGGCTCTGCCTCGAGGATAGTCGGTTTCAAGAAATTTTTTATTAAAAAAAGCGGAGAAACCCCTCCGCTTTATCTTTTAAACTATATGATATTTGTATTTAGTATACAAATCGTAGTGCAGTTCTGTCTGAAGCTGTAAATGGTCTGTCAGTTCCATTACTACAAGCTAACATCCAAGAACCAGCTTCTGCTCCTCTTGGAGTTCCTGGTACGTATAATGCTCCAAGACGATCTTCACTATCAAATCTTCCTCCACAACTAAAAGAACGATCTTGATAATCTGTGTGGCGAAAACCTATAGCATGTCCGATTTCATGTGCTATAACGGTAGCCGTGTCTGCGCGTAAGTTAGCACCACCAAATACACGAGAGTTAAGTACTATTGGTGTAGCTGGTCTGTTATTTCTAGGAAAACCAGCACTACGACCTAAGACAACACCACCTTGTGGCGTATTAGGAATGTTTTCTGATAGGATAGCTATATCAGAATTAGCACGTTGAAAAGTTCTTCTAAAAGAAACATTTAGATTTAAGTCGTTGTAACGACCTAATGCATCGTTAAAAGCAGCTCCCATAGTAGCACTAAACGCATTATCCAGATACACATCTATGACAACCGCTCGATCTCTGGGTAATAAATTTGGAGTTACATAATGCTTTGATGATATTTCATCTGTGGCTCCTTCTTTGTTTTTTAATAAATCACTAATCATTGCTTTGTCAAGAAAAATATCGCCTTCTACTACAAAGCCATTTTTTCCGTCCATTTCGGTTTCATACATGTAATCTGTACTAAAACCTAAAGACTTAATTTGAGTGTTAATTAAAGATTGTTCTGTTTCTTGTTGAGGATCATTCTCTGATTCTGATTGACAAGAAGTAAGACCTAGCACAGCAATGCTTAGGCAGGTGTAAAAAACATTTCGTTTCATAATGTATAAGTTGAGTTTGTTTATGATTTCAAATGTATATAAAACTTTGGTGAACAAAACTTAATGGTATTCTTAACGTTCAGTTTTTGAGTGTGTTGATAAAGCTTAGCAATGTTATGGTTAATCCGTAATACAATTTACGCGATAGCACTTGTTAGTTGTGGTTGTAAAAAAAACATCTATTTGATTATGACCTTACTAATTTGTTAAAAAAATATTTTTTTAACGTTAAATAATTTTTAATTTTTGAAGGAAAAAAAGCACAAAAAATTAAATAAACTTTATTTTTTAAGTCTTAAAATTTAACATTTTATAATTAAATTTAACTTTTTGTTATGATAAATATTATGAAAAAGTAGTGTTCTGTGAAATAGTTTTTTGTATTTCTAAGAGTATTACTATGAAATATTAAAAGGTTTAATGTTGTGTAGAGAACTTAATTTCCAGAGATTTGCCTTATGAATATTATGTGTATTGAGATGCACTTTATTTTTGACTATTTAGAGGTTATTAATTTTACCAATTACCTCTAGACTTTATATTATTGTTACAGAGTTTAATGATTTCAAAAATACGTTTATCCCTTGTTTCTTGTCTTTTGGCTTGGTTTAGCCAGTATAGATAACTTTTGCGATATCCTGGTGCAAAGTTTTGGTAGTTTTTAAATGCTTTTGGTGTTTTATTAAATGCATTTTGAAGGTCTTTTGGTATAATTCCGTTTTCTACATCATCTAAAGCAATCCAAGAGCCATTTTTTTTTGCAATTTCAATACTAAGCAATCCATTACTATGCATAAGGTCATTTTGTATAAGTTCTATGATATAGGTTTTATTAACTTTACTCCAAACACTTTTAGGTTTGCGAGGACAAAAGTATTGTCTACGACGTTGTTCGTCTATTCTTTTTACCGTAGAGTCTATCCATCCATAACATAAAGCTACTTTTACTGCTTCTTCCCAACGCATACTGGGTTCAGTGCTTTCTACCTTATAAAATATAAGATATACACCCTGATATTGATCGTAGTTTTCGTGCAACCATACACGCCATTCCTGATCGTTTTTAAAATATAATTCTGGTTTATGGATCATGTTTTTTTAGAAACTATTTTTTCAATTTGACTTATTTCTTTTTTGAATTGGATACCATTTTCTTTAGCAGCAAAGTAAAAAGTATTTTCAAGACTCTAATGTCCTTCCCAAATTAATTTAACTTTATTAGATTTTAATGCATTCGCACATAAAAAATCTGGTACAAGCGCATTCCTTTATTATTGCTTAGACATCGTATTATAGATAAGATATTTGGAACAACATAGTTGGGTTTAAATAATTGTTTTTTATTTGATGGCATAAGCGATACTTGAAAATAGCTTAGCAAATACGTTTTATTAGAATTGATAGTCATGCCTATTTTTAATCTAAATAATTCCTCGAAGGCTCTGCCTCGGGGTTTCCGATTCACCTCTCCTTGGGAGAGGTCAGAACTGCCATTTTCGGCAGTTCTGGGTGAGGTAAAATACAAAATTTCGGTTTTTGGTCCCAAGACCAAAATGAAACTGGCGAAATACCTCTATGACTCTGCCTCGAGGATAGTCGGTTTCAAGAAATTTTTTATTTTACCCCATGTCGATAAGGGGGTACCCCCTTATCGACATGGGGTTCATCCCAACCAGAGGTGGTTCGGGTCGATACATTATCACTTCGAACCGATAATTTATCGGTTCGAAGTGATAATTTGACCCTTATAAGTGATAATGTATCGGTTCGAAGTGATTTTATATCGGTTATAACTGATAGCGAGACCTTTATAAGTGATAATTTATCGGTTCGAAGTACCTCAATAACCCTTCGAAGGACCTCGATAAGGGGTCACTTCTATATCGGTACAGGGTTGAAGCGTTATATCCTTCGATAGCTTCGAGACTGTTGGTGGTGTTCAATAAAGTAGGTGTCTTATTGTATTGCAATATATATATCTGCTTCTCCGTTGGTTGGATCAGCAGCTTTTATACCATACATTTCAAAATCAGTTGTATAAGTTCTTTGTATATTCATTGCACAAATTTCTCCCCATTTGCTGATGACTGCAGTATCAGTTAGATCTCCTTTAGCAATAAATTTATGATAAGTTGCAGGTTCTATCGTTATACCTACCAGACCTTCTGGTATTTTGTCTAAACTGTGTACCCTGTAGCCTATAATGGTAGTGTAAGGCTGAGTATGGTCTCCCTCATACTCGGTATAAACGGCATAGATAGTTTCGTCTGTTATATTTGGAATTTTTTCGAACATATTTTGAGACATAAACCTACCCCAAAGTTCTCCTATATCCTTTTTGGATTTTTCATCTTGGTTAGTGGTTCTCACCGAAATCCCGATTACCTGAAAAGAATGCATTTGTAGTTTTTCCATTTTATATGATTTTAGCTTTATAATTTCTTCAAAAGTAGAAGTGCAGGATGACAAGGGTATGTCAGGAGAGTATTTTTTAGTTATTATGTATGTGAATTGGTTAGCCTATGAGTTTTTATCTGCGTGAAATATGGTGTAATATGTTTTGTAAATTCTTCTGTTGATATTTAGCTTGCTATCTCACTACTGAAAATAGTAGTATGTAAGTTTAATTAAAATTAAAATAATGAAAACAAATACAAAAACACAATGAAAATGCGCTATAGATAACAGTAATAGCACACCTGTCGCTTCCTTAATCAGAATTACCAATGGTAATGTTACAAGCCCATTTCGAATAAAGGCGGTATGTTATTCGCCTTGCCCGATAGGAGGATCAAATAATAACGCACCAGCTATAGGTGATTGGTTTTGGGATAGTTATGGTTCTGGTCCTGGCTCTGTTACTAGTTGGGAAGGAACATGGTCTAAAGACTTACCAAATATCAAAGCTTTAGGAGTAAATACGATACGGGTATATTGTATGCTTAATGAACAGTTGCCAGAAACTTATAATAAAGGACTAGTGTTTACTCACCAGAAATTTCTGGATGCATGTTACTCATATGGTCTTTCTGTAATGGTAGGGTTTCCAATGCCACCTAAAGTATTTTATACAGGAGAAACCCCAACGCCTGCAACTAGTTGGTGGACAGATAATCTTACTACTACTTTTACCGCATTGGGGAGTCATCCCGCAGTTATGGGATTTACAATAGCAAACGAAGTAGATAATGGTCCGGTAAATACTTACGAAAATACAGCAAAAACTAATACAGCAGCGGTACAGTATTTTTGGAATAAGATCGAAGCTATTGCTGCTTTAGCAAAAGCTGCAGCACCAGATAAATTAATAGGAATAGCAAATCATGATGACCCTAATATATGTCGTAAAGCTTCTTCTTATATGGCAACATGCACTAGTGTTGATTTTTGGGGTGTAAACACTTATCAGCCAGCTAGCTTTGCTTCTGTGTTTGGAGATAGTGCAACCACTGGTTACGCTACCTTAACAGGAGCAGCGTTAAAACCAGTAATTTTGACTGAATATGGTTTTCCTTCTACTTCTCGTAAAAGCGCAGATACATTAAAACCAGATAAAATATATTCAGATAATACGACAGAGCAGAATGTAGCTGATGTATTAAATGTTATGTTACCAAAGGCTCATGCAGAACAACTAAACTTAGGTGTTTGTTATTTTGAATACTGCGATGAATGGTGGAATCAATCTGGATATAGTATAACTAATACTACAAGCACCTGTTCTTCGGCAACAGGATCAAATGCACCTACTCCAAGTAATGGAGGGTCTTTTACTCCACCAAACCTTTACACTTGGTATGGTGGTCCCGTAGCATGTGGTTTTCCTAATTTTTACTGGGATAATGAAGGCTTTGGACTTTATTCGGTTGGAGTAGGAAAAGGTAGAAAAGATAAGAATAACCCGTGGGATAATGCTGGAAATAAACCAGCTTTACCATTAGATACCCGAACACCCAGACAAATTGTAATAAATGCTATATCCAAGTTTTTGAGCATGGGAGTTATAAGTGGGTATGTAACCAACATCAATCCATTAGCAAATAATGAACAACAAATAGAGATTAATTCGAATGCTTTTGGTCGACCTCCAGCAGAAGGTAAAGAAGGTAGCCTAGATAACTATCTCTATTCTCCTCAAAACGTAACTCCTATGGAGTTAACTCTATTAACAAATGCTAAATCAAATGGAAAATTTGTAACGGTGTTTTTTAAAAGTGATAATTCTAGAGCTATATACGCGGTTATCGAAGGTAATTAATCATAATTAAATAAGAAAGACTTCTGAGGCTTACTTAGAAAACATATTTTGTGAGTCTGATACGAGGTTGTTTCTTTTATGGGAAAGGAAATTTAAGCTATAACGGGTATAAAAATCAACATACCACGCCAATATTGGCGTGGCTGTCGATCTTGCATTTATCTGCCTGCCAGAACAAATAAATGTATTATAGATTAAACCGTTCTTTTAATGCCACCTTTATACGTTCTAATCCTGCCAAAATATATTCTTTACGTTCTCCGATACCAATTCTAAAGTGATGATCCATACCATAGCAATCTCCTGCAAGTATGAATACACTTTTTTCGGTACGCAGCCATTCTGCTAGTTTAGTAGAGTTTATATCAAGATTATATTTGATAAATAACATTCCACCACTTTTTGGGGGTACATATTCAAATAAATTACCATATTGGTCGAGCCATTCTTTTACTACTACCAGATTTTCATTAAGCATAGTTCTATTTCTGGTTAGTATTTCTTTACGTTTTTCGGGTTGCAAGGCTATCTCCCCGATGTAGTGACTCATAATACCAGCAGTTATAGAGGTATAATCATGGTATGCCCAAGTATCTGCAATGATTTTTTCTGGGCCAATTAACCATCCTAATCGTAAACCTGGTAGAGCATAGGCTTTGGATAAACCACCATTTACCATAACTTTATCATACATACCGATAAAGCTTTCTATAATTTTGCCATCCAGTTCTGCTCCGCGATATACCTCGTCACAATACACCCAGGCATCTACACTTTTTGCAATAGCTACAATTTCTTGCATCTCTTGGGTAGATAGTGTATACCCTGTTGGATTATTAGGATTACATAATGCGATCATTTTTGTATTGGTTGTAACCAGAGATTTTAGTTCTTCGATATCTGGTTTCCATTGGTTTTCCTCGCGTAAGTGAAATGCTTTTGGGATGCATCCCATTTCTTCTGCAATACCCCAGATCTGCATGTAGTTGGGTACCATCATTACTACTTCGTCTCCTTTTTCTAAAAGGGTATGACATGCAATAAAATTAGCTTCAGATGAGCCATTGGTAACCAATACGTTTTCTTGATTAGCACCATTGTACATAGCACTAATTCTATTACGTAGTGGTATAGAACCGTTGGTCTGACCGTATCCTAATACGGTATTGGTTAAGGTTTTTATTTGACCTTTATCTAATAACTCATTAAGAGTATATGGGTGAAAACCACTTTCGGTTAGGTTATAATCAACAGTGTTTTCGAATAAAGACTGTACTCTTTCAAGTTCAAAAATCGGAATGTTCATAAGGTTGTACTTTATTTAATGTTTTTATTTTTATAGTGTTGGTATACTGCCGTTGCGATTTTAATATCCTGTACAGCAACTCCTGTAAGGTCTACTATAGTTATTTGGGCATCGTTGGTGCGTTGTAAATTTGGGTTTTGAATAGCAGTCCCCAGTTCGGTTATTTTTTTCATAGAAATAACCCCGTCTTTAACGCCATGATATATCTCGCCCCGACTTTTGCTCTGTGCTATACTATCTGCAATCACCAGATCTGCTTTTTGTAGTATAGCACTTTCTAATTCTTGTTTATGTGGAGTATCTGATCCTACTGCCGTAATATGAGTGCCAGGTTGTATTTCTGCAGAAGTAAGTAATACTGTCTCAGATGGGGTAGTAGTTACTATTAAGTTACAATGTTTTGCTATCTCTGCTGGGGTTTTTGCAATATGTATATCAAAATCATTATTTAGTTCAGTCTTAAATTCTTCTACGTTTTTTAGTGTTCTACCCCATATCCAGACGGTTTTACATGGAGTATTGTTTTGTAGAAATTTTAACTGTAATTTGGCTTGAATTCCTGTGCCTAATATACCAATTGCATTTACTTTTTTGGGAGCAAAGTACTTGGCTGCGACTGCCCCTGCTGCAGCGGTACGAATATCGGTTAGATACCCCTCGTCTAATAATATTGCGGTTGGTTGCCCTGTTTTTTGATTAAAAATCAACATCATGCCTTGACTGGAAGCAATACCAAGCTTTGGGTTATTATAAAAACCAGATGCTATTTTGATGACATAAAACTCTTCTTTTTTTATATATCCATACTTAATATGTACATCTCCGGGAGGATCTTCAAATAATAGTTCCCCTACTGGTGGGACTACCGTTTGCTGATTGCTATAGGCTACAAAACCATTTTCTATAGCTGCTACCACATCTATGTTTTTGATACTATTTTTTATATCTGGTAGATTAATAATGGTTGCCATATTCTGCTGTTATTTGATGTATTAATTGTTTGCGTACTTTTACCTTGGTAATGGTTGTTTTGAAGAATTGCAGCTATTGGTAATGCGGCTTTATCTACAATTATTGATAATGTTCTGGGTACTATAATAGTATTTTGTACTATATATTGATGCATCTCTGAAGTATTTTATGATTGGTACTTAATTACCGAGATTATATCATTATCTTCAAAATAACTATGCATAGCAGAAGCCAGAATATTTATCATTAAAGCAGCACTAATTTTTTTCATAATCATATTCTAATAAATTAATAAATAAGTGTAACAAAAAAACCTCCGTACACCAAACCAACTATTGTTGATTAAGGTATACGGAGGTTTTCCGTAAGAAATGCACTTGTTTTTCCGATGTTCTTCCTTAAGTTAAAAAACGAGCGCGTAATATACAGTTACTACATTTCTATTATTACAAATATATAAAAAATAATATATGAAAGAATGTTTGTTTTTGTATATAGTATTAAACGTCTCGAAACTTCAAGAGAAAGAAATGATAAGAGCGGCTAACTAGTATAAATTTTCTCCCTAATGTTTCGAGACGTTTAATACTATACAATTTGTATGTATTATTAAGACGCTTTATATATTAAGATGTTACAGTAAATTAGTTTTTTAATCCAAATTGTGGAGTTTAATTCTCCGAGGCTTGCCTTGAAAACAAAATATATTTTTAGAAACATACCTCGCAAGCTTGTTCCTAGGTTATTGATTTTTAAGATGCTTATTTCGAAATAAAATATGTTTTAAGAAAAATACTTGGAGAAGCTGCTCTTAGGATGCTGTTTTTTTTAGTGTCTGGAGTCATGATTAAATCTCGTTAGTATAATTATTGTTGTCAAGAATTTTATTTTTTAGATCGATGATTTCTAAAAGAGTATGCATTTCTTTTTGTATACTTTTTCTTACAATAAGAAAAGGGATAATTGCACCAATAATGTAAGATCCATCTATTAAAATCATTTGCCAGGTAGAAAAATATATACTAAACTCTGGGGTGATCAAATAGAAACCAATAGTGTATAAAGCTATTATTGTAAGAGTAACAGGACCATGTATTTTTTTTCTGAAAGTATAAAAATCTAATGTATTATTGGTAGTTTTTAAAACATTATCGACAACATCTATTTTTTTAGATTTTAGGATACTTAAATATTCTATTAGTATTCTTAAAAACAGGCTGCCTATCATTAAAAAAACACCAATCCTGCTTGCTATTTCTTTTACTGGTGCTACGTAGTAGAAAAAAGAAGCAACTCCTAATACAATAATAAATAGAATACTAATGTTTCCGTAATGAAAACGTATGTTTGATTTTTTTTTTGCAGCTATAGTAATAAGCATTTTATCAATTGCTTCAGGATTCTTTTTAATATTTTGTTTGTTTTTTTGCCATTTACGTTGCAGTTCTTCAAATTCGTTATTCATGTTCCATTATTTTTTTAAGACGTTTCTTAATTCGGTGAATTTTAACTCTAACATTAGTAGGTTGAATGCCCATAATATTGGATATAGTATCATAATCTTGCCCTTCTAAAACCATCATTATAATTAATCTATCTAATTTTTCTAGTTTACCAATTGCTGCATATAACTCTTGCTGAGGATTGTTTTCTGGATTATGATTTTCCTGTACTAATGCATATTCTATTTTTTCAATAGATAGATTGGTTTTCTTTTTTTCTTTTCTAATATATTGCAAACAGGTATTTACTGTGATTCTATACACCCATGTTTTTGGGGTTGATTTTCCTTTAAAATTTCCTATAGCGTTCCAAATATTTATAAATACTTCTTGGGATAGGTCATTAGCTAAATCTTTATCTCCTTTCATAAAACCCAGACACATTTGTAATACCATAGAATAGGATTGCTGATATATTGTTTCAAACAATTGCCAGTTCTTTTTACTCATTAGTTAGAAAAGCATTTATTTTTTTATAAAACCACTCTGGTTGATCAAACATGATAAAGTGTTTGCTATCTGGTGCCATTTCTATTGTTTTGTTAGTCAGATTGGTGTATTGTTTTTTATAGTTAGATTTTGCAATTTCTAGGTTAGGAAAAGAGGCTCCTAAAATTAATGTTTTTGCAGTTACTTTATTTAATATAGGTCTTAAATCTAATTTTAATAAGTCGGTATATCCATATACATAAGTTTTTCTATCTGCTTCTAGAATCCATTGTATAAGGGTGTCTACTTTATCGTTGGTATTCGTCATGTTTTGCGCCATCATAGTTGCATTTTGCTTAAATTGCTCTTCTGGCATAACCAACATTTGTTTGTTATAAGGGTTGTCGTATTGTATTTGACTATCTGGCACTCCTGGCATCATTAATTCACGCATACATGGTATGGCATCTAGAATTAGTACTCCTGTTATTGTATCTGGTAATTCTGCGGCAAGATCTATAGCCATATTTCCACCCATGCTATGTCCTACTATTTTTAAATTGGTTAGTTGTTTGTTTTTAATGTAGGTTAATAGTTCTTTTTTAATAGTAGCATACCATGGCATTGCTATGGGAGGATTACCGTTAAATCCTGCATAAGAGATTAAATGTGCTTCGACTTTTGGATTAATGTTGTTTACAGTTTCTTTCCATATAGACCCTGGGGATGTAAAACCTGGTAAAAATAATACGGGATTTCCTTTTCCTATTACTTCAGTTTTAATTGCGGGTGTTTGAGCAAACCCTAAACTTACTATTATTACTACTAATACAAATGTAATTTTAAATGTTTTCATGTTCTTGTTTTTCCCTTTGATGCATAAGTTTGTAAATTGTTACAAGAGGGATAAAAAAGAAATGTTTTTATTTTTTATAAGAAAGTAATAAGAATCAAAAAAAGAGTTGTTTTACAATGAACTAAAACAACTCTTTTTTTTATAAAATTTAAAATAATTCTAAAGAAAAGATACTATTATCTGGGTTGTCCTCATCTATTCTGTGTTTTATATGATGAAAACCATTATTAAGCAATAAATTTTTGGAAGCATTATTGTTTTTATGAGTATATGCTTCCACAATTTCGAGATTCAAGGATTTATGTCCGTACTTAAGAATAGCCTTTAAAGCTTCATTCATAAGCCCTTTTTTATGAAAATCAGGGGAAAGATCGTATCCTATTTCGGCAATTTTTCGATCTTTAGAAAAATTCCATAAACAAATAGTTCCTATTACCTTTGGAGAACCTTCTAAAGTAATACCCCAAAAAATCCAATCTTTTTCTATAATCCCATTATTAATTTTATTTATAAAATTGATAGCGTCTTGTATAGTATCTGTTTGTGGTCTTTTAACGTATTTGTTCACTGTAGCATCAGATCGTAAAAAGAAAATGGCATTCGCATCTTCCTTGTTTAACTGTCTTAATAGCAATCTATCGGTTTGTAGGTTAGGGAAAGGAATAAAATTCATTTAATGTTAGATTTAATCTCTTAATAAACTTTTTATAACATATTTCAGGAATATTTTATTGCGTTTACCAGAAATCATAGAGCATTTATATTTATATAAAAATTAGGGTCGATAGTAATTTTATCTCCTTTAAAACTGGTTGTTTGCCAAGAAGTATTTGGTTGTATCCATTGTGAACTATCTTCTGTATAAATACGTATTGGCATATCGAACCCTTGTATGCTATTTGTATACCTGTATTTTAACTTTCCTTTCTCTATAGAGTACTCTAGGGTAGGTATTTTTGTGGTTCTAAGATATTGATCAAAAAACGTAGTAAGATCGATTTTAGTTTTAGCAGATAGGTATTCTTCGATTTGTTTTGTAGTTACTGTTTGGTGATAAAAATCTTTGTTGAGGTCTCTTAAGATAGTTCTCCATTTTTCATCATCATCTACAAGCTGGCGAAGCGTATGTAGCATATTTGCTCCTTTATAGTACATATCTCCAGAGCCTTCTTTATTTACATTATAGACACCAATAATTGGTTTATCATTTTGAATAATTTTTCTGGTTCCTATTACATATTCTGAGGAGGCTTTTTTACCGTAGTAGTAATCCAAAAAAAGGTTTTCAGAATATGCAGTAAAACTTTCATGCACCCACATATCTGCAATATCCTTATTAGTAATATTGTTTGCAAACCATTCGTGACCAGATTCGTGGATAATGATAAAGTCAAATTTCATACCCCATCCTGATCCTGATAGATCATTTCCTAAATATCCATTACCATATTTATTGCCGTAGGTAACAGAGCTTTGGTGTTCCATACCCAAATAAGGTACTTCAACCAGTTTAAAACTATCTTCATAAAAAGGGTAAGGGCCAAACCAATGCTCAAAAGCTTTCATCATTTTAGGAGCATCTTTAAATTGTTTTTTAGCTTTTTCTAAGTTGTCTCTAAGCACATAATAATTCATGTCTAGAACTCCTTTTTCACCTGTGTATTTTTCTCCAAAATGTACATAATCTCCAATATTAATATTTACGCCATAATTATTAATGGGGTTACTAACAAACCAATGATATGTTTTGGTGTTGTCATTATGATCTTCAATTTTGCGTAATCTTCCATTAGAAACGTTTATTAAATCTTTAGGAACATTAACGCTTATAAAAAGGCTGTCTACCTCGTCGTACATATGGTCCTTATTTGGCCACCATACACTTGCGCCTAATCCTTGGCAGGAAGATGCAATAAAGTGTTTGTTATTTGTGTCTTTTTTCCATGAAATACCTCCATCCCAAGGAGCATTAGCAGCCTCACGAGGTTTACCACTATAATAAACATCTACTGTATGTATAGCGTCTTTTTGTTGCGGTTCTATAAGTTTTATAAAATGAGCGTTACCGATAGAGGTTATTTCGAGTTTTTTATTGTTCTGTAGTACTTTTTCAATCTTTAAAGGAGTTTGCAGATCGATTTGTATAACATTATGCTCTTTTAAAACTTTATATTGTATAGTGTTTTTTCCAGATATTGTCTTTTTATCTGGATCTACTTTAATGTCCAGATGATAATAGGTTAGATCCCACCATTCTCGTTCTGGAGTGATAGATCCACGCAAGGAGTCTTGTTTTGTAAATTGTAGTTCTTGTGCGAATAAAAATTGTATCTGAATGGTGAGCAAACAGAAAAGAAAAAATTTATGCATTGTTTTTAATAGTCTTATTTATATCGTTAACAGCTTGCTAAACTAGCAAATAATTTTACAGATCTAATTAATGGTTTTCATAATTTAGTTAAGAACTTCTATATCTTATAGGATATTTCCATTTATTAGGATTAGTGTTAAAATACTTCTGAGGGGAATACAACAAGGCTTTCATGCCCATTTTTTCCCACGGTAGCAATTCCGAAAAAGAAATTATCAATAACAATACCGTCTAATATAAAATTATCGACATTGCCAACAAATCTACTATGATCCCAAGTAGGAGAGGTGGTATCCCTCCAATATATTTTATATCCTAAAATAGTTGGGTCATTAATTTTTTTCCATTTAAATTTAGCAGATGGCTCTACAATACCTCCAATTTTAACTTCGGTAGGAGCAGGGGGAGCCCATGCTATGCTGGCAAGATTAATAGCGTTAACGGCAGTTAATTTTGCGGCATAGTCAAAATTAACATGTTCTACTACATCCCCGTATTGAATTCCATTTTCTTCTCTTATATTTTGATGTTGCTGGGTATAATTTTCATGAGCTTCCATAATTCTTATCCCAGCATATCCAGCATCGTTAAATGGTCTGTGATGCCCACCTCGCCCAAAACGATCTAATCGGTACACCATCATAGGGTTCATTTCTGGCATATAGGTTTTTACATTTTTATGGATATATCGAGCTAGTTGTCTAGAAATACCGTCTACTTCGCCACCATAAAATCGTCGTGATTTTCTTTGTTTTTCTGTTTCAGAAGGAGGAACTGGTTCAGAAAATATTCTAAAAGTTCTATTGTCAATAACCCCGTCTACTCCTTTAATATTACCAATCATATCATTATTCATGATCCCAATAATATCCCAGTCTTTTTGTTTAGCATATTTTGCTAAGCCTTGACCTCCAAATAAACCTTGCTCTTCTCCAGATAAACCTACATAAATAATACTGTTTTCGAATTTATATTTGGATAGTACTCTTGCGGCTTCAATAGCACCCGCCATACCTGTGGCATTATCATTGGCTCCTGGAGAATCTGAAGTATAATCTGTAGGATCTGTAACTCTGGAGTCTATGTCTCCACTCATCATTATAAATCGATTTGGATATTTTGTTCCTCGTTGTATAGCAACCACATTTACTACCCAAACATCTTTTGTAATACGTTGGTTAGTGCCTTGCTTCACCAAATCTTTTTGATAAAAAACTTCTAAGCAATTATTACATTCGTTAGATATTTTATCGAACTCTGATTTTATCCATCGTCTGGCAGCACCAATTCCTCTTGTAGTAGAAACCGTATCACTTAGTGTATGACGGGTACCAAAATCAGCTAATTTTTTTATATCTTTTTCTATACGTTTTGAAGATACATCCTTAATAATATCGTATATTTTTGAATCTGTTTGTGCGATTAAAACAGTAGAAAGTAGAAATAGGGTAGTAGTAAAAAATATTTTCATTATGAATGATTTAATCCCTCATAGAGAATTTTGATTACCGATGTTGCCTCGAAAAAAAATATATTTTTCGAAAGCATTTCTCATTAGTGTACTCTGAGGTTGTTGATTTGTCGAATTTAAATAAAAGAGGGAATTAATATGCTAGTATTAACATATTTATAAGAATAGGGTTTATCTCACAAAAGTTACTTTAGTAATTTTATTGTTCTCTACTTCGTAAATTGTTACTCCATTTAATTCTTTTTCATTAATGGTTATAAACTCTTCATCAATAACTTTATTACCCATTACTATTCTGTTTTTGATTTTATAATTTAAATTGGATGTTTTGCCAAAAAGATCTATATACTCTTTTTTCATTTTTTCTTGACCTTCATATAAAAGTCTGTTTGGAAAATCATACACTTTTACATCTTTAGCATAAGTATCCATAAAACTATCAATATCCTTATTATTATATGCTTCTAATTGTTTTTCGACTATTTTTTCTGCATTTTTTTCGATACCATCATTATCCTTTTCTTGTGGTCTTATAAAAGTTACTTTAGCAATTTTTCCATTTTCTATTTCATATATAGAAGCTACCCTTACACTTTTATCTTTATAGGTAACATATTCTTCATCTATTACTTTATTTTGATATACGATACGTTGTTTTATTTCACAATTCAAATTAGGTTCTTCTTTGAATTTTTTTTCATAATAAGGACGCATGGCTTCTTTATTTTCATATCGAAGAGTATTAGGAAAGTTATAAATAGAGGCTTCTTTAGTATAAGTAGTCATAAAGGCATTAATATCACGAGAGTTGTATGCTTCTACTTGTTTTTGTACGATGTGCTCGGGAGAAATTTCAGATACTACCGTAAGCTTATTTCCATTTCTATTTGTCGCGATTCTTGTGATATTTCCTATTTCGTTATCCATAAAAGTATAGAAAGTACTCCAGTCCGAATCTATTTTTGGAGTAAATTTAAATATCCTGTTTCCTTTTCCCATTAAGATAGTACCATTTGGTAACCAACACATATCTTCTGCTTTGGGGATTGTAGGTATAATCGTCTTTGTAGATTTTGTAATAGGATCTAAAGATTTAATTTCCCAAATTTCATTTTCTTTACTGATGTAGCTAATTAGATTTGAATTTGGAATTTTATGTAATGATCTGCCAATTTGTTTTTGTATGGTATCATTAGTATTATTTTTTAAGTTAGATACTACTAATGATAATCCATTTTTTTCTAGAACTGAAGAAATAACTATATCTTTTGTATACCAAGTATGGTATCCTACTTTAAGGTTAGGTAATAGTATTTTAGAATCCCCTGTTGTATAATTGTATTTATAAAGTAATTGTTTACCGTCTTTGTCTAGACGAATAGCAGAAATATCATTTGTATTAGGAGTTTTTACAGGAGAGTACTCACTTCCGGTTTTAGTATTTGTAATCCAGTTTAATTTTTTTTGTTGGATATTATATGCAGCTATATCTGTTTGATTGCTTCTGGTAGAGGAAAATAAAACAACGGAGTCTCCTATAATGTATGGTTGGTTATCATACCCTTTGTTATTAGATATGTTTTTTTTATTGAGTAGGGTCTGTTTATTTTCTTTTTTAAGGATATCAAAAAGATATATTTCTGTATCGGTTTGCGCTACCGAAGTAAAGGTTATTAAAGTAATTAAAAATACTAAAATATTTTTCATTGTTTTTATTTTCTAATGTACAAGGAAATATAGATTTTATTCTTAAGTAAATGTTAATGTGATATTTGTTTTTATACTATAGAAACCCGTTGTGCATTTTGATTAACTAAAAAAAGAGTTGTGCATACTGCTGTTAAG
>CAYGUC010000031.1:0-65790 GCA_964353005.1 uncultured Flavobacteriaceae bacterium | reverse complement strand
CTTTCGTGCTGTGACGAAACCTTCCTGCATACTGCAGGGCACTTTCGTGCTGTGATGAAACCTTCCTGCATACTGCAGGGCACTTTCGTGCTGTGACGAAACCTTCCTGCACACTGCAGGGCACTTTCGTGCTGTGACGAAACCTTCCTGCATACTGCAGGGCACTTTCGTGCTGTGATGAAACCTTCCTGCATACTGCAGGGCGCACCTACAGTACTACAAAGATTATCTGCACTCCTGCAATAAATAGCTACGTTCTCGCATCCAATAACCCGATTCATCTAACATACTAGTTTTCGATACAAAATTCTTAACAAAACTTCACTCAAAACTGATGCATTTTAGAGGAATCCAAGGCAGGGTATCATTTTTAGGATTGCCAGATTAAATGAATTCCATTAATCCCTAAAACATTTAATTTTTTAGTTCTCCTAATTGGTTTTGTACCATCTCTCTTATTTTTATAGCTTTTTCAAAATGATCGAGTTTATGTTTCATAATCCACCATTCTGCAACTTCCATTAGTTGTTTTGGGTTCTTATTTTTATTTTCGAAGAAAGCATAAAAGGAAAGCCCTACCTTCTCTCCTTTCTTTTCAATTTTAGCATTACAAACTTCTATTATTTTTTGAATCATTGTTTCATCCATTACTACTATTTTTTAGCAATATTACAAATAAACAACAGCCTTTTGATGAAGTTCTAGAATCTATTTCTTTTTAACAGCCTATACATATCTCCAAATCCTCATTCGGAATCTCCTTTTCAAATAGTCTAAATATAGAAATATTAGAAGGTTTTACTTTTAAGCTTTTTGGATTCTTAAATTCAATAACGTCAGAATCTACGAAAACTATTCTGCGAAGAATATCAACTCTAAGAAGTACTCACTTTACCCATATCAATACCATAATAAGTACAAACTTGTTCTGTTTAGCTAAGACTGCGTCTATATTTGGTTGTACCCACACACAAATGCTTGGTTATTGGCGATAGCTATTATTTTATAAGATTGCTTTTCAAGACTATGTCTCTTATCTTTTTCTCAAAGTGAAAGAAAATATTAGCATCTTCATTATAAACATTCTCTAATACGATAACATCTAAATTCTTTTCAGGTATATAAAATTTAAATGAACCAAATCCAATTCCTTTTCCAGCATGCCCAATATGGTTTAAAGATTTATTACTTATACAAACTCCGTAACCATATCCTACTTTTTCTTCTCCAAACACATTAAAAAAGTCTGTAGTTTTATCGAAATCCGTCATTAACGTATATGTATTTGAATCCAATAATTTACCTTTATGAAGGTTTTCGTCCCAAAGGTTCAAATCATAAGCATTCGAAATAATTCCACCTGCTGGGATAAAATCTTCCCATCCTTTTTCAGAAGTCACAATAGTATTAATATCAACAAGATTAAATTCATCATTTATTCCTCTATACCCATTAATTAATCCATTATTAGCTTTACCTAATTCATAGCAATAACTATTATTCATATCTAATTTTTTAAAAAAATCATTAGCTACTTCAATATATTTTTTATCATTTACCTTTTCTATTATTCTACCTAACAATGCATATCCTACATTACTATAGTAGAACTCAGTTCCTGCTTCAAAAAGCAATGGCTCATCAATAGCTGTTATCCCAGACGAATTATTAAGTAATTGATGAACAGTTACTGTATCTGCCCAATTTTGTACAATGTTTGGCAAATATTCTATTATAGGTCTCTTCAGTTCTATTTTTCCTTTCTCAACTTCTTTTAGAATTAAAACTGCTGTGATTTGTTTACTATTCGACTGGATTCTAAAATTGTCTTTTAAAGTAATTGGTGTTTTATTCTCAAAATTAGAATAGCCATATGCCTTTGAATATTTTGTTTCCTCATTTTGAGTGATAAGTATAACTCCATTAAACTTTCTAGGTTTAGTTGTTTGTATTAAACTGTCAATCTTTGCTGAATAGTCATCTATTTGTTCCTCAATATTATTTTTGTGACTTTTATTTTTACTGCCATTCTGACAACCTAGAACAAAAAAAGCAAAGAGAAGTGGTAAATATTTAAAAACACATTTCATTATAATTTTATTTTAGTGTTAATGTTTTTTTGATTTTGATTAATTATCGTCAACGATATTAAGTATATGTCATAGTATATCAAAATGTTACCCTGTTATTAATACTTTTTGCATATTTTTATTTAAGTTTAAATTTTCACAACATTTCAAATAAATAATAGCCTTTCTATTAAACTCAAAAATCCATTTCTTTTAGCTGTTCCTCAGTTTTTTTACTCCATCCTATCTTATCTATAGACACCTCATCGCAATATAAATTTTTATCTTATTTATATGCTCCTATTAAGAGTGCATGGTCAGATACTTTATAAAATTCTTTTTCAAGTACAACTGGTGTAATTTCTTTTGCACTCCAAATTTGGTCTATTTCAAATAAAGGAATCCCATAAAACCATGTTGCCGTAAATCCCTTAGAAACGGAATGAAAGCTATTCAGGTTGTTTCTATAATCATTAAAATGAACGCTTTCATAAGGGGTATTAAAATCTCCTGCAATAAAAGAGCAGTTGTTTTTTTTAGTAAACTCATAAATAGTATGCAGAGCAAATTCCCTATTATTAAAAGGCACCGCATTAACATCTACAATTAGTATGGAGTCTTTTTGATGGTCTAAAATAACGGTTACATAATTAAACTTATAACTCAGGTCTTGGCAATAATAGTTAACATCCTTTATTTTTCCTTTTACTGCAAAGACCATATCTCCCTGTAATTTTTGTATACTATATGCAGGAAATGCATTTTTAAACCGTCCTAAATCTGTATCTGTTACTTCTTCAGCTTCTACCAAAGCTATAAAAGAGATTTTCTGTTCCTTTACTTTTTTGATGATGATATCCATAGACTCTCCTCCTTTTCTTCCAACATTCCAAAATAATATGCTGTTTGTTTTATCTAAATTATTTAAGGAGGGTTGCCCGTTATAATAATAGCTAAACCAATATAATAGCAGACATAAAAAGCAGACTATTAAAGGGTAAAACACCTTTTTAACACTAAAAAACAATACGCTTAAAAATAAACTACCTATAATTAAAAGTAGTGGCGGAAATGCATAATATAAAATATGAAAAGGGGATATACTATCTTTTACTACAAAGTGAATAAAAACCAGTACACTATACAATACCAGTAGAAATTTTTTATTTAAAATACGATACTTCTGTTTTATTATTTTTTTTAACAACACCAATTATAGATTACAATGTAACAAGATATTATTGCTTTTTAAACTACTTTAAACCGTAGAAAATCTATTACACCTTCATAGACACATACTGAAAACTTTATTCTTTCGCAAAAGAAACCAGATTATCAGCAGTAAGAAGCAAAAGAACACGTTTAAAGTATTTTCTTAATTTTTCTTTTTAAATCATGACTATTCTTTAAGCAATTTAATAAATCTGTTCTATAAGGTTCAGACAAAGTCCCTTTAATAAAATAATCGATATCTTTAATTGGATAGTACTCTGTTAATTTAGTTAAACTATATGTGTCCACTGAATTTGCATATATAAAGGTATCTACACTAAATTTAAAATCCGTTCCATTGCAGATTACTTTATTTTTTAAAAAGCAAAAGCAACTAATACATTTATCAGGATATTCGATACAACCTTCTATCTTTATGCTATCTGGAACAAAATCTTTGGATGTAGGCAAACTAACCACTATAATTTCTCCATCCAAATTTTTTAATGTTATAAAAAACTTAGCCTTTGGAGTTGCCCCATTCTTAAAAATAAAATTTGGAAAATATAATATTTCAAAAGGATTACATTTCATACGATCTACTTATCTCTTTAGACTCCAGATACATATTATACATTTCTTGTTTGTCTTGCGATAGTAATTCGGATAAATCTATTTTGAAATCAGTTGTAGTTCTTGATTTATTAGTAAAGCTTTCTAATAAATTGTTTTCTTTAGCAATTTTATACCATAGAGTGTGAGGCAAATGTGTTTTCTCAATTAATTGAGAAGCATTTAAGTGACCAATGTTTTCAACTAAAATATCCATTAATTGAATATCTGAGTCTGAAAATTCATCATCAACAAAAGCATGTTTGGGTTCAATAAAACAACCATCCAAACCGTTAAAATGAGCATGTTCAATATGTTCACTTAGCATGTGTGGTTCGTTTATTTCAGCGTATAAGTCTTCAGAAACAGGCCCTAAGTGCCATACCTCCCATTCTAATCCCAAAAATGGTCTGCCATATTTTTTAATAGAAAATTCTTCTAAAAAATAAAGCAATTTTATTGCTTTGGTTTTAGAGATTCGCTCCCCTATTTTTTCTTGAAGATATATAAGAGTATTGCCTATTTTTTCTATTTCGGATTTAGTGTATCCCATTGATTCTGTCTCTGTTTTGAAAAAAAGTATGCAAATATAGATCCAAATATATGTAAAATAGAAGGATACGTAATTATTTCAATAACTATTTTAACTTATTCTAAATAATAGAACCACAAAATTCACTTCGTTATATACTATTTAGAATCTCTTTTACTGCCTGTTGGTATGCCCTTGCATTACCTGCCTTTTTTATTTTTTTAAATGTTTTCTGGGGATTCGGAAATGCAGTAGCAAAATACTCCCAAAATCCTAACATTTTCATTTTAATGGGGGTTGGTCCAGATAGTGCGTCATCATATTGTTGATATATTGTATCATGAAATTCACTAAAGATTTCAAATCTGTTTTTGGGATATGTAGTGGTATTATCTTTTATCATACTCGGTAAAAAAGGATCTGCAATAAGGCCTCTACCAATCATCCAATGGTCTATTTTAGGAAACCGTTCTTGCATTTCTCTAAATACAGCTACCGAAGTAATATCACCGTTATAATATAATTTTTGATTGGTAGCATCCAGACAACGCTGAAACGATTCTAAATCCACTCCCCCTTTATATAATTGTTTTCCTATGCGCGCATGTATCGCAATGTTTTTTATAGGATACTTTTCTAGAATAGGAAACACATGTAAAATTTCTTCGCTATTCTCATATCCCATTCTCATTTTCATAGATACTACAATATCTGTTTCTGTATGTACTCTATCCAGAATATGGTCTATCTTTTGGGGATCACAAATCAAGCCAGACCCCATACCCCGTTTGGTGACCATTGGATATGGACATCCCAGATTCCAATTAAGTTCTTTATAACCAAATTGCTGAATAAATTTAACTACAAATAAGAACTCCTCTGCATCATTGGTCATAATTTGAGGAATTACCTTGGGTACTGTATTATTTTCTGGCAAGATATCTTTCTGAAAAGAAGACTTGATCACCATTTTACCATTAAACCGAATATAAGGGGAATAAAATGTATCAATCCCACCAAAATAGGTGTTAAAAGCATTTCGAAATCGAAAATCTGTAAATCCCTGTAAAGGTGAAGAAAGAAGTGTAAGGCTCATACCAAATAAAAAATAAAACTATCTAAAAGAGGTAGAATATATCCAGCTACGTATCAGACAATATTGGACAGAATTCTTTTAGATTAAAAACCGCGTAAATATAGTCGAAAAGCATCACGTTACCCTAAATAACATAAAAGAATATCTTCGGTATATATATTATCTAAAAAAATCGCTGATACTGCAGTACCCTAAAATCTATTGTATTAAAATCAGGGTTATGATTTTTTAAGTTTTTGTATTCGTCCAAAGCACCTATAGATCGGTTTGCTGCACCCGATGGCGCGGTAAGAGATATGGTTTTTATTACACGATTTTCTATAACAAATTTGTGTATCCTAGGAATATCATTAGATACTATTTCTAATGGAATACCTTGTTCTTTTATATGTTTTCTAAAAAAATATTCAGGACCATTTTTACTATTACCCCCTGTAAATAGTATTGTATTAATCTTAGGATATTGTTTTAAATATCTTAAAATATTTCTAAGTTTTATGTTTTGCATTCCTAAATCTGATGCATCTATTTTTTGTCGCTCGCAACTTTCTACAATATCGCAAATCCCTATATTACGGGATTTTAAAAAGTTTTTTCTTTGATTTATTGCTTCTTGCGTCGTTTCAAAAATAAGATTTAAGTTAAAAATCTTATCCAATACTGGCCATAACAAACCACTAATACTTCCGTAACAAAAATTAACATCTCCTTTTTTTAATTCTCCCGTAGTAAATCTAGGAGGAGGTAATGTACCAACAATTAGTTTTGTTACTCCTTCAGGAAAAAATGGTTTGTAAGGATGCGTATGTAAAAACATGATATGAAATACTAAATGATAAATACAAAGATGAAAAATATAAAATACTAAATGTAAAATGGTAAATGTAAAGGTGAAAAATTGAAAGACTAAAAACTAACCCTCTAATTGCTAAAAAACTAACTACCCCACCCGCCCACAGGATCTCTAAAACTGAAAATAAATAAAAGGCTGAAAATCTGCTGCATAGGTTTGATAGCAAATAATTGCAACGATCATTACCACTAAAGCTTTGATAATCATATTACTTTTAATGAACAAGTTTTCGATCCAGTCTTTGGTACTATATGGCAGCCAATGTGTTATATATCCCAAAATCATAACTATAAATACCATTCTGTACTCCCAGAGTACGATTAAGGCATTTTGCCAATCCATATTTGTTATTACTTGCTGATAAAATTGCTCTATATGATCCATACTATTTCCTCTAAAATAGATACGGGTAAAGGTTATAAATACAAAGGTTAGGGTTATCTTCCACAATGTAGCATACCACGCATTTGAGTTTTCATACGGACTTACCTTACGCCAGTATTTATATGCTACTATTCCCAGACCATTAAGTCCTCCCCAAATCACAAATTTCCAAGACGCACCATGCCATAACCCACCAACCAACATCGTAATCATGATATTCACATTACGGTTAAAGTGCTTTGCTAACTTTGTCGAAAATAAAGTGATAATTAATATTCCTCCCACTACAGAGGTTGCCGACAAGGCTATTGCATAATCAGAAAGCGCAAATACTCCTAAAAATGTAAATACTAATATAAACGTATACGAAAAAATGGTTCCGTTGCGATTACCCCCTATTGGTATATACAGATAATCTTTTAACCATGTAGATAAGGAGATATGCCAGCGTTGCCAAAAATCTCCACAGTGTATCGCTTTATATGGGGAGTTAAAGTTAACTGGTAATTTATACCCCATAAGTAATGCTAATCCTATTGCTATATCTGTATATCCCGAAAAATCGCCGTAAATCTGTAACGAATATCCAAACATTGCCATGATATTAGTAAAACCCGAAAACATTTCGGGCACATCGAACACTCGATCCATAAAATTTGCAGCGATATAGTCTGCAAACAACATTTTTTTTATCAGCCCTTTTAAGATCATAAAAGAAGCTCTACCAAACTCTTCTTTAGTAATATTAATCTCTTTACGTATTTGTGGCACAAAATCTGAGGCTCGCACGATTGGACCTGCCACCAACTGCGGAAAGAAACTTACAAAAAATCCAAAATCTATAATAGAGTTTAAGGGTTTGATTTGTTTTCTATAAATATCTACACTATAACTAATTGTCTGAAAAGTATAAAACGAAATACCTACCGGAAGTATAATTTTATCGATTGTAAAATAGTCTACTGCTCCCCAAGTATTAGCCCATTGTGCTAAATAGTTAACTACTTCGTAATTGGCTTGAAAAAGGTAGTTATAAGAATCGGTAAAGAAATAAGCGTATTTAAAATAACATAATGTTCCCAGATTAATAATCACACTAACTGCTACCAATATTTTTTGTAGCAAAACAGATTTGCTTTTATAAATGGCTTTGCCTAAAAAGAAATCATTAATGGTACTAAAAAGCAAGATACCTACAAAAAGTCCACTGGTTTTATAATAAAAAAGCAAACTGATCGCAAACAGATACGCGCTTCGTAAATTCTTTTTACTATATAGTATAGAATAGATAAAGTATATTACTGCAAAGAATATCCAAAAATTTGCTTGTGTAAATATTAACGGGGAGTCCTCTGAAAAAGAGAATATGTCAATAAGTCTATTCATTAATAATCTGATTCAAAATAGAGTTAGACTCTAGTTGTAGTTCTTTTTCCCAAGAGTTTGCCAGTGCTTGTAATAATAAATCTGCTTTTATTCTATACCCCATAACCGTAAAATGTATACGATCCCGGGGCATTAATTTATTAGTATACCAACTTTGTGAGGAGTTAAATCCTCCCATAATTTCATAAAAATCCCAAACTGCCATTTTTTGTTCTTCTGCTACTTGATAAATAATATCTCTGGCAATTCTGGTTCTGGGATTTGGGAATTTCCTTTTATAATAAGAGTCGTTTGGCACTGTTAGTAATACTGCACAATCAGGGTTTGCCTGTTGGATTAATTTTATAAAATCGGTATAATATTTTTTATATGCTTTGGGATCAAAATCTGGATGATATGCATCATTTGTTCCTATTGATATAATAAACAAATCTGGTTTATAAAGTAGCAATTGTTCTTTAAAATATCGACATCGTTCATAATATGAAAAACTCCCTCCGTTAACCCCTATAGAGGTATATTCGATCCCTGTATTTTCATTCATTAACTCTACTCCCATCATTAAAAATTCTGCATTCGCTGTATCTTTTACCTTACGAACACAAAACTCTATTTCTTCTACGGTAGTGTTAAGTGCATATTCTATAAAATGTGCTTGCTTATTTTCTGTTACTTTAGATACTATTGAGTCTTGCTTAAATGAGATTTCATAATCGTCGCTCCAGTTATCATAAAAAATTCTGATTTTATTAAAATCATACATATTTTCATGATAGTTATTTCCATTAGCAATTATTTTTATGTTAGATAAGGTATCTTTAAAAACGGCTGTCACTCCCGATAATCCCCAAGCTACACTATCTTTTCTAACAGAACATCGGTATCCTGACCATTTACCATCATATTTTATTTTATAATTACCAGGATTATTAGTTTTTGCAATACTATACGGATATATAAACCCTCGCTGCCCTTTGGTTGTTGAACTCATTGTCTGAAGGTAGGATCTAAGTCGGTTAGAATAAATATCTGCTTGGATATGAGATCCTCCTATATGAAAAATGTGCAGTTTTTCTTTACCTCCTTTAGCAATAGTATCCAGCTTACGAAAAAAAGATTTAAAAGCAGGAGAACTTTCTGCCATTTTTATAGTATTAGCTTTCCAGTTTACGAAAGTATATTTATCATGTATGGTATCTAAAACATAGGTCTGTGCGACTATAGGCAATGTTAAAAGCCATAAACAAAAAGATATTTTTTTAGGTATTGTCATTATTTTTAGGTTCTTTGAGGTCAAGATATAAGGCTGTAAAAAATAGTTCTGATATTATTTTGGTTCCTTTCCAGGTAAAGTGCATATAATCTGTGGCAGTTAATTTTTCGTCTACCCATAATTTCATCGATCCTTTTCCTCCCATAGCAGCATACATACTCCAATAGGCAATATCATTCTTTAAACAGGTTTCCTTTAATTTATCATTAAGATACGGCAATAATGGGTAGGTTTCCATTTTACCATTTACTGGCAAACACATATCGGTTGGACCGATAAATATAATACTAGGATTTTTTGCTCGTCTTTTAATCCAATTTGCCTGATATACTACATGTTTGGCATAATTTTCGACATCTGTAGAATCTTTTAAATAAGGCATGGTATTTCCTCCATATTGCATAATAACAATCTCGGGATCTAATTGCCTTATCATTTTACTATAGGTAGATGTATTAGATCTGGTAAAAATAGTTCCTGAAGCTCCTCGCATTGCTACATTATCTATTTGCACTCCAGACCCCCCGTCTAATGTTACTCCGTAAAAATCTGCGCTTACTTTGCCTTCTACCTCTATTTTTAGATTAGTAGGTGTGGTATTTGTTCTGATTTTATACTCATGGTATTTACCATCTGCAATTAAATCATCTTGTTGAAGTAAAGCTCCATTATTATAGACCGATATTTTTACAGGGAAATTACAATTACCGTAGTGTAAACCTATATTTGTAAATCGTCTAAATTTTGCATACGTTTTTTGGGATTTACCAATTTTAATAGAAGCTTTAACTATAGGCATAGAGTCTATCTTAGTGCTATCCGGAAGTTTTTCGAAATGTTCTGTAAAACGGGAAACAGATAAATATGCTCCATATTTTTTATGCGAAAACTGTTTTTGAGTTGGATCAAAAAAAGCAAATCGTTGCCAATTACTAGTTGGTTCTACTATTGCACTTATTTGTGAATACACTGGCAACACAGGAATAAAACCAGGACCACTACCTCCATACATATGTTGTAATCGATTTCGTAAATACGCAGTAATCCTATCTCCTTCTATCTGCGAATCCCCATAATGTATAATTCTACAAGATCTAGAAGAGAGTTTATTTCTTAATTTTTTTGAAAAACCAGAATTACTATCTGGATATTGAATTCTAACAATTCTGGTGGTATCTATTTTAGAAAAATCAGGAAGCTGCTTTATTTCTTTAGATAGCACTTCTATACTTTCTTCCTCTTCTGTTTCTACTTCTAGCGGGGTTACAATATTGGTAACTTCTAAAATATCTTTTCTGGTTAAAACAGTGTCTTTATTTAATCCTAAAAAAGTAGCATAGGTTGGGTATTTTACAGAAATTCCTTCATAAGAGAATCCATCATCTTGTGTTTGCGCTTTTTCGACTTGTCCTTTTTCACTTAGAAACATAAGTCCAAACAATGCTCCCAATATAAATAGAATAAATAATGATATTTGAATAGGTCTGATTCTCAAATTTTCCAAAAAAAAATGTTACTATATTGTAAAAATAGAAAGATTTTCTAAACTACAAAGACCTTTATCTTCTAGTATATTGGGGATAGGAAATAGTTTTTGATAATTATTTAATATAAAGTATTGAATTTTATCATCATTAATAGCGTAAACCCTATCTCAACAGCTACAAACCTCTTCATAGTACTAAAATAAGTGTCCAAAAAAAAGCCTCAAAAATCTTAAGGATTCTGGGAGCGTTTGGCATTTTATTATTGTATCCATTTTAACTTTGAAATAGCTAAACTTATGCTATACAGAAGCCACTAGTTTTTTTACATCACTTATCACTTCACGATATTTATTTTTATTAGGCTTCGACATATGATCGGACTCGGTTACTATTTCTAATAAGATTTCCTTAGCATCTTCCGTTTTTCCTTTTTCTATCAAAAACTGAGCTAGTATATATCGTTCCTTATAATTTGAATATCTCTGATCAATCTGCCTTAACTGTTCTTCTGCTTTTTCAGGTTGTTCTTTTTCTGCTAGTGCTAAACCATATAAAAACTGGCTTCGAGACCTTTTAAAATCAGGTTTAGCACTTATATATTCGGCACAGGATATAACTTTATCGTAATTTTTAATATAAGAATATCCTTCTATTAATTTTTTAACTACTCCTGTATCTTTTGTATAATCTTCATTAATTGCAGTTTCATATTCTTTTATTGCGTTTACATAATCTCCTGTTTCTAGTAAAACATCTGCTAGATTGATTCTATTCTGAAATGTGTCTGCAAAATCTAATTGTTTTTGCAAATCGTTAATCTTTTTAGTGGGATTAATGACATTTATAACTTCTTTTTGAACCACGTCCAGGTCTTTCTTATTAAATACCTGAGTAAAAAGATAAATAACACTTCCTATCACTGGTAGAAACAAAATTACAAAGAACCAATAGTAATTATTTTTATTCTTGATAGCATGATAAATACAAAAGCCTTGCAAGGCTAAAATTAAAAAGTATTGCATTACGTAAAAATAGGTAAAACTATTGATTTTGTTTAGAATATTGTATGCTTCTCTTTCAAGAAATTTAGAAGCAGGTTTTAAACAAAAAAATACTCTTATAGTTCTTCTTAAAGAAAAAATAGTATTACTAGATCCAATAATTTTATAAAATAGAGCTTTATATCTTTTTTAAAAAATAACTATTTATTAAAGATTTATTAACAATAAGGAAACATTTTAGTTAACAATTGGTTAATCTAACTCAAAAAAAGTTATATCTGTAATTAAAATATAAATTTGTCCTCAACAAAACAACTTTAGTTTATTTGCTTAAAAAAACCAATTTAAGCTGTTTAAAATAGATTACGAGTAAGACTTTGTATCCGGAACAAATCACTTATTAGTATATGTTTTAATCTTAAAAAGATAAACTTAAGTTATCATTAATAACTCATTAAAATCTTACACAAATGAAAAAGACATTTTTAAAAAATGCTTCTAGATTACTAATGCTTACTGCATTATCAACCATTACATTGTTCACCTCTTGCGAAAAAGAAGGGTTAGAAACTTTTGACCAACAAGAAATCACTTCTAAACAAACTAGAGATACATATCTGAATACTCCCTACGACCAGATTAATAGTAAAGGTCAAGTACCTGTTGGCGTTGCAGGTGAAAATTTTTTAAGGGATATAAAAATATTTTATAATCAAGTTCCTCAAGAATGGATTGCTCCGACAAATAGAGCGCTTACTGAATGGAGTTCTATTAATAATTTTTTAAACATGAGAAGAGTTTTCTCGCGTGCAAATGCAGATATTGTAATCTCTGGAGAAGCAGAAATAGGCTTTGATTTTTCTCCTGCTGGAGCTGATTTTCCTGATGTTGCAAATGGTCCTGTTGGAAAATTTGTCACTATAAATCTTAACTATACTAATCTAGATCCTGTTTTAACACCTAATCTTAGATATTATATAATGGTTCATGAGCTAGGGCATAACTTAGGACTTACTCATTCTGATCCTATAAGTTTTATGGCACCTAATGTTACAGAAGCTAATGAAAACTGGGGAGGTATATCAGCAAGAGATGCTAACACTATAAACGGTATGTTGTTCCCAAACGTTATAAACCCATTTTAAGAGTTTGAATTATAAAAAATAGTAGACACCCTCATTAATTTAAAATTAATGAGGGTGTTTTTTTCAAAAGATTATCTACTTAAGTGTGATCACCAAATCATCTGCATTTACCATAGTCCCAGATTTAAGAACAATTTTCTTTACTGTTCCATTTTCATTAGCTGTTATGGTAGTCTCCATTTTCATAGCTTCAATAATAAATAACGGATCATTCTTTTTTATTTCTTGCCCATTTTTAACTAATACAGAGGATAATGATCCTTGTAATGGTGCTCCTATTTGTTTGGTATCTGATTTATCTGCTTTTATATGTGTAACTTTATTTACCTTGATAGAATTATCTTTTATTTCTACATTTCTGGTTTGCCCATTTACTTTAAAAAACACAGTTACCATACCATCTTCATTAGGTTCTCCTACAGATATTAGTTCTATTAACAGTACTTTTCCTTTATCTATTTCAATGATTATTTCTTCTCCTGGTGTCATACCATAGAAAAAGTTTTTTGTAGGAATATTCACTACATTACCATATTTAAGATGATGGTTATATGCTCCAGTAAATACTTCTGGATATAGTTTATAAGAAAGGAAATCGGTAATATCGAGATCTCTTCCCATTCCTTTTTTAAATATCTTAACAAATTCTTTAAACTCGGTTTCAAAATCTACTGGTTCCAGATGTGCATTAGGTCTGTTGGTAAAAGGTTTTTGTCCTTTAAGTATTGATTTTTGTAGGTTTTTTGGAAACTGCCCTACAGGCTGCCCTAATTCTCCTTTAAACAGACTAACTACCGATTGAGGGTAAGAGATCGTATCCCCTCGTTCTTTAACATCTTCTATCGTTAGATTATTACTTACTAAGTATTGTGCCATATCCCCAACTACTTTAGAGCTTGGTGTTACTTTAACGATATCTCCAAATAACGTATTGACTTCGCCATACATTTTGGTGATTTCATGAAAACGATCTGCCAACCCTAATGCTTCTGCTTGTGGTTTTAAGTTAGAATATTGTCCTCCTGGGATTTCGTGTTGATAGACCTCTCCTGTTCCTGCTTTTAATCCGGACTCAAAAACATAATAATACTCTCTTACTTGCTCCCAATAATTAGAATATTCATTTAATTTTGGTATGTTCATTGTATTTTCACGTTCGTGAAATCGCATCATTTCTACAACCGAATTAAAGTTAGGTTGGGATGTTAACCCAGATAAACCACCAAGAGCTACGTCTACTACATCTACTCCTGCTTCAATAGCTTTAATATAGGTAGCAGACTGTACCGAAGAAGTATCGTGTGTATGTAAATGTATTGGAATATTAATTTCTGTTTTTAATGCAGAAATGAGTTCGTAAGCTGCATACGGTTTTAATAATCCTGCCATATCTTTAATTCCTAAAATATGCGCTCCTGCATTTTCAATATCTTTTGCCAGTTGTATGTAGTACTCTAGCGTATATTTTGTTCGTTTTGTATCCAAAATATCCCCAGTATAACATAAGGAACCTTCTGCTAATCCTTGAGTTCTTGTACGTACATGTTCGATGCAAGGTGCTATAGACTTCATCCAGTTTAAGGAATCAAAAATTCTAAATACATCTACACCATTCTCCCAGGATTGTTCTACAAACTTCCCAATAAGGTTATCTGGGTATGCGGTATACCCCACCCCATTAGATCCACGAATTAGCATTTGCAATAAAAGATTTGGCATAGCTTCTCGCAAGGAACGAAGTCGCTCCCATGGGTTTTCTTTAAGAAAACGTAAACAAACATCAAAGGTAGCTCCTCCCCATACTTCCATACTAAAGATTTCAGGATGGTTTTTAGCAAATCCTTCTGCTACTTTGAGCATATCATGTGTTCGCATTCGAGTTGCCAACAAACTTTGATGCGCATCCCGCATGGTAGTATCTGTAAAATGAATTTTCTTTTCATTCTTCAACCATTCTGCAAATTTTTCTGGTCCAAGTTCCGTAAGCAAATCTTTAGTTCCTTTTGCATAGTCTGCAGTTTCCTCAAACTTTGGTATGATTGGAGTAACAAAAACCTTTTTTGGATCTATCTTTTTTACATCAGAATTCCCATTTACGATTACATCTCCTAAAAAGTTTGCCAATTTTGTAGCACGGTTACGCGGTTCTTTTATGACAAAGAGCTCTTTTGTGTCTCTTATAAAATTAACGGTTACCTCTCCTTTTCTAAAAGTATCATGACGCAATATATTATCTAAAAACGGCATATTGGTTTTTACCCCTCGTATTCTAAATTCTGAAAGGGCTCTTAACATCTTTCGGCATGCTCCGTCTAATGTTCTGCTATTTGCCGAAATTTTCACTAACATAGAATCGAAAAAGGGAGAAATAGTTACTCCTTGATATACGCTTCCTGCATCTAATCTAATTCCAAAACCAGATGCACTTCGATAGGTAGTAATGGTTCCATAATCGGGTTTAAAATCATTTTCTGGATCTTCGGTAGTTATTCTGCATTGTAGAGCGAATCCAGTAGTTTTAACACTCTCCTGGCTTTCTATTTTTATTTGCTGATCTGATAATTTATATCCTCCTGCAATAAATATCTGTGCTTTAATAAGGTCTATACCAGTAACTATTTCAGTTACTGTATGTTCTACTTGTACTCGCGGGTTCACTTCTATAAAGTAAATGCTACCATCATCATCCACCAAAAACTCTACAGTTCCTATATTATTATATCCTACGGCTTTACAAATATTAATAGCATACGTATAAAGATTCTGTTTTATTTGTTCAGAAACTCCAAAAGAAGGAGCGTATTCAATAACTTTTTGGTATCGTCGTTGTACAGAGCAATCCCGCTCAAAAAGATGCACCATGTTACCATGCTGATCTGCTACGATTTGTATTTCGATATGCTTTGGATTCTCTACAAATTTTTCTAAAAACACGGTGTCATCTCCAAAAGCATTAAGGGCTTCTCTGCGGGATTCTGGATATGCTTTTTCTAATTCTTCTACATTTCGGATCACTCGCATTCCTCGTCCTCCACCTCCAGATGCAGCTTTAAGCATTACTGGAAAACCAATACTTTTGGCTTCTTTTATAGCTATTTTAATATCTGTAAGATCTTCTTTATTACTTTCAATAATCGGAATACCGTTATCTATAGCAACTTTTTTTGCAGTGATTTTATCCCCTAAAGAGCGAAGTACAGATACTTTTGGGCCTATAAAAACAATATTATTATCTAAACATTTCTGGGCAAAATCTGCATTCTCAGAAAGAAATCCATATCCTGGGTGAATAGCATCTACATTATTGTTTTTAGCTACTTTTATAATTGCATCTATATTCAAATATGGCTTTAAGGGCTCGTTATTTTCTCCTATTTGATAGGCTTCATCGGCTTTATACCTATGTAACGAGTAGCGGTCTTCGTAGGTGTATACTCCTACCGTTTGTATCCCGATCTCTGTACAAGCTCTAAAAATTCGGATTGCAATTTCTCCTCGATTAGCTACTAATACTTTTTTGATTTGCATGATGTGAATTATAAATTAAACCATTCTTTAGCGAACATTCGCTACGAAGATATTGATAACAAAAACTATACGCAATAGTATTATTGAAATTGATATAAATAAAATAATTCTGTGATATCCTTAACAATTATTAACAAAAGTTAAAGCAGCTTTTTATAAGATTCTGCATCTTATAATCGTTATAACTACAATAACTCCAAAAAGAATTTTTAAGTTACTTATTAATTAAACCTTTAACAATGAGAAAAAGAATTTTTGCCTTTACTGGTATGTTATGCTTAGCATGTAGTTTTTTATTAAGCTGTAATAATGATGACAATGATACTCAAACGCCTACTATAGCTGTTACTACATCTAAACAACATAAAGATATTGTATCTGCTAATAAAGAAATAAACGCTATCATAGAAAATGTTTTTGGAACTGAATCTAGTGTTCGTAGTAAAATTAGTTCTAAAGCAAAATCCCCAGAATGCGCTACTGTCACCTCTGAAGTAACAGACGATATAAAAACCGTTGTTATTGATTTTGGAGAACGTTGTGAATTATCTAATGGTGAGGTGATTTCTGGTAGTATTCGTATGACTTTTAGCCTTCAATTAGATACGGAAAGTAAAATAGAAATAAAATACACTCTAGACAAGGTTGTTTACAAAGATATTACAGTTACTGGAAATGCAACTACGATATTTTCTTTTCAAAATGATACAGGAAACACCAAATTTACTACAAATTCTGATTTCTCTTTTGCCTGGAAAGATAATCTTACAGCAACCAGTAAAACTAACTTTACAACAGAATCTTTTGCTAGTGATAGTAATCCAGATACTCCTGCTAGTCTAGTTTTTTACTCCTTAGCTACTGGTAACAGTATAACAGAATTTAGTAATGGAGACAAGTATACTATTGAAATTACAATACCATTACGAAACGAAAGTTCTTGCGAATTTATTGTTAGCGGAGTTATGGTTACTAAAGAAAATAATGCTACTATTACCCTAAATTATGGAGATGGCACGTGTGATAATATTGCTACGCAAACAGATGCCGATGGTAATGAAACCACTATCGAGTTATAATAAAACATTTTTAAAAATAAGTCATTTCAGGAAAGTATCTGAAATGGCTTATTTTATTGTTCTTGTATTTTATTATAGTATGCTTTTTCTGTAATCTCTGACCACTTGGATATCTTTTTTTGAAAACCAGAATAGCTTTCATATACTTCTTTAGACAAAGGATCATCCCCTATCATTTCACTTATAGCCTCTTTTGTATATACTCGCAGAGCATCCAAAGTTTCTTTAGAAAACTCTCGAATTTCAACTCCTTCTTCATTTACTAATTTATCCAGATAAATTCCATTTTGTTTATCAAATTCTGCCAAAACCCAGACTTGTGCTCGTTTAGAAGCTGCTTGTAATACTGCTTGTAAATGTGGTGGTAAGCCATCGTATACATTTTTGTTTACAAAAAATTCTAATTGCGAACCTGTTTCATGCCATCCTGGTGTGTAGTAATATTTTGCTATTTTATGAAATCCCATTTTATAATCGTGATACGGACCAATCCATTCTGTAGCATCTATAACTCCTCTCTCTAAACTTGTATACAATTCACTACCAGCAACTAAAACAGCTGCTCCTCCTGCTTTTTCTAATACTTTACCGCCAATACCTGGTAATCTCATTTTAAGACCTTTAAAGTCTTCAACAGAGTTAATTTCCCTATTAAACCATCCTCCCATCTGCACTCCTGTATTTCCTCCCATAAAAGGTACCAAATTAAATTTAGCATAGGTTTTTTTCCATAATTCATATCCACCACCAACTTCTAACCAAGAGGTAATCTGCTGGCTATTCATACCAAATGGTACTGCTGCAAAAAATTGTGCTGCTGGTGTTTTTCCAGCCCAATAATACGCTGCTCCACACCCCATCTCGATCGTTCCCTGAGAAACAGCATCAAAAGCCTCTAATGGTGGTACCAATTCTCCTCCGCCATAGACCTTTATTTTGATTTGCCCGTTAGATAACTCTTCTACCCATTCTGAATATTTTTCTGCTACTTCTCCTACTACAGGAAAATTAGGAGGCCATGTCGTAGTCATTTTCCAATAAAACACTTTATCTGGTTTAGTCACATCGTATGAATTAATTTTCATACTTGCAGGTGGCTCTCCTAAACAGGATAAAAATAGTAATGCAATCATTACCATGGTAAATGCCTTTGTTATATTATATCGTAACGATACTACTAATTTCATACTACTATTTTTTTATTTGGAAATAAAAATAATCTCAGGAAAAAACACTACGATACCAACAATAAGTAATTGAATGATGATAAAAGGTATAATTCCTCTATAAATCTGACTTGTTTTTACTGTTTCTGGAGCCACTCCTTTAAGGTAGAATAATGCAAATCCAAAAGGAGGAGTTAAAAAAGAGGTTTGCAAGTTTAATGCTATTAAAATTCCTACCCATAACATATCCATCCCCAAAGCATTAAAAACAGGTGTTACTACAGGAACAATTATAAAAACGATCTCAATAAAATCTATAAAAAAACCTGCTATAAAGATAACTACCATTACTAACAACAAAAATAACATTGGGGTTAGATTAGACGATAGTATTAATTCTTGTAAATAGGTGTCTCCGCCCAAGGTTCTAAATACTAATGTAAATGTAGTTGCACCCAATAAGATAAAAAATACCATAGTGGTTAACTTGGTAGTCTCTTGCGCTACTTCTTTAAGGATTTTAAACGAAAACTTTTTTTGAATAATGGTTAAAACAGTTGCTCCTATTGCACCTATTGCAGAGGCCTCTGTAGGAGAAGCTATTCCTGTAAAAATCGAACCTAATACTAACACAATTAATAACAACGGCAAAAACAATACTTTCAGGATTTTTGCTGTAAAATTGGTACCCCTAAAAATTGCTATTTCTTCTGCGGGAATACTTGGTGCATGATCTTTATAGATATATGATTTTATTAAAATATAACCTATATATAACCCTACTAATAATATCCCTGGAAGCATCGCTGCAGAAAACAACGTTCCTACATCTACAGAAGCTACTCCTCTGGAAGAACTATTAATTGTATCTGCCAATAATACTAATACAATAGATGGCGGTATAATTTGTCCTAATGTACCTGCAGATGCTATAACACCTGTAGCCAATTCTGCTTTATACCCTCTTTTAAGCATAGTCGGCAGACTTATTAACCCCATCGTAACCACCGTTGCTCCTACAATTCCTGTAGAGGCGGCCAATAAAGCTCCTACGATAACCACAGAAATAGCTAAACCGCCACGTACTCGTCCAAATAGCATTGCCATTGTTTCTAATAAACTTTGTGCAAGTCCAGACTTTTCTAGCATGATCCCCATAAATACAAATAGCGGAACTGCCATTAACACATAATTATTAACTACTCCCATTATTCGAGACGGAAGTAGATAAAATGTAGACATCTGAAATTGTTCTGGGGCAAAAATAGAAACTCCAAAAGCAAAAGCTACAGAGATTCCTCCTAAGGTAAAAGCAACTGGATACCCTCTTAGAATGAGAATAAAAATAATTACAAATAATACTATCGCAAGGTACTCCATTACATATCTTTATTAACAATAATTTGAATGGATTTGAGTATATGAGATACTCCTTGAAGCAAAAGAAATACGAATCCTATAGTAATACAAAACTTAAGCACATATAACGCTGGTAATCCTCCTGTTTGAGCAGACGTTTCACCAATTAAAAAAGAGGACAATGCATAATACCAAGAAGAAACAATAACAACATAGCACCAAGGGATTAATAAACATATACCTCCAAAAAGATCTACCCAGGCCTTTCCTTTTTTAGATAGTTTAGAATAAAAAACATCTACCCGCACATGCTTTTCATACTTAAATGTATAGCCAGAAGCTAATAAAAATAACATCCCGAATAGATAGACCTCTATTTCTACCATCCAAACATTAGTAAATTGAAAAACATATCGAATAATGACGTCTAGCCCAATAACTATAGCTAACATTACCGATAACCAACTAACTAATGAACCTATTTTTTCGCCTACCCAATCTAAAAAATTGATAACCTTGTGCATCTACTAATTTGTGTTACTAATATTAAATCGGAAGATACTAAAATTAGGCACATTTAAAAACAGAAGGACACATTGTAATACTAATTACAGAAACGTATAATCAGAAATATAAAAATGTTACGATTTCTTTAGGCTTTAAAAACACATCTTACCTTATAAAAACCAATTCATTAGATTTGACACTATGTTCTTCACTAAAGCCATACCCTTCATAATTAAATCCTTTTAAGTCCTCGAGGGTTTCTGCACCTGTATCGATAATATAACGAACCATCATACCTCTTGCTTTTTTAGCAAAAAAACTAATTATTTTAAGTTTATCCCCTTTCCAGTCTTTAAACTGAGGAGTAATTACAGGTACTTTTACTATTTTTTTATCTACAGCACTAAAATATTCATTACTTGCAAGATTTACGAATAATTCTCCTTCTTCTAACTCTTCGTTTAAGTGTTTAGTGATTGTTTCTTTCCAGAATTCATACAAGTTATCTTTTCTTCCTATTTTTAACTTGGTTCCCATTTCTAAACGATAAGGCTGCATAAGATCTAATGGCTTTAAAACACCATATAATCCAGAAAGTATTCTTAATTTATTTTGCAGTACATTTAATTTATCTTCAGACAACGTATACGCATCTAATCCTGTATATACATCCCCATTAAAAGCATATACCGCTTGCCTTGCATTTTCGATGGTAAAGGGAAGATCCCAATCCTGATTACGTTGCCAATTAAGCTGCGCCAACTTATCACTTATACTCATTAACTCTGAAATATTTTTTGGAGATTTTTTCTTAAGTACTCCATTTAATTTTTCTGCTTCTGATAGAAAATTTGGAGTTGTATATTGTTTTGTAGGCACTTTAGTTTCAAAATCTAAGGATTTGGCAGGCGATATTACAATTTTCATTTAGACAAGATTTTTGTTTCTCAAAAATACAATTGTCTATGGATATTTAAAATCTGTAACTGTATTTATTATCTATTTAGGTATTGCTTTCCTTTATTTACCAATATAAGTACCATTCTTTTTTCTTTACAACCATGAACACAGCAAACTAAAAAAAGTAAACCACTGATAAACAAGTAGTAAATTACATAAAAAGTTGAAAAAAATTTTTCGAAAAAGAAATTTCTAATTACTTTTAGTATTCGTAACATAGTACAAAGAGAAAGAAATTTCTATTTTTTCGTCATAAAGGTGTAGTAGAGAATAGTAAGAAAGTAAATTATAATTGTCAAATCAGGTTTATCGAAGTTGGCATTTTTTAACTTTTTTTCAGTCTCTCTACTTTATTGGATTATACACAAATCTTCTTACCAAATAAAGACTCTTTTTTTTAAATTTTAAATAGTCTATAATTAATTTTTGGTATTATGTTACGATCCTATAGTATTTTTATTATTTTTTCTTTTTTGGCTCTTATTTTTCTTAATTCTTGTGAAAAAGAAGATCTCCATTCTATTAAAGATCTTCAAATTGAAGAATTAATATTTACAGAAACCTATCAAGACACTACGTATACAGATGCAGAATTATTAAAGGTATTGAAAGAAGAGATAGAATTCTTAAAGCTGGCAAAAAAAGGAAATATTGTAGACATATCGGGGATGGATATCGCTAAAGAAAACCCGAAAAAAATCTATGTACACTATTTACCTTGGTTTCAAAATAAGGATTTTGATGGTTACTGGGGGCAACACTGGACAATGAACAATCAAAATCCAGAGGTACAAATGCCAAATGGAAATCTACAAATTGCTTCTTATTACTATCCCCTTATTGGCCCTTATTCCTCTTCTGATCCAGATTTACATGAATATCATTTTTTAATGATGAAACTATCTGGAGTAGATGGAGTTATTTTTGATTGGTACGGTAGTAAAGATTTACATGATTATGGTTTAATTAAAAACTCAACAGAAACTTTTATAAAAACCCTTGAAGATTTAGATCTTACATTTTCGATAATGTATGAGGATCGGGTTGCGTTACAAGCAACCGAAAACTCTTTATGTAACAGTCTTATTAAAGCCGCTCAAGAAGATTTAACATATATTGATTCTGTATATTTTTCAAGCCCTAAATACATGACATATAACCATAAAAAAATGTTATTTGTATTTGGTCCTGATTATATAAAAACAGAAGCAGAATGGAATGAGGTGTTTGATATTTTACCTTCTGAAAATCGTCCGGATTTTTTAACGTTATGGGCTGCAAAAGATAGGGTTGGAGTTAATGCATCCGGAGAGTTTTTATGGGTAGATAAAGATCATTTACTTGCGCATCAATATTACTACGATACTTATCAAACTTCTAATAAAATAACGGTAGGATCTTCTTATCCTGGGTTTAAAAGTTTTTATACTGAAGGCGGGTGGTCTACTGGTGTTAATGATTGGGTTATCGATACCAATGCAGGTAATACTTTTGTTGAAAGCCTTAACTACACACATCATGAACTCTCTGATTTTATTCAAATCATAACCTGGAATGATTTTGGAGAAGGTACTATGATTGAACCCACTCAGGAATTTGGTTTTACTTTTTTACAAATTCTTCAGGAGTATACCGGAGTTTCTTTTACGGTTAACGATTTGCAAATAGCTTTGGATTTGTATATTACAAGAAAAGAACATCAAAATAATACCGAAGTGCAAAAATTTCTGAATCGAACTTATACGTATATAAAAAATTTGGATTTACAACGGGCAGATATGATCTTAAAAGCAGTTAAAAGATTTTATTAACACAAAAAAAAGCCCATCAAATTGATGGGCTTGTGTTTTAAAAAAGTCAAAATGTATATTATAATACTTTCACGTTAACCGCGTTCATTCCTTTTTTACCTTCTTTAAGATCAAACTCTACTTCGTCACCTTCGCGCACTTCGTCGATTAAACCTGAAATGTGTACAAAATGATCTTTGTTTGATCCTTCTTCTGTGATGAATCCAAATCCTTTGGAGTCATTAAAAAATTTTACTGTTCCTTTGCTCATTATAAAATATTAAAATGCTAAAGTAATATTATTTCCCCATTTATTTCTATTTATTTTAAAATAAAATTTTTCATAACCTTTACTTAATACTCTATAAACACTTTATTAACAAACAAATAAGAAGTTTAATCCTTTAAAAAACTATTCTTCAAGCAATTGGTTTTTTGCATAATTCCTCCATCTTTCTACACATTTTTCTATATCTTCTGGGACAGGAGTTTCAAAATGCATTTGTTCTCCAGTTACAGGGTGTTTAAATCCAAGAGTTTTTGCATGTAAAGCCTGCCTTGGCAATACTTTGAAACAATTTTCTACAAACTGCTTATACTTAGTAAAGGTCGTTCCTTTTAAAATTTTTTCACCTCCGTAACGTTCATCATTAAATAACGTATGACCAATATACTTCATATGTACCCGTATTTGATGCGTTCTTCCGGTTTCTAGTTTACAAGATACCAACGTTACATACCCTAATCTTTCTATAACTTTATAGTGCGTAACAGCATGCTTACCTTTATCTGCATCCTCTCCCTCAAAAACAGTATTTTGTAATCTATTTTTGGGATGTCGACCTATATTTCCTTCAATAGTACCTTCCTCATCCTCGATATTTCCCCATACGATAGCTACGTATTCTCTTTGGCTGGTTTTGTCAAAAAACTGTTTAGCAAGATGTGTCATTGCCTCTTCTGTCTTAGCAACCACCAATAAACCACTAGTATCCTTATCGATACGATGTACTAGTCCGGGACGGTTACTGCTATTGTTAGGCAAGTTATCAAAATGGTAAATCAATGCATTAATCAAAGTTCCGGAATAATTACCATGACCAGGATGAACTACCATCCCTGCAGGTTTATTAACTACAAGTAACGCATCATCTTCGTAGACAATATCCAAAGGAATGTTTTCTGGAGTTAATAAATTTTCATAAGGAGGGTGAGAAAACAACACTCGTACTACATCCTTAGGTTTTACTTTATGATTTGATTTTACAACAATATCATTTACAAAAACACTACCATCCTTGGCTGCTTGTTGTATCTTATTTCGAGTAGCATTCTCGACAAAATTCATCAAAAATTTATCTACCCGTAACGGAATCTGTCCTGCACCGGCTACAAAACGATAATGTTCATAAAGATCATCATCATTAGTATCCAAATCTCCTATGTCTATATTTTCTTTCAAAATCAATTAGAAAGGTTTACGGTTTCTTGTTGTCCATCCCCCAAAACCAAATCAATGGTAGAGGTCTTCATTAGTTTAGTTCCTGGCTTTAATCGTTTGCCTTTATGCCGTAACTCTAACACCATATCTTTAGCAATATTAGGTTGATAAGTAACTGTACCTATCTTAAATCCTAAAGCTATCAATTTTGGTTCTGCCTGCCTTTTTGTTCTCTGTACTACATCTGGCACTTCTATCTTACGATATCCAGATGGGTTTAATGTTACATAAATCTTACGGTTTTCTTTAACCTCACTACCAGCTACCGGGTTTTGGTCTATCACAGAATATCTAGGAAAGTCTGGATTAAAATTTGCAGAATCCTGAACTTCGTATCGTAATTCTTTTTCTTCTAACACTTTACCTACCTCATCTAATGTCTTTTTACTTAAACTAGGCACTACAATACGTTGATTATGATTTGTTGTACCGTCTAACCATTCTAAGGTTACATAAGATAGGATAGCGATCATCGCAACTGCTATAACCAGTTGAATCAAGAATAATTTGCTGTAAACAAACTTGAAAAGGTCTCTAATAAAACTCATAAATACATTTATAATTTGGACAAATATATAAAAACGGAAAGTTTTAATCTTTTCTTATAAGATAAATGATATTTTTGTTTTTAAAAAACCATGCAATGAAGAAGAACATAGCCATTTTGATGGGAGGATACTCTAGCGAATTTGATATCTCGATCCAAAGCGGAAATGTAGTATACAAAAATCTGGACAGAGATGTATACAACCTTTATAAAATACACATTACCAACAAAGGTTGGTATTATGTAAATGATGAAAGTCAAAAATATCCTGTTGACAAAAATGATTTTTCTATTACTTTAAACGGAACCAAAATTAATTTTGACGCTGCTTTTAATACAGTGCATGGCACACCTGGCGAAGATGGGTTATTGCAAGCATATTTTAAACTTATAGAAATACCACAAACTTCTTGTGATTTTTATCAAGCAGCACTTACTTTTAATAAACGGGATTGCATAAGCACCTTAAAACCATACGGAATACCTACGGCTACTAATTATTTTTTAAATAAAGGAGATGCAATAGACCCTAAAGCTATTGTAGATAAAGTAGGGCTACCTTGCTTTGTAAAAGCAAATAAAGCAGGTAGTAGTTACGGAGTATCTAAAGTTAAAACTGAAGAAGAGTTATTTCCTGCAATTGAAGTTGCTTATAAAGAAGATGATGAAATTATAATTGAATCTTTTTTGAGTGGTACCGAAGTCTCTGTTGGTGTTATCCAACATAATGGTAAAGATTTAGTTTTACCTATTACAGAAATTGTTACTGAAAATGAGTTCTTTGATTATGAAGCTAAATATCTTGGTAAATCTGAAGAAATAACTCCCGCCCGCCTATCGGATCAAGACACTAAAAAAGTTAAAGATCTAGCATTAAAAGTATATCAGATTTTAAAAATGAAAGGATTTTCCAGAAGTGAATACATATTTCATAATGGAGAGCCTCATTTTGTAGAAATGAACACCAATCCCGGGTTAAGTGAAGCTAGTATTTTACCGCAGCAAGCAAGTAAAGCTGGTATTAGCTTAAAAGAATTATTTTCTAATGCTATTGAAACCTGTTTGCATTCTTAAATTATTGATAATATCCTGAGAATACCGAGAGATATGCTCTGAGCGACAAAAAATAACTTCGGAGTGTTGAGAAATAAGCTCGAAGTATTGAGAAATATCTCCAGAGCAGCAAGAAATAACTTCGGAGTGTTGAGAAACAGTTCAGGAACACCGAGAAATATTCCCGAAAAATAGAGAATCTACCCCAAAACGTAAGGAGAACATATTAGATTCATAAATTCATTTATATTTGTAATACACATAAATAAATCTGTTACTACCAATGAGAAGAGCTGTTTTTCCCGGATCATTTGACCCCATCACCTTAGGACACTACGATATTATAGAAAGAGGACTTACTTTATTTGATGAGATTATTCTTGCTATCGGAGTCAATTCTGAAAAAAAATATATGTTTTCTCTGGAAGAAAGAACGAAATTTATGAAAGAAGCTTTTAAAAATGAACCTAAAATAACGGTGATGACCTATACAGGCTTAACGATTGATTTTTGTAAAAAACAAAATGCTGATTTTATTCTAAGAGGACTTCGAAATCCAGGAGATTTTGAATTCGAAAAAGCAATAGCACATACCAATAGAAAAATGTCTCATATCGAAACCGTGTTCTTACTAACCTCTTCAGGAAAAAGTTATATTTCCTCTTCTATTGTTCGAGATGTGATTCGTAATGGAGGGGATGTATCTGAACTGGTTCCTGATACTGTTAAAATAAACTAACCAATTCTTAAATAAAATCGTAATAAAAGAAAGCTAATTATTTTTTTACATTAGGATAAAAGAATTATATAAAACAGAAAAAATATAATTAATCCCCCATAGGATACTTTCCTAAGATGGGGGATTAAAAAATAGATAGTACTTAATGAAACAATATCATTAATTACATGTTCCGATAGTTTTCCACCAGTGTTCTCCACTTCCTGGAGTTATCCATAATGATCCTACTTGCGCTTCATATTGTGTTCCTTGGTACACAACTTTATCTCCTTGAGAATAAATTTGTGGATATGGTCTCCATTCTGCAATACCATCACAACCTCCACCTGTACTTCCTTGCACAGTAATTCTAACGCTAGACGAAGTTGTTGATTTTCCTAAATTATCTGTTGCAATAGCAGTTAGATTGTGAGTTCCTGAAATCACAGTATTCCAATCATACGTATATGGGCTGTTTAAATCTTCTCCTAGCTTTGTAGACCCTCTATAAAATTCAACTTTGGTTATATTCCCATCACTATCCGAAGCAGATGCCGCAATCGATACTCTAGTTCCTTCGGCAAATATAGCTCCGTTAGAAGGCGAAGTAATAGAAACTCTTGGTGCTTGATTACCATCACTACCCCCACCATACATTGCTCTTATACCAGTAAGATCTCCTTGAGAAAGCCCGCTTCTATTTGTTGTATAAGACGATCCGTCTTTTTTAACAATAGTAGGTTGCCCATTGGTAGAAAATGCTCTTGAGCTATACATCATAATAGATCCAAAATCTAATGTTGAAGTATATTCATCTCCATCTCTACCTCGTTGCACATACGTTTGGAAATTATGCTCCATTCCTGGTCGGATATTTTGAAAATTGATGGTTATATACTGGTCTCGGTCTTTTCTACTCTGCTCATGCCATAAGCCTACAGCATGCCCAATTTCATGTATAGTAGATCCTGTAGAACACCCACTAGCCAAATTAATGGTTTGTCTTCTTCCTGTGCGCCCTACCTGAGAAGAACACCCACTACCTACCTGAAAATAAATATAAGCAGCTTCATTTGTTCTTCTTACAAATTTAAGACTAGTATTAGCCTCCCAATGCGCAATAGCAGTAGTAACCCTATTTTGATTAGGCAGACTACTCTGTATATCATAATACACGATATTGTTTGGCCATCTGCCCGAAGTTCGACCTACACTTTTTGCTTGTTGCGAATCATCTGGATACACAATCATATCTCCTTGCAAAATATAATCATCTCCTATCTTTTCTACTTGAACAGGTTGTCCATTTAATTGAATTGTTACTACCTCACCTTGCATGTTAGGATACGCTAGTTCTGTTGGTACATTTTCTACAATACTTGACGGAGCTAATGATGTGGTTTCAAAAGCTTCTTGCTCGCACGAATTAAAAACCATAGATACTGCAAGGGTGGTTATCCCTAATGCTGTACTTCTTAAATAATTATTCATAATAATTTAGTTTATGTTAATATGATTTATAAACTAAGAAACTACAAAAAATATTGTCCAGATCATTTTTTGTAGTTTTCCTATTATCAAAAAATAGAAATAGAAACGCTCTATAACAACGAGCACCTTTTATTATATTTCAAAATTAATTTATAAGATATATTGTATATAAAGCATACCTTGTTTTCTAGAAAAGCACACGGTTGATCTAATCATGATACGTTAAATCACAGATTTATTTTTTTTATTACTGACATACCATTGTCAATAACCCCGATAGCTTTGTTATACTATTAATTTTTTAACGATTTAAAATTATGATAAAAACAAAACTTGACCCTTTTTGGGTAATTGGTATCTCTGTACGTACCACCGGGAAAAATGCGCAATTTATGAAGGATATTCCTGAGTTGTGGAATACTTTTATGCTAAAAGAAACCATCTATAAAATCCCTAATAAAATCGAAAATTCTATTTATGTAATATATACCGATTATGAAAGTGATCATACAGAAGGATACACTACGATTATAGGGTGCAAAGTAAAAAACATAGATACTGTTCCCGAGAGGATGATCGGTATACAAATTAAAAAAAGCATGTACTCCAGATATACTGCAAAAGGAGACATTACTAAGGGAATAGTTTATAATAAATGGGTAAACATCTGGGAAACAAACTTAAAAAGATCCTATATTACTGATTTTGAATTTTATGGAGAAGAGGCTCAAAATCCTAAAGATGCTGAAGTTGAAATTTATGTGGGTATAAACTAGAGTTACTATTAATGTAGTAGATTTATTTATTTTATTGTTTTCTATATATTTTAAGTTTTATATTTATAAAATGAATCAATATTCTAAATAAAGATTTACTGCATATATTCCTGAAAAATATTAATTTTTAGTATTTATCCAAATATTAGACATAAAAAAATCTCGTGAGTTAAAACTCACGAGACTTTTTTATTTATCAATAAGTATAACTATTTCATATATAATATTTTAATTCTTAGCTTTTACAAGAAGTAAATTATAGTTGTGACACCACATCTTTCTTATATTTTTTAAGGAGTGCTCTGGTCATTCCTAAGTTTGCTTTTGAAGAATCCACAGCTAAATATATAAAATACTCTCCGTTTTCAGAAAGGTCTATTATATGAATTTGATCATTAAGAGTTATCAAAATATCCTGAATATTTGATGTTAACTCTAATGCTTTTATTGCATTTTTCTTAGCTTTAACTACTTCTAAATTGTAAGCTGAAGCTATTTCTGGATCAAAATCTGACTTTTCAGAATGAGAAACATAACAAACTCCAGTGCTTACCTCGGTTACTGTAACCGCAACATAACCAGGGACATTAGTTTTAATATCTTCGATAAATTGTTCTAAAAAATTTGACATAGTTTTATTAGTTTAAGTATTTAAATTATTCGTGAATCAATTATTTTTGTATAGAACTCATATACTTAAGAAGTAGCCCTAGTTTTGATAAATTGTTAGAAACTATTAATAAGATAACTTCTTTATCAAGCCTGTTTACTATAAAAAAACTATCTTTCGACTTAGCCATTAATTGATTCATATCTCCATCAATTAAATCTTTTAATAGATCATTACACATAGAAAAAGCCGCTTCTGTCATCAGAGCAAGATTACTATCAAATTCTGTATCTAAAGAATCAATTACATCGCCATTATTATCCGCTAATACAATAACACTAGCTTCTGTGTCTTCTTTAATCTTTTTCAGATCATACATAAACTTTCAATTTAATAGATTTAAATATATCTTTATCTCTACGCAAATATAGAAAGAAAATCGTGTATAAAAATAAAAAAATATTCTTTCATCGTATTTTCATAACTTTTCATCGATAATTATTATCTTTGTAAACTCTAATTATAATTAGAGTTAATCACTCACTTATTTAGTTTTTTTAACAAAAAAATAACCCCTAATCTACCTACTGTATAATTATGATTTTAACACAACTCCCTAATTCCGAATTAAAAACAATTCTGAACAAAAGAAAAGAAGAATTTAGCTCATATAGAATAACCAAAGGAAGGTATTCTGTAAAAACTGAGGATATTTCTGAAGTTATAGAACGGTTAACTCAAAGAGAATTAGAAAGTACAAAAAAAAATAAAAAAGCCTCTACTCTTGATGAAGGTGATATAATCTCAGAAGACACTACAAAGGCTACACAAACATATACAGAGAAAATAAAAGGAGGTTATTTTGGTAAAAGGAGAAGCCGATTTTAATACATTAGCACTCTAATTATTTTAATATCATGCAAATACATGAAACCGCTTTTATAATTTCTACATATCGCTCGTATTACGAAGAGATCAGCAAAGATATTTATGCCAAATTATGGAACAATCCTAAAACAGATATTCTAATTCCTTCTATTTTAGAAATAATTTCTAAAGATGAAGCTATTTTGCATAGTATTAGAAATCGCTTTTTTTATGAAAATATAAAATCATTTTTCGCAAAAAACAACGGTGGTACTTTGATCAACTTTGGTGCCGGGTTTAGTATGTATCAATTTCTTATGGAAGATAATGTTACTACTATTGAAATTGACAAACAAGATATCATTGATTTTAAAAAAGAAAAGATTGATTCGTGGATACAACAAGGAAAACTTCCTTATCGTGAAATCGAATATTCTGCAATTGACTTTAACAAAAGTCCAAAGAAAGAAATCATTGAAACTTTGCGCCCTTTAATAAAAAACAAACCCGTTTTTATTCTTTTAGAAGGTGTTCTTTTTTTTCTGGATCAAAATACCACAAATAAATTATTTAAAGTTTTTAAAGAGTTACAAAATCCAGGAGATATGGTTGGCAGTGTGTCTTATTTACCAGAAGTTAAACATACAGATATCTACAACCGATTATTAAAATATTTTGATAGTAACAATGATACTAATGACTCTTTTGCTCATCAAACAATTCCTACTTCGTATTATAAAAATATAGAAGGGTATCTACTTAAAGAACATATCGATGAATTTCAATTATCAAAAATCTATATTTCAGATAGTTTTTTTAAGGATAAAAATGAGATACTTAATGAAAATATGTATCTTTTAGAAAAAGTTTAATTCTAAGGTTTTTTAAAAGCCAGACAAAAGAATTCCGCAGATTCCTAACCCTACCACCAAATAGACTCCAGAAAGAATAAAGAAAATTTTTCCTGCCTTACGATATTGTGTTTTAAATAATATCAGGCCAACTATTGCTAAAAAAATTGCAGGTCCTAAAAGAATCAAAAGGATGAAATAAACTAATCCGTCAAGATTTCCTACTTCTAAAAAAATGGTATTAGTTATCATATTATTTCTTTTCTTAATTGTTCTAGGTACTCTTGCTTATCATCCCTATAAAACAGATTCATAGTTTCGAATGGAATTATTTTGTAATCCTTATTTACAATATGCACACAGGATTTTTTGATTGCCCGTACATCAAAATTATAAGCATCTATAAATTGCATAATTATAATCCTAAATAGGTTATCATATCCTAAATCTGGCGCATCTATCTCTGGTAAACAACACATAATAGATTTTAAGTTTTCTGAGGCTGTTTCTACAGAGTTTCCTGTACTAAACAGCTCTAAAACTTTGCCATGTAGTTCCTCATCTTGTTCATACACAATAGTATTTTTACCCGTATCCAAAAGATCTGCTGGATTTATGTACCTTGTTAGAGGTAAAATTCCTTCTTCATTTTTTAATGCATACCCCATTACCAGAGCATCCGGATTACAAGGAACAGGAATAAGATCATCGGACTCAAAAACAGGAAATTGTTCTAAGATTTTTCTTCTTACTTCTGTTAATGTTATCCTATCCGTTTGTGTATTAAAATCTTCAAGCCTTCCTGCTATTTGAGTAGGCTGAAATGTAACTCCTCTAACACATTTTTGCTGTGTAGCAAAAGTTAATACATCCCCTATTAAATGATCGTTTAAACCATTTTCTAAAGTGACTACTAAAGTGGTAGACAGATTTACATCGTTTAAATTTTTAATAGCTTGTTTTCTAATCTCGGTAAGATCCTCTCCTCTTAATTTTTTTAGAACTTCTGGATCTAAAGCATCAAACTGTAAATACACCTCAAAATCTGGCATATACCCTGCCAATCTCTTTGTAAACGCACTATCTTTTGCAATACGAATACCATTGGTATTTACCATAAGATGCCGAATTGGCAATTGTTTGGCATAATCCAAAATTTCAAAAAACTGAGGATGTATAGTTGGTTCTCCTCCACTTATTTGAACAACATCAGGCTCTTTTTCATTTTCTACAATAGTGTCCAGCATCTTTTTTATTTCCTCTAGTGACCGATGTCTTCCATAATGAGGAGATGAGGACGCATAACAAGTAGGACACGTTAAATTACATCTGTCTGTTACTTCTATAATAGTTAAACAAGAATGTTGTTCATGATCCGGGCATAATCCACAATCATAAGGACAACCATAATCGGTTGCTGTATTAAACTTATAAGGAAACTCTGATGGTTTATTGTAGTTTCTGATATTTTTATAATATTCTATATCATCTGCAATCAAAACTTTAGATCTACCATGCTCAGGACAACGCTTTAGCATGAATACTTTATTTTCTTCAAAAACAATTTTTGCATCAATCCTTTTAAGACAAGTAGGGCAAAGACTTAATGTAAAATCGTAATACGTATAATCTCTAACGGGCATATAGTAGTGATCTAATGGTTTTATTATAATAAACTAGGCATAATATACATAAATATTGAATGCTACTAAGACCTAAAATTAAAAAAGTATTCGGTTTTAAAAACTCTATACAAAATCGAAATAAAAAATAAAAAATCATGAAATATTTAAACAAAACCCCACTCTCTGGTTTAGATACAGATTGTACTCTACTTAACCCAATCCATAAAATCAATAAAAAAACAACTTCAAATAAAGCAATTGGATATCTTAGAATTCCATCGCCCAGATCCATTCCTAAAACAGACAAGGTTGGCTTGCCATAAGTAAACTCGGTAATTCCTGCCAAAAAACAACCAATTCTACCTATAATAATCCCTAGAATGATGGGAAACGTAAATAAATCTCCCGAAGATTTTTTTTCGTTAATTATTTTCTTTGCCAATTCCACCCCGAGTAAACCTCCAAAAAGCCCCCCCATTATTGTTTTTACACTTAATAATTGGATTATATACTCTGGAGTAAAATAAAATACTGGATTTTCTAAAAAACCAATAATTCTAGAACCAAAGAATGCTCCAAATATTGCTCCTATAAGTATAGAAAGTCTGTTTGTCGAAGAAATAGAATCTTGTTTATTTTTTTTGATATATATATAATATCGAAAACCTATAAAAAAAGCAGCATACTCTAAAACCAAATGAATATTTATTTTATAGCCAAAAAAAATAGGTTCAAAAGGAATATTCATTTACTTATTCGTTCTATTTTAAAAATCGAAATATACATCATATTTATCGAAATAAACTCACAATAAATGAAGAAGATTTAGTTGAAAAATGCTGTTTTTATACTGTCTTCAATATTTTTATGAAAAAATATTTTTTTGCTCCTCTTTCAAAATGAAGAAAATTCCCCCTTTTTTAGCATGAAATTTCCCCATATAGAAACAACAATTCTCTTACTTATAACAGCTTTATTTGCTTTTTAACATAAATGGAAAGTTTATTTGTAAGAATACTCTTATATCATTGATTATCAATTTGATACCTATTTTTTTTCATTTTTTTTAGTTATCCAAATCATAATTTTTTGTTAAGTTTGTTCCATAATTGTTTAATATAAATAAACTAATCAAAAACACTTATTATGAAAACAAAGTACTTATTGGGGTATTCTTTTATTGCTTTATTTTTAATTTTTGCTTCTTGTAGTAAAGAAGAAAATGAAATTGTTGAAAATGAAATTATTTTAGAGTCTGAAAAAACTAACATTGAACCTGATTTTGTCAAAAACGATGGTTCTGAGGGCTTAAACGATGAAGAGCTAGAAGGAGAAGATGAAGCTCCTACTACAACTACATCTGGTGCAAAAACATACGGGCACTGCAACTATACGTTACTTACACCATCTGATGTTGATATTGAAGCTTGTGGTAACACTACAACTATGCCTTTATTAGTTGGTTCTAGAAAGCTACAAGTTGGTAATGTTACTGTATCTAATGATGGTGAAAATCTATATCTAAATTTTGAAGCCAATAGTCGTAACCTTATGAAGAAGGTATATCTTTATATAGGAGCAAAAGAAAATATACCTTTTTACTCTAATGGTTTTCCTAATCTTCGTAAATTTAACTACAAAGCTTTTCCTTACTACTACGGGGGAATGAGCAAGGCTACTTATGTAATTCCATTATCTTCAATAGATCTGGATTGTTTCGAAATAATAGCGTATTCTAAAGTATATAATAAAGATAGTCGCTGCTACTATACTGCTTTTGCATACAACAAAAACTTAACTCAAGGATATAGCTATTCTTACTATTCTAACTGTTATTATTATGGAGAATGGGTAAGATCTTTTGAGTATTGTAAACAAAAATGTGAGGTTGCTTGTACTTCTGCTTACGGGTACCATGAACAATGTGGATTTTGTGAGGATAATGTTTTCTATACTTTCTTAGCTTACTCTTTTATTGATGCTAAAGGTGCAGATGGATTTAGCATTGAGTTAATTACAAATCTCGATGGTTGTGATACTACTAATAGTGAAGAAATAGGATATATTAATATTGTATCTGTAAGCGATACTACTCTAAAAATAGAATATCAAGTAGATGCAGGATATGAAATGTGTGAGTTAAGTTTTAGTTATGGTACTACTAAAAACAGTATTACTACTAATTACTCTAAGCAATTTGACATCCCTACTAGCACATACAGTTTTGAGATAGAAAAACAACTTCCTGCTGCTAATATTTATATGGATGGCAAAGTTGAAGTTAAAGCAAGTAAATAAAACCAGGTAATACAAAAACCGTATACTGGTTCCTTTTCTAAAGGAATAAAGAGGTTTATAATTTTTCAAATTATAAACCTCTTTTTATTAGCTCTATTTTTAAAATATTAAAAACCCTATTATCGCCTTCAATTTTCTTAAAAAAGGCGTATCAATACACTAAAACAGAATAAATCACTTTTTACCTACTTCATAACTTTTGCCATCACATGATACCTTGGGTCATCAATATCATGTTCTATCACATTTGCTAATTTTGGAGAAGCTTTAATCATTAACGCCTGACACTCATCACTAAGGTGTTTTATTTTGATTTTTTTGCCTGCATCTTGATATTTACCTACTAATGTAAATATTGCCTCTAGTGCAGAGTGATCAGACACACGAGATTCCATAAAATCAATTTCAACAAAATCAGGATCATTTTTAACATCGAACTTGTTATTAAAATCCTGTATAGATCCAAAAAATAATGGCCCCCAAATTTCATATACTTTGGTACCATCTTCTTTTATGTGTTTACGAGCACGAATTCGTTTTGCATTTTCCCATGCAAAAACCAACGCCGAAATAATAACCCCTACAAAAACAGCAATTGCTAAATCATAAATAACCGTTACTGCAGAAACAATAATCAATACAGCCGCATCTGCTTTAGGTATTTTTCTAAGAATACGAAAACTAGACCATGCAAATGTTTCTATCACCATCATAACCATTACTCCTACCAATGCTGCAATAGGTACCTGCTCTATATACTGATCTGCAAATAATAAAAATGTTAACAATGTTAATGCCATCATTACACCAGACAATCTACCTCTACCTCCTGCATTAATATTTATTACCGTTTGTCCTATCATACCACATCCTCCTGTACCACCAAATAATCCACTCAAAATATTTCCAGCTCCCTGAGCTACACATTCACGATTACCATTACCTCTTGTTTCTGTAAGTTCATCTACCAAATTCATTGTCATTAACGATTCAATTAATCCAACCGAGGCAGCTAAAAAGGCGTATGGCAATATAAAAGTTAGCGTATCTAATGTAAAAGGCATATACTGCCAAAACTCCATATTTGGTGTCGGAAACTCCCCAGATAATCCAGCTCCTCCTCCTTCTCTAATATAAGAACCCACTGTACTTACCTGAAATTTACCTAAAATAACAACAGTGGTTGTTACTAATATAGCAGTTAGTGCAGCGGGGATTTTAGTGGTTATTTTTGGCAATAACCAAACAATCCCCATCGTGAGTAAAACAAAACCGATTGTAGTATACAACTCAGTCCCCTCCATAGGTATATTTATATATTTTTTTACTCCGTCAATACCTATTTCTAATTTTTTATGGGAAAACATCTTTACTTGAGCGATAAAAATCACAATAGCAAGGCCATTTACAAACCCCATCATTACAGAATGTGGTATTAAACGCACAAAACGCCCTAACTTTAATACCCCTGCTCCTACTTGGATAATCCCCATTAGTATTACTGTCCCTAATAGATAATAATACCCCATATTTTCTACAGGAACATCAAAAGCCATTCCTCTAGCATGCCCTTCTGATATCATATGTACAAAAATAACTGCTACTGCACCTGCCGCACCAGAGATCAGCCCTGGTCTACCTCCAAAAATTGCCGTTATCAATCCTATAATAAAGGCTCCTGATAATGCTACCAAAGGATCTATCTGAGCTACAAAAGCAAAAGCTACTACTTCGGGTATCATCGCTAATGATACCGTAATTCCTGCTAATACATCATCTTTTGCATTTGGTATAATCTTTCTTACAAACTCCGTCATGGTTATTATATTTAAGGGTGCAAAAATACAGTTATTTTATAGCCATACAAGTAAAACAAGAACCTTATCTTGTTGCTCTTAAAACTATACCTATATTACTATATAGAATTTTAAAACTTGAAAACTTTAGTATATTTAGCTTTTTATACCACTATACTGATGCAAAAAACAACTCTACTTCTTTGCTTTTTTAGTATTATTTCTTGTAATACTCCTAAAAAACAAAAAGCTCCTAATTTTGATTTTATAACATCTTTTGAAAAAAGTAACGGAACCGAAACCCCAACCTATCCTGATGTTATTATTTATTATAAAAATTTAGCAGAAACATATCCTTCTATTCACATTGAAGAAATAGGAATAACAGATAGCGGAGAACCACTACATATAGTTACATTTAACCCAGATGGTATTTTTGATTTTAAAACCATTAGATCCAAAAAACGTATTCTTTTTATTAATAATGGAATTCATCCAGGAGAGAGCGATGGTATTGATGCTACCATGTTATTGTTTAGAGACCTTGCACAAGGTAAAACAAAAACTCCTAAAAACACGACTCTAACAACAATACCTATATATAATATTGGTGGTGCTTTAAACCGAAATTCTGGAACAAGAACAAATCAAAATGGCCCTAAATCATACGGTTTTAGAGGAAATGCACGCAATTATGATTTAAACAGAGATTTTATAAAGAGTGATACAAAAAATGCAGAAACTTTTGCTAAAATATTTCACTTAGTACAACCCGATGTCTTTATAGACAATCATGTTAGTAATGGGGCCGATTATCCATATACTCTCACGCATTTATTTACACAACACAATAAATTGGGTGGCGAATTAGGAAATTATTTGCATCAGGAAATGCACCCTCAATTAGAAAACTTACTCAAAGCTAAAAATTGGGATATTACCCCATACGTAAATGTTTGGGGAACAACTCCAGATAAAGGATGGACTCAATTTCTGGACTCTCCCAGATATTCAACAGGGTACACTACATTATGGAATACGTTGGGCATGATGGTCGAAACACATATGTTAAAACCTTATAAGCAAAGAGTAGAAGGAACGTATGAACTCATGAAATCCATGATAGATATCCTCGAAAAAGATGGAGATAAGATTCGTTTACTACGAGAAAAAACTTTTGCGAATCAAATAAAACAAAAATACTATCCGATACATTGGAGCGTAGACACAACTAAAATCACTGAATTCAATTTTAAAGGATTTGAAGGTGAATTTATAAATAGTGAAATTACGGGAGGTAAGAGATTGAAATATTATCCAAATAAACCGTATACAAGAAAAATTAATTATAAGAATTATTTTTCTCCCGCTACTCAAATAAAAGTACCTAAAGCTTATATAGTTCCAAAAGAATGGTCTAGAGTAATTAATTTATTGACTATTAACGAAGTTACATTTAAAACTCTTAAAAAAGATTCTGTTATTACTGCAGAAGTATACCATATCAAAGATTACCAAACATCTAAAAATCCTTTTGAAGGGCACTACATACACTATCAAACCTCTGTTAATACAAGTATTGAAAAAATAACGTTTGAAAAAGGAGATATCCTAATTAATACAGATCAAAAAGCGTTTAGATATCTTATTGAAACTCTAGAACCTGAAGCTAAAGATTCCTTTTTTAATTGGAATTTTTTTGATACCATTTTACAGCAAAAAGAAGGATTCTCCCCTTACGTTTGGGAAGATAAAGCTGTTGAGTTATTAAAAAACAATGAAAAACTACGAATACAATTCGAACTTAAGAAGAAAGATACTGCTTTTGTTAACAATTGGTATATGCAATTAGACTGGTTACATAAACAATCCGATAATTATGAAAAAGCACATATGCGATACCCTATATACAGAATATTAAGATGAAGCTCTTTTATCTTAATATCCTTAAAAACATAAAGAGGCTGTAAATTAATTACTCTTTTCGTCCAAAAATATCTAAGGTGTACGACAAATTCCTTTTTTTAGATTTGGGCGTGACCACAAGGGGCGGGCTTTCTGTTTCAATTCCTCGCTCCTCCTTTGTCGGGCTGTGGGATTTACACTCCAATCCCTCACGCAAAATTTTCACATTAACAATGATAATAGATAAGTATATCTGTTGTACACTCCGTTGTATCTATGACAGATAATCATATGAAAACAACTGTGTTATATTAGCATAAGAATCTAGCAACGCTTTTTTTGCTTTTTTTCTATCTTTCCATTTCACTTTAGTAATCCCTTCATTTTTTTGTGGCACCAATTCTCCATCATAATCTGTTTTCATTTCAAACCAATACGTTACCTTTAATCTAAACTCTCCATTCCTTTTAAATATATGATAACTTCTATACAAAAATTTTGTAATTTCTAATCCCGTAACTCCCGTTTCTTCTTCAACCTCTCGTATTGCAGCAGTTTCCATATCTTCATTTTTCTCTGCTTTACCTTTTGGTAAATCCCATTTTCCGTTACGTCGTATAAACAAAATTTCATTATTAGTATTATACACCTTTCCTCCTCCTGCAATAACTACAGGTAACTTTGTATACAAATACTCAATAAGCTTATCTTCTTTTTTATGATAAAGATGATACTTGGTAGCTTTAGTTAAAATATCCCGTATAATCGTTGGAAAATCAGCATCTTTGACCTGGATTGTTTTATAACCCTCTACAGACTTTTTTGTAGATAGAATAATAGGAGTATTATTCACAAAAACTTTATACATTTGCAACTATGATTTTTGATAAAAATACAGCAAAAAAAACTGCTGAACTACTTCTGCAAATTAATGCAATTAAATTAGAACCGCAAGAACCTTTTACATGGGCTTCTGGATGGAAATCTCCTATCTATTGCGATAACAGAATTACACTTTCGTATACAGAAATACGAAACTATCTAAGTAAACATCTTGCTGAGTTCATAAAAAATGAATACGGTAAACCCGATGTAATTGCTGGAGTAGCTACAGGAGCAATTGGAATAGGGATGTTGGTTGCCGAGCAACTGGACCTTCCTTTTATTTATGTTCGCCCCGAAGCGAAAAAACATGGAAGAAAAAATCAAATTGAAGGTATTGTCCCTACTGGTAAAAATGTTATCGTTGTTGAAGACCTAATTAGTACAGGAAAAAGCAGCCTTAATGCCGTAGAAGCTTTAAAAGAAGTGGATGCTAACGTACTAGGAATGGTTGCTATATTTAATTATGGTTTTGATATTGCTACACAAAATTTTATAGATGCTGCATTATCTTTACACACCCTTAGCAATTATGACAACCTGTTAGAACAAGCTCTGGATACTGGTTATATTACAAAAGAAGAACTACAAACTCTACAAAACTGGAGAATTAATCCTGCTGAGTGGAATATATAATTATTAAATAGTACTATGAACTTAGAAAGCCCTACTGTAAATGTAAATAAAAGTGCAGAAGATGTATTTGAATTTTTAACTAAAGTTGAAAACTTTGAACAACTTATGCCTGAAAGCAAACAAAAATTTGAAAAGATAAGTGATTCGAGATTTCTTTTTCAATTAAAAGGAATGCCTGAATTAGTATTAGACCAAAAAGAAAGCACCAGCCCTAGCCAAGTAGTGTTAGGAGCTGCAAGTGATAAACTTCCTTTTACACTTACCGCAGACATTATAGATTGCGGAGATGGAAAAAGCACCGCAAAACTTACTTTTGACGGACAGTTTAACGCGATGATGTCTATGATGATTAAAAACCCTATCCAAAACTTTATTAATACTCTTAGTCAGAATATAGAAAAGCTATAATCAAAAAAATATTATTATCGATTAGCTTTATTAAAGTTATTACAAAAGTACAGCAATTCTAATACAGTAATTTTAACTCTTTAAGATCAAAATCTGAGATAACCTCATCTTCTATTAAAATCTGTAACTTTCCTTCGTTAGTAATATTTTGAATGATCCCAACAAAAAAATCACCCTTTGCATCTAAAAATGTAGAGGGTTTATTTTTTCTAAAAAGCACAGATTCGTATTCTTCTTTCCATTTTGGAAAACTAGAAATATGTAATGAAGAAAATCTTTCTTCTAATCTAGCCAATAATAAATATAAAAGTTCTTCAACATCCAAGCTCTTCCCTAAAATATATTTTAAAGAAGCTGCTTGAGGCAGATTATGAAATTCCATTTGATTAACATTTATTCCAATTCCTATTATTGCTCCTTGTATACTGCCATTTTTAACCACATTTTCAATCAAAATCCCACAAATTTTTTGTCTGTCTGACAGAATGTCGTTAGGCCATTTAATAGCCAATTTAGGAACCATTAGATCTCTTAAAGTGTCATAAACCGCTAATGATGTAGCTATAGAAAGATAAAACTGATCCATTAATTGTAAATCCTTAACCTGCATAAATACACTACATGTAAGGTTTTCACCTGAATTACTTTGCCAAACCGACCCCATTTGCCCCTTACCTGCAAGCTGTTCTCTTGCAATAACACAAACTGAGTTGGTTAAACGTTTTTCGCGATTAAGGTTCCTAAGAAAAGTATTTGTAGAGTCAATGGCATCAACTTTGATTATATGCATATGTTAAGGTGTAAAAGTTTTACAAATGTCCGACTAATAGGGAGATTAAAATCATAAAAAGTAATAACTTTACACAAATTAAAAAAATGCATGGCTAAAAAAGAAATTGATAACGATCAATTAATCACTCAAATAGTAAAAGGTATTGAAGAAGTAAAAGGTAATGATATAAATATTTTAGACCTTAGAGATATCGAAAATACAGTATGTAGCTACTTTATAATCTGTAATGGAACTTCAAATACTCAAGTAAACGCAATTGTTAATTCTATCCAGAAAACGGTAAGTAAAGAACTTAAAGACAAACCATGGCATGTGGAAGGAAGTGAAAATGCAGAATGGGTGTTGATTGATTATGTAAATGTTGTAGTACATGTTTTCCAAAAACACATAAGAGAATTCTATGATATAGAAGGGCTTTGGGGAGATGCAAAAACTACAGTTGTCAAAACAAATTATTAAAAGAAAACCGTAAATGGGCAAAGAAAATAAAAAAACAGAACCAAATAAAAAACCAAAATTTAGCGCATATTGGATTTACGCTATTATCATTGTTGGGTTTTTAGTATTAAATTTTATGGGAGGAAGTGGAATAGGATCAGCACCTGTAACTTCCCCTTCAGAATTTCAAGATTTTTTAAAAAATGGAGAAGTAGAAAAAGTAGTAATTGTCAATCGTCGAAAAGCCAAGGTTTTTCTTACTGCAGAAGCTAAATCCGTAGAAAAGCATCAAAAAAACCAAAACAAATCTATACTCCCTTCAAGTCCTAGTGACCCTGACTACCAATTTGAATTTGGAGATTTACAGAATTTTGAAAATAAAATCGCTACTATAAAAGCAGATAATAACCTAGACACACAGGTAAGTTATGATACAGAAAGTAATGTTTGGGGCGAAATTTTTATCACCTTACTACCTTTTGCATTAATAATAGGTGTTTGGATATTTATAATGCGTAGAATGAGTGGAGGCTCTGGAGGAGGAGCCGGAGGACAAATTTTTAATATTGGAAAATCTAAAGCAAAACTTTTTGATCAAAATACAGATGTAAAAGTTTCTTTTGAAAATGTAGCTGGTTTAGAAGGAGCTAAAGAAGAAGTACAAGAAATTGTAGATTTCTTAAAAAATCCAGAAAAATATACATCCCTAGGAGGAAAAATACCAAAAGGAGCTTTATTAGTAGGACCTCCGGGAACTGGTAAAACTTTACTTGCAAAAGCTGTTGCAGGAGAAGCTAAAGTACCTTTCTTTTCCTTATCAGGATCTGATTTTGTTGAAATGTTTGTTGGAGTTGGAGCTTCTCGTGTTAGAGATTTATTTAAACAAGCAAAAGAAAAATCTCCAGCCATTATTTTTATTGATGAAATCGATGCTGTAGGTAGAGCCAGAGGAAAAAGTAATTTTTCAGGATCTAATGATGAAAGAGAGAATACATTAAATCAATTATTAACAGAAATGGATGGTTTTGGCACTAATACCAATGTAATTGTTATTGCTGCAACCAACAGAGCAGATGTATTAGACAAAGCACTACTTAGGGCTGGTCGTTTTGACAGACAGATTTATGTAGACTTACCAGATATTCGTGAACGTAAAGAAATATTTGATGTTCATTTAAAACCTTTAAAAAAGGTAGAAAATGAATTAGATACAGAATTTATGGCAAAACAAACTCCTGGGTTTTCTGGAGCAGATATTGCCAATGTATGTAATGAAGCTGCTCTTATAGCTGCAAGAAAAGGCAATAAGGCTGTAGGAAAACAAGACTTTTTGGATGCTGTGGACAGAATTGTTGGAGGACTTGAAAAAAAGAATAAAATTATTACTCCAGATGAAAAGCGAGCAATCGCATTTCACGAAGCTGGTCATGCTACCGTAAGCTGGATGCTGGAGCATGCTGCACCATTAGTAAAAGTAACTATAGTACCAAGAGGGCAATCCCTTGGAGCTGCATGGTATTTACCAGAAGAAAGACTAATCGTAAGACCTAATCAAATGCTAGATGAAATGTGCGCTGCACTTGGAGGTCGAGCAGCAGAAAAAGTAATTTTTAATGAAATTTCTACAGGAGCATTAAGTGATTTAGAAAAAGTTACAAAGCAAGCCAGAGCAATGGTTACCATTTATGGACTTAATGATAAAGTAGGGAATCTTACTTATTATGACTCCTCTGGGCAGAGTGAATATAATTTCACAAAACCATATAGTGAACAAACTAGTGAATTGATCGACAAAGAAATTTCAAATATAATTGAAGAACAATATCAACGAGCAATTACTTTATTAGAAAACAATAAAGATAAATTAACCGAGTTGGCAGAAGTCTTATTAGAAAAAGAAGTTATCTTTAAAGATAACCTAGAAAAAATATTTGGAGAAAGACCTTTTGGTAAAAAAGAGGAAGAAATCGTTAAAGAACCTTCTTAAAATTAATAATTTTACTTGTAAATTAAAAAATCTTAGTCTAATATAGAATATTAGGCTAAGATTTTTTTATCTTTGAAGGTAATGTAAAACCGTAATCCCCCAATCTAAAGTATGAGTCTATTTAGAAAATTATTTTTTTCCAAATCTAAATCAGACCAAAAGAGTACAGAACGTCATATAGATGATCGTAGTAAATATATGCCAGAAATTGATCTTCCGATTGATGAAAGCTTTATGATGAATTTCAAAAATAACGGAGGCAAATTCCTTTATTGTGATAATGATAACGAAGTTTCTGATTCTTTTGATAAAATTCTTTTGGAAAACGATTGGTATGAAAAAGATGTGTGCTGTTTTGATATTGCTTTAGAACATAAGTTTTCTGGTTTTAATTTAAATTTTGTAAAAGATGTTTCTGCTTCTTTCTTTTTTGCAACTTGTGAATATTTAATCGCAGATAATGGCGCTATATTAATCTCCTCAAATCAACTTAGAGAGAAAAAACTAACAGAATTACCTGATAATTTTGTGATTTTAGCAGCTACCAGTCAGCTAGTTAAAGGTATCGGAGAAGGATTAAAAGGAATAAAAAATAAGAACAAAAACTCCATACCTTCTAATATTACTACCATTAAAGATTTTGAACCTCAAAAAGAAAAGGATTTCTTAAGCTATGGAAGTAGTTCAAAAAATTTATATTTGCTCCTGCTGGAAGATTTATAATATGAAAGAACTGCTTACAAGATCTCTATCAGGATTTTTATACATCCTAATACTACTATTATCCATATTTATTTCTAGATATACTTTTATAGGGATATTTTTGATTTTTGGTATCATTGCTATATATGAATTTCAAAAACTAATACATCTTAAAAATAAAAGACTTTATATTATATTTATTGTCCTTCTTATATCACTAAATTTATATCAGGATACACTTTATCTTTATGCTATCCTTCCTATCTTAACACTTACTATTATTACAGAATTATTTTTAGTAAAAGATCTTGTTACCATTCGAATCATTCCTATGTTCGAAAAAAGAAAATATTTTACCAGTATTTTTTATCTAATTACTTGTATTGTTTTTGCCACTCTAATACCTAATCACACAGGAGAATACCAACCCCTTATCATAGCAGGGGCGTTTTTAATTACGTGGATAAATGACACTTTCGCATATTTAGTTGGGAAAAACTTTGGGAAAAACAAGCTTCTAGAAAGAATTTCTCCAAAAAAAACCATCGAAGGATTTATTGGCGGTTTTATATTTTCATTATTAGCAGGGTATTTAATTGCTATATTTTCTGAAATTTTATCTATAGGAATTTGGTTGATTATAAGCATAATTATGAGTATTTTTGGCACACTCGGAGACTTAATTCAATCTAAGTTTAAAAGGCAGGCTGGAGTTAAAGACAGTGGTACTATAATGCCAGGTCATGGAGGTATCTATGACCGCTTAGATAGTATTATATTTGCGAGCCCATTTTTATACGCATTTTTACAAATATTAAAGCATGTTTCATAAAGAAGGATATAAAATAATATCAATAGCACTTGTTATATTTCTAGGTGTTAATGTAGCTGCTTATGTGGCTCTTCAAGTTAAAGAATGGCAATTTGCCATATTAGCTATAACTTTAGTGTTTTTGGTTTTAATTTTACAATTTTTCAGAAACCCAAAAAGAAATACTAAAATTAACGATGCTACTATAGTAGCTCCAGTTGATGGAAAAGTTGTTGTCATTGAAGAAGTATATGAAAAAGAGTACTTTAAAGACAATAGATTACAGGTTTCCATTTTTATGTCTCCTATAAATGTACACGTAACCAGAAACCCCATTGGTGGACAGGTTGCTTTTAGTAAGTATCATCCTGGTAAATATCTGGTAGCATGGCATCCTAAAGCTTCTGAAGAAAATGAAAGGACTACAGTCGTTGTAAAAAATGATCGTATAGAAATATTATATCGTCAAATAGCTGGAGCATTAGCAAAGAGGATAGTAAACTATGCTAAAGAAGGAGAAAAAGTAACTCAAGGTTCTGACAGCGGATTTATTAAGTTTGGATCCAGAGTAGATGTATATTTGCCTGTAGGCACCAAAGTAAATGTTACTTTAAACCAAAAGGTAAAAGGAGGAGAAAGCATTATTGCTTTCGCATAAAATTTATACACAAATTATTGATCTTAATAAATACTAAAAATAAATCTATCTCTGATAAAGATAAAAATTAGTATAAACCAAAGATAGTTCAACCACCGTTTTTGAGTTTTTTTCTGAAATAAATTCTTAAAAAAGTATTTTCGTTTTTTCTTACATGACCGAAAAAGAATTAAATACCGCCTTTAATAATGCGTATGAGCGTGCCAGCAACACCCAAACGCAATTAGCTCCAGACATTATGCTTCATTTATATGCATATTACAAGAGAGCCACACATACCGAAGGTTTTTTTACACCATCAGGAGATAATGAGATTAGAAATGCATTCAAACTAAATGCCCTTTTACAAGTGAAAAATATTTCTCCAAAAAAAGCTAAAGTAAAGTATATAGAATTAGTAAATAAACATATCAAAGACTAAAAAAAGCTTCATAATATTATGAAGCTTTTTTTAATCTTTGACTTTTTCAATCTACATCGATAAATTGTCCAGACTAGATTTTAACGTTATTATTTTAGCCTCTGCATCTGCTTCTTTCTTTCTTTCATTGGCAATAACTTGATCTGGTGCATTATTTACAAAACGTTCGTTTTGTAGTTTTTTCTGTACAGACTTTAAAAAACCTTCGGTATAAGACAATTCTTCTGTTAGTTTTTTAATTTCTTCCTCTACATTAATTGCCCCAGAGATAGGTATAAAATATTCATTAGATTTTACTCTAAAAGAGATTGCTCCCTCTACTGTTTCCTGCACATAATTTAATCCTGAAAGATTACCAAGCTTACTAATTACAGTATCAAAAGTAGTAGTCCCATCGCCACTATTTAAAACTGACAACTCAATAGTTTCTTTAAAAGCTATGTTTTTTTCTTTTCGTATAGTTCTAATTCCAGAAATCACATCTGCCGCAATTTCAAATTCAGAAATCAAATCCTCATTAACAGATTCTATTTTTGGCCAACTAGCGATAATCAAAGCCTCTTCTTTAGTTCTGTCTTTTATTTGATGCCAAATCTCTTCTGAAATAAAAGGAACAAATGGATGTACTATTTTTAAATTATCTTCTAAAATAGAAATCACATCTTGGTATGTTTTGGCATCTATAGGAGATTGATATGCCGGCTTAACAGCTTCTAACAACCATCCACAAAAATCATCCCATATAAGCTTATAAGTAGTCATTAAAGCATCACTAATACGATATTTATCATAGTTATTTTCTAGTTCTACTAAAGCTTTCTGAAACTTTGATCGATACCATGCTATAGCGGTAGCAGAAGCTTCTGGCTGATCGATAGTATCGCTAATCTCCCAACCTAAAATAAGCCTTGAAGCATTAAATATTTTATTTACAAACTTGCTTCCTTGGTCACACAAATCTTCATCAAACATTAAATCATTACCTGCGGGAGAACTTAATAACATTCCTACTCTAATTCCATCGGCACCATATTTATCAATCAAATCTAATGGGTCTGGAGAATTCCCCAAAGATTTAGACATCTTACGTCTTTGCTTATCTCTTACAATACCTGTAAGATAGACATTGGTAAATGGTTTTTCTTTTCTATACTCGTATCCTGCAATAATCATTCTGGCTACCCAGAAAAATAAAATCTCAGGAGCTGTAACTAAATCATTAGTAGGATAATAATAATTAATCTCTTTATTATCTGGCTCTAGAATACCATTAAAAACACTCATTGGCCATAACCAAGAAGAAAACCACGTATCCAAAGCATCTGGATCTTGAGATAAATCTGCATCTATCAATTGATTATTTCCTGTTTTTTCTTTAGCCAAAACCAAAGCCTCTTCCCTACTTTCTGCAACTACGAAATCTTCTTTACCATCTCCATAAAAATAAGCTGGGATCTGATGTCCCCACCATAATTGGCGAGAAATATTCCAATCTCTTACATTTTCCATCCAGTACCGGTAGGTATTCACAAATTTTTCAGGAACCAGATTAACATCTTTATCCAAGACTGCATCCAATGCTGGTTGCGCAAGATCTTTCATTTTCAAGAACCACTGATCACTTAATCTTGGCTCTATCACTGCTTTGGTACGCTCACTTGTACCTACTTTATTAAGATGCGTTTCTATTTTAACTAATGCTCCTATACTTTCCAGCTCTTTTACAATCTCTTTACGAACTATAAAACGGTCTTTACCTTGATAATGTAATCCAAAAGTATTTAAAGTAGCATCTTCATTAAATATATCTATTACTTCTAAACCATGTTTATCCCCTAAAACCTTATCATTTGTATCGTGAGCAGGAGTTACTTTTAAACATCCGGTACCAAACTCCATATCTACATATTCATCTTTAATTATAGGTATAGCGCGATTAGCTATTGGTACAATTGCTTTTTTACCCTTAAGATGGGTAAATCTTTCATCATTTGGATGAATACAAATCGCCGTATCCCCCATAATAGTTTCTGGTCGGGTAGTTGCGATAGTAAGTGTATCTTCGGTTCCTTCAATTTTATATTTAAGATAATATAAGTTGCCTTGTTTTTCTTCGTAGATCACTTCTTCATCAGATAAAGTAGTCTTAGCTTCGGGATCCCAATTTACCATTCGATACCCACGATAAATCAATCCTTTATTATATAAGTCTACAAAAACCTTAATTACAGATGCAGACAGATTGTCATCCATAGTAAAAGCAGTACGCTCCCAATCACAAGAAGCTCCTAGCTTTTTTAACTGCTCCAAAATAATGCCTCCATGCTTATGCGTCCACTCCCAAGCATGTTCTAAAAACTGTTCTCTGGTTAAGTTATTCTTATCAATTCCTTCTTCTTTTAACTTAGCAACAACTTTAGCCTCTGTAGCAATCGATGCATGATCTGTTCCTGGAACCCAGCAAGCATTATAGCCTTTTAAACGGGCTCTACGAATTAAAACATCCTGTATGGTATTGTTAAGCATATGCCCCATATGCAAAACACCAGTGACATTAGGCGGAGGAATAACTATAGTATACGCCTCTCTTTCATCTACTTCTGAATGAAAATAATTATTTTCCATCCAATAGGCATACCATTTTTCTTCTATCAATTTCGAGTCGTATTTTCCTGCTAAAGCCATACTTTGGTCTGATTTTTGATTTTTAAAGGGCAAAAGTAATTATTATATATGACAACCAGAAAGTCTTTTATGATTTTGCAGTTGAATAAAAAGTAAGTACTTTTACATTTAATAAAAACCTACATTATGAAAAAAATAATGATAATTTTATTTATTGGCTTCCTTGGCACAACTTTACATGCGCAAGATGCCAAAGCTCAAATAAAATTTAAATCTGAAGTTGTTGACTATGGGGATATAGCAAAAGGTAGCGATGGTGTTCGTCAATTTGAATTTACAAATACTGGAAATGCTCCTTTGGTTATTTCTAAAGTTTACTCAAGTTGCGGATGTACTATCCCTAAAAAACCTGAAGCACCTATTGCTCCAGGAGAATCTGGTGTTATTGAAGTTAAATACGACACTAACAGAGTTGGACCAATTCGTAAAACTATTACAGTTACATCTAATGCAGCAGACAGCCCAACAATGGCTATAAAAATAAAAGGTTCTGTACTCGACGGAAGTGTTTTAGAAAACAAAAACTAATACCGAATACTTTACCAATATTAAAAAAAGCCACTATAATAGTGGCTTTTTTTAATATCATTTATTTAGATTACTTTTTTAAGATAAAACTCATAACTTATTAGCACTCCTAACCTGTCTATTATCATCTTTATTTTCTTTCCTTCTTCAAAATAAAACAAATCATTTAAGCTAGAAAGCTTATATCTATATGCTTTTTTTCCGTTTATTTCTAATATAATATCTCCTTTTCGCAAACCAACAAGCGCTGCTGAAGAGTTAGGTCTAACATCTGATATTTCATATTTTGGTTGAAGAACAAAATTAGTAGACAACTCTAACGTTTTTTTACTTACAATACCATCTAAACCTATATAAACTCTATTACTTTCTAGAATATAAGAACCGTCTTTTCTAGGTTTTTGAGAAAGTAGAAATCCGCTATGCTGAATAGTTAGTCCGCTCATATTATAATGAAACGGTTTATCAAAAAAACTATTCTTCTTAAAAGATATTTTTTGACCAGGGTAATCTACAATAAGAGTAAATCGACGTAAAACATCTCCCCCCAATGACCCCTGCCTATCATTCAGAGATATCCCTTGTATATATATAGAATCTGGAAAAGAAGCCTTAACCTGTTTTAATTTAAAATCACCAATTCGAAGTTCTTCTATTTTAGTTTTGTGACCATATATATCTCCATTAAATCCTTTTCCTAAAAAATCTCTAAAAGAATTATTCTGTATAGATATGCCTTTTTCTTTATTTTCAAATAACCACAAAGAAGAGCCCGAGCCAGAATCTATTAAGAGATTTACATCTATAAGATCTTCACCAGATTTATATTTAGCGGTTAAAAATGGTCTTTTCTTTTGATTCAAAAAATTAAGACTGGTCTTGTAGCATTTTTTACATTTTTTATATGTATACGATTCTGGTTTATAAATTCGTATTGTTTTTTTCATATAATTAATATCCAGAACAAAATCTTTAAAAAAATCATACCCTATAATTCCATGTATAGGAAATCCCATTCTTGGAGAAAAGTTAATGGTTTCATCTAAAACCAAATAAATTTTATGATTGGAACTAATAGCGTTACCTATTTTTAATTCGTTATTAGTAGACTTCATTGCTTCTACCGGCTCATTATCCCCTAAACCTCTTAGATGAATTTTTGAAGCGTTTTTAAGCTCTAAAGAGCTTTTATTATCTACACTAAAAATAATAGTAGACCCAACCCCTGTATCTAAAATAAAGGAAAGCTCTACACCATTTACTATAACAGGAATTACAATAAGATTATTTGCTAGTTCAAATTTAATTTTCTCGTATTTTTTTCCTTTAGGAAGTATAAAACTGTTCTGTGCAGAAAGAATGAAGCTAAAAAGTAAAAACAAGAGTGTTATTTTACCTTTCATGAAATGACAAAAATCTAGTGATAAAATCTTCATTACACTAAATATAGAAAAATAGTTGAAAAATCGCATCAAATATGTCTCTATTTCTTAAATTATTAGGAAATTTACCGCTATTTTATTTTTATAAATCAAACCAAATGCCAATAGTATCAAGTAAGGGTAAAGCTATGCCAGAATCTCCAATTAGAAAATTGGTTCCTTTTGCAGAAAAAGCAGCAAAAGAAGGTAAGCATATATATTATTTAAATATAGGTCAACCAGATATTAAAACACCTGTAGTTGCGATGGAAGCAATACGAAACCATCAATTAGATATTTTAGCCTATAGCCATTCGGCAGGATTTGAAAGTTTTAGAAAAAAACTTACTACCTATTATGCTAAACATAAAATTAATGTTACTGCAGATGACATTTTAATTACTACTGGAGGCAGTGAAGCTCTTATATTTACTATGGGAAGCATTACAGATCCGGGAGATGAAATTATAGTACCTGAACCTTTTTATGCCAACTATTATAGCTTCTCAACCCAATCAACTGTTAAAGTAGTACCTGTAATATCTAAAATAGAAAATGGATTTGCTTTACCATCTATAGAGGAATTTGAAAAATTAATCACCAAAAAAACTAAAGCCATCCTTATTTGTAATCCTGGAAACCCTACAGGCTACTTGTATAGTAAGGAGGAAATAAAACAACTAGCAAAGCTAGCTATCCAATACGATCTTTTTTTGATTTCGGATGAAGTATACAGAGAGTTTGTTTATGACGATTCCAAACATTATTCTATATTACAAGAAAAAGGTTTAGAAGAACATGCTATAATTGTGGATTCTGTTTCAAAACGATACAGTATGTGTGGGGCACGTATTGGTTGTATGATAAGTAAAAACAAAAGTGTTATGCAAACTGCCATGAAGTTTGCTCAAGCCAGATTAAGCCCTCCTACCCTTGCCCAAATAGCAAGTGAAGCAGCTTTGGAAACACCAGATTCTTACTACAAAGAAACTGTTGCAGAATATAAATCAAGAAGAGATACGCTTATTGCTGGTCTTAAAGAAATTCCTGGTGTAAAAGTAGCTATACCAAAAGGAGCTTTTTATTGTATCGCAGAACTACCCATTAAAGACGCAGATCATTTTGCTAAATGGTTATTAGATGAATTTGATCTAAATAAACAAACAGTCATGCTTGCTCCTGCTTCTGGGTTTTATTCAAGTCCTGATAAAGGAAAAAACCAAGTTCGAATTGCATATGTATTAAATAAGAAGGATTTAATAAAAGCAATAGAAATATTAAAATTTGCATTAGAAAAATATAAAGATTAATGAAAATTGAGTATAATAAATCTCTAAAAGAATACAATACTTTTGGAATTGATGCGATTGCCACCGAGTTTATTTCTATCACATCTGTACTTGAGCTTAATAACTTACTATTAAAAAATAGTACAAAGCCTATTTTTGTATTAAGTGGAGGAAGTAATATGTTACTAACAAAAAACCTTGATTGTCTCGTAGTACATATCGCAATAAAAGGTATAGAAATCACAGAAGAATCAGATGATTTTGTAGTAATATCGGTAGATGCTGGAGAAAAATGGCATGATTTTGTGCAATATTGTGTTAAGAACAATTTTGGTGGATTAGAAAATCTCTCATTAATCCCTGGATATGTTGGTAGCGCTCCTATTCAAAATATAGGAGCATATGGTGTTGAACTTAAAGATACAATGATACAATGTGAAGCTATTCACATATCCTCTAAGAAGAATCGTGTTTTTCTAAACAAAGATTGTAATTTTGGATATCGTAACTCTATTTTTAAAGAAGAAGAGAAAGGTAAATATATCATTACAAAAGTTGTATTTAAATTAACAAAAAAAAACCATATTCTTAATACAAATTATGGAGCTATTGAAAATGCTCTTTTAAACAAAGGGATTACGCAACCAACTATTAAAGATGTTTCTGAAGCCGTAATTGAGATTAGACAAAGTAAACTGCCAGATCCTGCTTTAATAGGAAATAGCGGTAGTTTTTTTAAAAACCCTGTCATCACTGCTCACCATTTTATAAAATTGCAAGAAAAATACCCTACCATTCCTTCATACAAGGTAGATCAAAAACATATTAAAGTTCCTGCAGGATGGTTGATAGAGCAATCTGGTTTTAAAGGAAAACGATGGGGTGATGCTGGTGTACACGAAAAACAGGCTTTAGTTTTGGTGAATTATAACAATGCTTCTGGCAAAGAAATATTAGACCTATCAAAAAAAATCCAATCCAAAATAAAAGAAAAGTTTGATATTGTTCTGGAAACAGAAGTTAATATTATTTAAAAAAATATTTTTAAGGATTTCATTATTTCGATAGGATTAATAACTTCCAAATAAATCAGCTTCATATATAATTAAAATACATTTTGTTTTTCGAGACAAGCACTTGCAACCTGAGTTCTATTAATATTTTTATTGAAAATTAACTCATTATCTCTATTTGTCTGGTCGAGCGGAGTCTAGATCTGATGACTTGATTAAAATAACCTCTCTCTACTTTGCTCGAAGCGACAAAAACAAAAAATTAATACGGATAATCAATTGATTAATAATCAAAACTCAGGTTTGTAAACTACATACTATAATGAAGGTTTAAGAACAAGTTTCATTTTCTTAATTTTTCATTTATTTCAGGCATAAAGACACATTCTTTGTATCTTTGCTCATAATTTTGATATATATCTATGAAACTGTTATTACTTACAATTGGTCTATTACTTTTAGCTTTTGGTGGCATTGCTATTAAATTATGGGCTAAAAAAGATGGTAAATTTGCAGGCACCTGCGCTAGTCAAAGTCCTTTTTTAAATAAAGATGGTGAATCCTGCTCTCTTTGTGGAAAAACACCTGATCAATTTTCAAATTGTAACGACGATAAACATTCTAAATAGCTCTTTAGTTCGATCTATTTTACTTAAAAAAAATTCATTGAAAAAAGAAAATCTTACGCTCTTAGAAGATCATATTAAAAAAGCTAAAGAAGGAAAACAGGCTTCTTTTAATTATCTTCTAGATACTTTTTGGAATGAAGTCTATAATTTTCAATTAAAAAGAACTCATAATGAGTATGAAGCAGAAGATATAACCATACAAAGTTTTTCTAGGGCATTTGATAAGATTAATACTTTTAAAGAAGAGTACAATTTTAAAACTTGGTTAATCCAAATTTCAAAAAATATACATATAGATTTATTACGGAAAAAAAATGCTTCAATACAATCTAAGACTACTACAAAGGTAGATGACTCTGTTTATAAAATTATAGATGCCAACCCTACTCCTGAAGATAAGTTAATTACAGAACAAAATTTAGCACAATTGCTTTTGTACATTAAACAATTAAAACCTAATTATCAAAAAGTAATTAATTTACGGTATTTTCAGGAATTAAGCTATAAAGAAATTGCAGAGCAACTTAATGAGCCAATCAATAATGTAAAAATTAAATTATTGCGTGCAAGAAAATTGCTAGCAGAAATTATCACCAGTGCTAAACAAAAAAAATTACCTTAAAGTAAAAGAAGTAAATCGTTTAATAACACTATACAAGGGATCAATCCACTTATCATTAATTTTTTTATCATATTTCACAAACTTTTGAACAAGTCCTTTTGGAGCAGAAATCTCTTTTTCAATTGCTGTGATATTAATATACCTCTGATTATCCAGTAACCATTTCTCTACACGCTTTCGGTTATTTTTTGTTTTTTTAGAGCTTACCAATTCTTCGAGCATGATTATTATTTTCTCTTTTTTAGACAGGATAACTGATAAATCAGGGAAAAATTTTACGTTAACTTAATTTTAACTTAATGTTAATACTTCGTGTAATTGAGGTTTTTCTGTAAATCTTACTTTAAAAACGAATAATCTCCCCTTAAAACTTCTCAAACATATACTTATTTTATCTTTTGTTATTTAAAAAAAAACTGTATTACATCAATTAACACAAGCCCTCCACAACTTACAAAAGCACAAAAACAAAGAACATTTCTTATATTTTCATCTAACCAAAACATAAAAAACCAATAATTATTAAATTTTAATGTTAAAAATACAGTAATCAATCTATTAATACGTTAAAACCACCTTTTCACGAAGTAAAAACAACAGTTTGTGAAAATCAAATCACTTTTTAACATATATTTAAATACATTTATAACATTATTAACACTTTAATAACAAACTCAAATGAAAAACTACTTAAAAATTCTTATGACATCCGGAATTTTGATTTTTGCATCTTGCGAAAAAGACTCAACTATTGAAGCTACAGATGAATCTTCTCAAGAAATATCTAAAGATATCCTTTCTAAAGTGACAAAAATAGGCTTCAACCCTAATGGGCTAGAAAAACGAACCGTTACAGATATCGACGGAACCAAAGAAGAAGTATACTTATTAGAAGGTGACATCCAAATGACTTATGACCAAATAATGAAAATGGACATAGGTGATGGAGTACAAAGCAAACAATACAGAACTACTAATTTAGTAAGTACTCCAAGGACAGTTCGCGTTGTTGGGTATACAGGAAATGACAGATTTAGACTAAGTACTGTAGCGCAAAGAGGTTTACAATATGCAGTTGCAAACTACAATGCTTTAAATATTAACATCCAGCTTAATCTAGTTTTTTCTTCTAGTTTTAATGCAAATGACATTGTAGCATATACAGAAACTACCGCCTCTATAATAGCTCAAGATGGAGTTCGTGGAGAAGCTGGTTTCCCTCAATCGGGAGAACCGTTTAAAAGAGTAAAAATTAACGGAGGCGCTAATAGAAATGGTGACGATCAATTACTAGAAGGATTATTTACTCATGAATTAGGTCACTGTTTTGGATTAAGACATACCGATTGGAACACAAGACAATCTTGTGGACAACAAGGAGAATCTGCAGGGTCTGATGGTGCTATTTACATACCAGGTACACCAGGTGCTAGCAATGACTCCTCTTCTATAATGAATGCTTGTTTTCCTTATAACGAAGGAGAATTTGGACAATATGACAAAGTAGCGCTAGAGTACCTATACTAAACAAATTAAGAAAACCGACTACTTATTAGCATACAGTAGAAAAACATCAAACCAAAATAGCATCCACCACAACGGATGCTATTTTATTTTATATTCATTCCTCATAATAGCTATACAAATAAAACAAACTTGTTCAAAATCATATCAAAATCATAACTTTTGAATCTACTAGGTAGTAATCTAAGCTTTCTTTGTATTTTTGCTAAAAATATTGCTTGTATGGATAACAATGTTGCTAGTGTAGCACCTCCTAAAGGAAAACCAAAATGGTTACGAGTTAAGCTTCCTACAGGAAAAAAATATACGGAACTACGAGGATTAGTAGACAAATACAACTTACATACTATATGTACTTCTGGAAGTTGTCCTAATATGGGTGAATGTTGGAGTGAAGGTACTGCGACTTTTATGATATTGGGAAACATTTGCACACGTTCTTGTGGTTTTTGCGGTGTAAAAACAGGAAGACCTGAAACTATAGATTGGGAAGAACCCGAAAAAGTAGCTCGATCTATAAAACTTATGAATATAAAACATGCTGTTATCACCTCTGTAGACAGAGATGATATTTTAGATGGTGGATCCATTATTTGGGCAGAAACTATTCAGGCAATTCGAAGAATGAATCCTGACACTACGTTAGAAACATTAATCCCTGATTTTCAAGGAAAAACCAATAACATAGATAGAATTATAGCGGTTAAGCCCGAAGTAGTTTCTCACAACATGGAGACTGTAAAAAGGCTAACTAGAGAAGTTAGAATTCAAGCCAAATACGAACAAAGTCTACAGGTGTTAAATTACCTTAAAGAAAATGGCATAAATCGTACAAAAAGCGGTATTATGCTTGGACTTGGAGAAAAAGAAGAGGAAGTTATACAAACGCTTAGTGATCTTAGATCTGTTAATTTAGACATTGTAACTATAGGACAATACTTACAGCCTAGCAAGAAACATCTTCCTGTAAAAGAATTTATAACTCCAGATCAATTCAAGAAATACGAAGAAATTGGCTTAAAAATGGGCTTTAGACATGTCGAAAGTGGTGCGCTTGTTAGATCATCCTACAAAGCACAAAAACACTTAACATAATTAAAAATAGCGGTATATACTTAATGAAAACTCCTATTAAAATTGCCATCAATGGCTTTGGCAGAATCGGTCGTAATTTATTTAGGCTATTAATAAATCACCCTCAAATACAGGTGGTAGCGATAAATGACCTTGCTGATGCAAAAACTCTGAGCCACTTATTAAAGTATGATAGTATACATGGTGTACTACCTTATGAAGTAACGTATAGCCCAGGTCATATAATAGTTGAAAATAAAGCCACTCCATTACTTAATGAAAAAGATCCAGAATATTGCAACTGGGGAGCATATGATGTAGATATCGTTATAGAATCTACTGGAAAATTTAAAACTAAGCCCGATGCAGAAAAGCATTTAAAGGCTGGTGCAAAAAGAGTTATTCTTTCTGCACCAGCGATAGAAGACAGTATCAAAACTATTGTAATGGGAGTTAATGATCATACATTAGATGGGTCAGAGACTATACTATCAAACGCTTCTTGCACTACCAATAACGCTGCACCCATGATCAAAGTTATTAATGATCTATGTGGTGTCGAACAAGCATATATTACCACTATACACAGCTACACTACAGATCAAAGCTTACATGATCAGCCGCACAGGGATCTAAGACGTGCAAGAGCTGCCAGCCAATCTATAGTTCCTACTACAACAGGAGCAGCAAAAGCTTTAACAAAAATATTCCCAGAATTAAGCAACGTGATCGGAGGTTGTGGTATACGAGTCCCTGTTCCTAATGGATCCCTAACAGATATAACATTTAATGTAAAAAAAATAACCTCTATACAAGAGATTAATGATGAGTTCAAAAAAGCTTCTGAAACTAACTTAAAAGGTATATTGTCCTATACAGAAGATCCTATTGTTTCTGTTGATATTCTTGGAAACCCATACTCTTGCACATTTGATTCTTTAATGACTTCTGTTATCGGAAAAATGGTAAAAATTATAGGCTGGTATGATAATGAAATTGGATATAGTAACAGAATAATAGATTTAATTATTAACATTTGTAAGAAATAACTATCTTAGTTGACATATTTCATAGGAAAAAATGCCAACCCAAATTAAATATCATATAGCTAAAATTTTTCTTATTTGTTGTTTTTTTGGTTCATCCCAAACTACCGAGCATCTAGAAAACACTCAAATAAAAGATTCTATTAATAAATACTTAACTAATGCCTCGCGATCTATTGATAAAGCTAGCCTAGAACCTGCACTTTCTAATATTATAAATGCCAAAGAGCTTGCGGTCCTGAAACAGGATAAAACCTACATAGCAAAAACTAATATGGTACTTGCAAAATTGTATGGCGAATTGGGAGATTTAAAGAAAGCTGAACAACAAATTCTAGATGCTATTACTTTTCAAAAAGAAAACAAGGACGAATATATGCTATCCTGTTCCTATACTATTTATGGATCCATAGCTATAAAACTCAAAAAGTATGATCTCGCTTTAAAAATTCTAGAAGAGGCACTCACCCTAACCAGAAAAAATAAAATTAAAGACCAAGAAGGTATTATAAAATTAAATCTAGGACTTTTAGCTATTGCACATGAGCAGCCCGAATTAGCTATACAACATTTTAATAGCGGGCTTCCTATCATCAATTCTTTTGATCAATACTACTACAAAGCAAAACTTTATACCAATAAAGCCAGAGCACAGTTATCCCTTAACAAACCTGATAAAGCAAAGATTACTAATGATTTAGCAATGCAAATTGGCAAAGAAATGGGATATTCAGAAATACAATCTGAATGTTTTGAATTATATAGCCAGATATATGAAAAAAAACAAGAATACCCTACTTCATTACTTAACCTTAGGGCACACGAAAAAATAAAAGACTCTTTATTTAATACCAATAAAGAAATTATAGCCCAAGAAGCTGGTGCAAAACTAAATCTAAATGAGCATAATGTTTTAATTGAAGAATTAACTGAAGAAAACATACAGCAACAAAGGTCTTTAAAACTAGGCCGTTTAACCACAATACTAAGTATTGCTTTAATTACAATTCTATCGCTTTTAACACTTTCCTTATATAAAAACAATAATTTAAGAGCAAGAGCTAACGAACTTTTACAAAACAAAAATGCCGAACTTTTACTTGCTAAAGAAAATGCTGAAAGAGCAAGTGAAGCAAAAGTTCAATTTTTATCCACTATTACTCATGAATTAAGAACACCTTTATATGCTGTAACTGGATTAACTCATTTACTACTAGAAGAAAGCCCTACTCCTAACCAAAAAGAACACCTTAATTCCCTTAAGTTTTCTGGAGAATATCTTTTATCTCTAATAAATAACATATTAGATCTCAATAAATTAGAAGCAAATAAAGTTGAAATCGAAAACACTTCATTTAATCTAAAAAAACGAATAAATGATGTTTTAATTGCTTTAGGAAAATCTGCAAAAGACAGAAACAATAATTTACATTATGAATTCGATGAATCTATACCTCCTAAGCTTAAAGGAGATCCTCTAAAGATTTCTCAAATTCTTATCAATCTTATTGGTAACTCCATAAAATTTACACAAAATGGAGATATCTGGATTCGTGTAAAAAAAATTAGCCAAATCGAAAATAGAATATCTCTTAGTTTTGAAATTGAAGATAATGGTGTTGGAATATCCGAAAAAAAACAGCTTACTATCTTTGAAAATTTCACACAAGGCTCTGTACAAATCAACAGGAAATTTGGAGGAACAGGACTCGGCCTATCTATCGTTAAAAACCTATTATCGTTAATGGATAGCGAAATAAAGCTAAAAAGTGAATTAGGGAAAGGTTCAAAATTCTTGTTCGATCTAAAGTTTGATATTTTTGAAGACAAAAGCATGGATTACTTAGAAGAGGCAAAAAAAATTGATTATGACTTAATGATTGATAAATATATTTTAGTTGTTGAAGATAACAAAATAAACCAACTGATTACCAGGAAAATACTAGAAAAAAACAAAATAAAATGTGATGTTGCAGACAATGGAGATATTGCCGTAGCAAAAGCTAAAGAAGACAACTTTGATTTAATCCTAATGGATATTCATATGCCAGGAATTAGCGGAATAGAAGCTACTAAACAAATCAGAACATTTAACAAAGACATCCCTATCATTGCATTAACAGCAGTTACACTCGATGATAATCTAGAAGAATTTTATGATAATGGTTTTAATGATATCATACCTAAACCCTATAAAACTGAAGAGTTTTTTACAAAACTTCACAAAGCATTAATAAAAAACCAAACTACAGTTTAATCTAATCTTTGGTATAACATTTGATAATATACTAATTGAATTATACTCGCAAAGTACATTTGAGTTAGCCAAAAACTATAAAAAATGAGATCCTATTTGATCTCATTTTTTACATACTCTAATATCTTACTATTAAAAACATCTGAATTATCTATAAATATCATTTCCATAGGCTGATACCACAATCTATCAGAAATATCCTTATTTAATCTAACATAATCTTTTTCTGTAGTAATAATAAACTCAAGATTATTTAACTTTTTCAGCTCCTCACTAGTAAAATTATGATGATCTGGAAAAATAATATGATCAAATTTTAACCCCAGTGATACATAAAAATCTAATAAAGGTTTTGGATTAGCAATACCTGTTACTAAAGTAAAACGTATGTCTTGTAAAGACTCTAACGGTTTTACTCCAGAACTATTTACAATAGATTTTTGGTAACTAATCGTTGCAAAAAACAGATATTGATTGGATTTCAGTTTTAATTTTTTAGCAATTCCCTCTCTTTCTTTAAAAGATATATCATTAGGACACTTTGTAACAACAATTATATCTGCTCGATTAGCTCCTTTTCTTGGTTCTCTTAAATTTCCGGTAGGCAAGACAATATCATTACAATAAAGGTCATAATATGCTGTAAGTAAAATATAAAAACCTGCTTTCACCTTACGATGCTGATATGCATCATCTAACAAAATAACTTCTGGCTGAGGAGACAAGCATCTTAGATTTGATATACCATTTCGCCTATCCTCGTCTACAGATATTACAATATCTTCAAATTTCTTTTTAAATTGAAGAGGCTCATCTCCTACCTCTTTTGCAGTACACGAAGGTTTTACTATCTGAAATCCTTTTGTCTCCCTTTTATAGCCTCTACTAAGTGTTGCCAATACAAACTTATCTTTTAATAAAGAAATTAAATATTCTACCATTGGTGATTTACCAGTTCCTCCAACACTTAAATTACCAACTCCAATAACAGGAAAACTATATGCTACAGATTTTTTAATCCCTAAATCATACATTTTATTACGCAACCATGTAATCAAGTAATAAAAAGGAACAAAAAGCAAAAGTAATTTTCGAAATAAATTCACACAATTAATATTTTAAATAATAAAATTATCTAACAAAAGTATAAAACGTAACTTTGATTATTGATAAAAGTTTTTTTTACATTCCATATTTATTAAAAAAATGTTTTTTTTATTTTAATCTAAAGAAATACTCATCCTAATGCAAATAAAAGAGGTTATAGAACACCTAGAAGATTTAGCCCCTACAGCCTACGCAGAAGACTTTGATAATGTTGGCTTATTAGTAGGCAAGCCTGAAACTACCATAACAGGAATTTTAGTAACTCTAGACACTTTAGAAGGCACCATAGAGGAAGCTATACAAAAGAATTGTAATCTAATTATTAGTTTTCATCCTATTATTTTTAAAGGACTAAAAAAATTTAATGGCACCAATTATGTAGAACGAGTAGTAATCAAAGCCATCAAAAATGATATTTCGATCTTTGCTATTCATACAGCCCTTGACAATACTATGCATGGAGTAAGCAATATGATATGCGAGCAATTAGGGTTAATAAATCGTAAAATTCTTATTCCACAAAGTGGAAACATAAAAAAACTAGTAACCTACACCCCTGTTAGCCAAGCCGAAAAATTACTTAGTAAACTTTTTGAAGCTGGAGCAGGAACAATAGGCAATTATACTAATTGTAGCTTTTTATCTAAAGGAGAGGGCTCTTTTAAACCTACAGAAACCGCTAATCCAGTCATCGGAGAGATTGGCCAAATCCATAAAGAAAAAGAAACGCAAATCCAGGTTACCTACCCGAGACATTGTGAAAGTAAAATACTAAAAGCTCTTTTTGAAAATCATTCTTATGAAGAAGTAGCGTATGAAATAACTACTCTAGAGAATAAAAATCAAAACATAGGCATGGGCATGATAGGAGAACTTCCTGAAGACATAAAAGAAATTGATTTTTTAAAACATATCAAAAAGGTCTTTAAATCTGGCTGTATAAGACATTCTACTTTACTAAATAAACCAATTAAAAAAGTAGCAGTATTAGGAGGTAGCGGAAGTTTTGCTATCACTAACGCACAACGTGCTGGAGCAGATGTTTTTATAACCGCAGATTTAAAATATCATCAATTTTATGAGGCAGAAGGAAAACTAATACTTGCAGATATCGGTCATTATGAAAGTGAACAGTACACAAAAAACCTAATTGTTAGTTATCTTCAAAAAAAAATCAGTAATTTTGCAATCATTTTATCGGATAAAAATACCAATCCTATTCAATACATATAAAATATGGCAAAGAAAGAAGTTACTGTTGAGCAAAAATTAAGAGCTTTATATGACTTGCAATTAATTGACTCTAGAGTTGATGAGATCAGAAATGTGCGCGGAGAATTACCTTTAGAGGTGGAAGATCTTGAAGATGAAGTAGCCGGATTAAACAAAAGATTAGAAAAGCTAAACAATGACCTTGATACTATAGACGAAGGCATTAAGACTAAAAAAAATCTAATCGAAGAAGCCAAAGCACTGATCAAAAAGTACGGAGAACAACAAAAAAATGTTCGTAACAATCGTGAGTACAACTCTCTTAGTAAAGAAATTGAGTTTCAAGAATTAGAAATTCAATTAGCAGAAAAGCACATCAAAGAACATAAGGCTCAAATTATTCAAAAAAACGAAATTATCGACCAAACAAAGCAAAAAGTTACAGAACGTAACAACCACCTTGGTCATAAAAAAGGAGAGCTAGATGCTATTTTAGCAGAAACAGAAAAAGAAGAGAAAGCTTTATTATCTAAATCTGAAGATTATCAAAAAGAGATTGAAGAGCGCCTAGTTACTGCATACAAAAGAATTAGAGAAAATGTGAAAAACGGGCTTGCCGTTGTAGCCATCGAGCGTGGAGCATCTGGAGGATCTTTCTTTACAATCCCTCCTCAAGTTCAAATGGAAATCGCCTCTCGTAAAAAAATTATTACAGACGAGCATAGTGGTAGAATCTTAGTAGATCAAGAACTTGCCAGAGAGCAAAAAGAAAAAATGCAAGCACTTTTTACTAAATTATAGTAAAAAAATACTTAAATAATACAGAGCCTCAGTTAAACTGAGGCTTTTTTTTGATTTTATAAACCATGGTGAATCATCTTTTAATCATAGGGTTTGTTTGGCCAGAACCCAACTCTTCAGCAGCAGGAAGCAGAATGCTCCAAATCATACAACTATGCATCTCTCAAAACTGGAAAATCACCTTCGCCAGCCCTGCTTTAGAGACAAAACACATGTTTAATCTTAAAGATATTAACGTATCTACAGTTACGATAAAACCAAACAGCGCTAGTTTTGACACGTACATAAAAAAAATACAGCCTGACATCGTTTTATTTGATAGATTTATAATGGAAGAACAATTTGGTTGGAGAGTATCTAAACAATGCCCAGACGCAGTAAAAATATTAAATACAGAAGACCTTCATTGCCTTAGAAAAACACGACAACAATGTTTCAAAAGTAAAAAGAAGTTTGAAATCACAGATCTTTTAAACAATGAATATACCAAAAGAGAGATTGCCAGTATTTATAGATGTGATCTTTCTTTAATAATTTCAGATTATGAAATAAAAATATTAGAGGACATTTTTAAAATAAACAAAAACCTATTGCTTTACATTCCTTTTTTACTAGAACCGATTACTTCAGAAATAAAAAAGGAGTGGCCAAATTATAACAACAGAAAACATTTTATTACTATCGGTAATTTTCGTCATGAACCAAATTGGAACAGCATTTTATATCTTAAAGATACTATCTGGCCTTTAATCCAAAAAGAACTCCCAGAAGCTGAGCTACACATCTATGGCGCATATCCTCCCCAAAAAGCAACCCAATTACACAACCCAAAACAAGGCTTCTATATTAAAGGATGGACAAAAAATGCAAACGAAGTTATGCAACAGTCCAGAGTTTGCCTTGCCCCACTACAATTTGGAGCAGGAATTAAAGGGAAATTAGCAGAAGCAATGCTTTGTGGCACACCTAGCATAACAACAACAATTGGAGCAGAAGGAATGCTTAATGAAGAATCTGACTGGAACGGGTTTATCACAAATAACCCTATAGAATTCGCTAAAGCATCTGTACACATATACTCCAACCCAAGTATCTGGCATCAAGCACAACAAAACGGAATAGAGATCATAAATACTAGATTTCAGAAAAAAAGATTTTCTACCTTATTTATAGATCAAGTTTCAAAAATTCAAGGCAACACAAAGCAACACAGAGACAATAACTTTATAGGCGCCATGCTACAACATCACACTAATAGAAGCACAGAATTTATGTCTCGTTGGATAGAAGAAAAAAATAAAACCAAATAAATAAAAGACACTGTTTCATTAAGTGTGTAACTTAAAATATCGAGGGTTTGACTTTTTTA
>CAYGUC010000030.1:0-67659 GCA_964353005.1 uncultured Flavobacteriaceae bacterium | reverse complement strand
TAAAAAAGTCAAACCCTCGATATTTTAAGTTACACACTTAATGAAACAGTGTCTTAATATCTAATATATTAAAATATCCAAGTATTAATTATTGCTCCAAAACAAAAGACAACACATCGCCTGTAGCTCCATTAGGAAAAGAAATCCCTAACATAGCTGAAACAGTAGGTGCTATGTCTGGTATATATGTTTTCTGAGTAGTACTACCCTTTTTAATACCATGACCAAAAAACAATAATGGTGCATGCGTATCATAAGGCAAACCACTACCATGAGTAGAACCAGTTTTAGAATAAGAAATAGTAGCTGGATCTAGAACAACCACAACATCACCACTTCTTTTTTGGTTATATCCATTCTGTATTAACCTAGCGATCCCAGAAGAATATTCTGTGTTTTCTAACTGCTCTCTGGTAAACACTTTATCAATTTGATCTTCTTGCAATATAAAATGGGCTATTGCTTTTTGTAAATCTGCAGAAATCACTTTATTTTTTCTTAATGCTTCGTAGTTAAAAAACACCTGATTATTAGATATGTTTTCAATAAGACCTTCTGCCTTAAATTCGTTCTTTACAAATAATTCAATTTTTTTGATAAAAGCATCTGCATCAAAATAACCTGCAGGGATTTTAACAGATTGCAAATAAGAAGGCACATGAACTGCACCATGATCTGCAGTTAAAAAAACAGTATACTTCCCCTTCCCAACTTTAGCGTCTAAAACATTAAAAAAACGCTCTAAATCTTTATCTAATCGCAAATACGTATCTTGAATTTCTTTAGAATTAACTCCAAAATTATGCCCAACGTAATCTGTGCTCGAATAACTTACAGTAAGGAAATCGGTAACTTCGTCTACTCCTAATTGTTCTCCCTCAATTGCAGCAATTGCAAAATCTGTAGTTAAACTGTTTCCAAAAGGAGTAGATTTAATTATATCAAACCCAGAATTTTGATCCTTTAGCTTTGCTAAATCATAAGGAAACGTTGCCGTTTCTTTTCCTTTAAAGCCACCTTCAAACTCATTTTTATCTGCACCACTTTCTGTATATGTTTTAATATCATATAAAGTATTCCATACTTTTAAATAAGATTCGGCTTTATCTGAATCATTAAATTGTTTAACCCAATCTGGTAACTCATTACAATAATAAGTACTTGTTATCCAATTACCTTCATCTTTACCTCTAAACCAATATGCCCCGTTAGCAGAATGCCCCGCTGGTAAAATAGCACCACGATCTTTTATTGCGATGCCAATTGTTTTTCCTTTTAACTGCGTGTGCAATCTATTTTGGTCTGCCACCGTAGTAGTTTTCATTCTTCGAGGAGACATTCTCTCTAATTTACTATTGGATCCAATTGCCCTAACTGTAGAATCGCTTGCACAGTATACTGTTTCTTTACCAAACTTATCATACCAGTTATTTGAAATTATACCATGATTTTGTGGTGTAGTTCCTGTATACACAGAAGCATGTCCTGGTCCAGTATATGTAGGCACATAATTGAAATGGTTATTTTTACAGTTAAAACCATCATTAATCATACGTTTAAGTCCTCCATTACTAAATCTACTATAAAAGCGAGTTAAGTAATCATATCGCATTTGATCTACTACTATACCTACAACTAACTTTGGAGTACTTTTTATAACACTTTTTTCCTGAGATTTACCTGCTATACAACACAACACAAACAATAGGGTCAGAAATATTTTTTTTATCATTACTTTTTTTTGTTTAGACCGTAAAAATACTATTTGTGCAAATGTAAAACTTTAATAGAAGGTTAAATGCTATGGATATTTTTTTTTCTATTTTAGCCTTTCTAATTGAGATACATGTTTTACCTAGACGATATTGGTCGCTATTTTTTGATGTTAAAAGGGGTTTTTAGTAGAATGACTAAGCGCTCTGTATTACGCAATCTTATTTTTAAAGAGATCGATGATTTAATTATAGGTTCTTTGGGAATAACGATTTTTCTTGCGTTTTTTATTGGTGCCGTAGTTGCTATACAAACTGCACTTAATCTCACCAACCCTTTAATCCCTAAAAAACTTATTGCTTTTGCATCAAGACAATCTGTTATACTAGAGTTTGCCCCTACTTTTATCTCTGTGATTATGGCTGGTAAAGTTGGTTCTTTTATTACTTCGAGCATAGGAACTATGAGAGTAACCGAGCAAATTGATGCATTAGAGGTAATGGGCATTAACTCTCTTAATTATTTGGTTTTTCCTAAAATTATAGCAATGCTTATGTATCCTTTTGTAATTGCTATCGCCATGTTTATGGGCATCTTTGGGGCCTATATTGCTGGAGTATATGGTGGATTTGTCTCTACCAATGATTTTTTAACAGGTTTGCGGGAAGAATTTATCCCCTATCATCTTGTATATGCTTTTATAAAAACTTTTTTATACTCTTTCTTATTAGCTACCATACCATCTTTTCATGGATATTATATGAAAGGAGGAGCTCTAGAAGTTGGTAAAGCAAGTACTTCTGCCTTTGTCTGGACTACTGTTGTTATTATTATATCTAATTATATTCTCACACAATTACTACTAAGCTAATGATAGAAGTTACTAATTTGCATAAAAGTTTTAATGGCGAGGAGATTCTAAAAGGAATTACAACTACTTTTGATCGAGGAAAAACCAATCTAATTATCGGTACTAGTGGAAGTGGAAAAACTGTTTTCTTAAAATGCCTTCTAGGGCTTTTTACTCCAGAACAAGGGGAGATCTGCTACGATGGAAATAAATACTCGGAACTGGATGAAAAAGAACAAAGAAATCTTAGAGAAAAAATGGGAATGGTTTTTCAAGGCAGCGCTTTGTTTGACTCTATGACGGTAGAAGAAAATATAATGTTTCCTCTTATGATGTTTACCAAACAGAAGAAAGAAGAGATGTTAGATAAAGTACATGAGGCCATAAACAGAGTAAATCTGGAAAATGCAAATAACAAACTACCATCTGAAATTAGCGGAGGTATGCAAAAACGGGTTGCTATTGCACGGGCTATTGTGACTCGTCCAAAATATCTTTTTTGTGATGAACCAAACTCTGGATTAGACCCAAGAACTGCTATTGTTATAGACAATCTTATTAAAGAAATTACAGAAGAGTATGACATCACTACTGTAATCAATACCCATGATATGAACTCGGTAATGGAAATCGGAGAAAAAATTATTTTTCTAAAAAATGGTCATTTGGAATGGGAAGGAGACAAAAGTCAAATCTTTAAAACAGATAACAAAGCCGTTACTGATTTTGTATATTCTTCAAACTTGTTTAAAAAAGTTAGAGACGCACAGTTAAAGGGGCTGTAGAATAACCTGATCTATCTTTGCTTTCTATAAGCAACTCTGTAATGCTAATTTCGATGATTACAGAAATCTTCTAAGTCACTAGCATCCGAAAATTCACATAAAATTAACACCTGAAAATTTTAAACAGTTAATTATAAAGGTGTTATTATTTGGATAGGTATTGCTTCTATTTTTCTATATAATTTCTATTGTCAGATTGAGCTTGTCGAAATCCAATTGAAAATCATAGACTTAAGAACTTCGACAAGCTCAGTTTGACATCTAAGAGGAAAGTAAACAAAAACTTTCGGATACTAGTGCTTCTAAGTATAAATTTTAGCTTATAACTCCCCAGTCATTTTACCTAAATTTATTTTTTCAGCTTTTATAAATTGTATTTCCCTTATATACTGCATACTCCCCCATAAATAGGTGTTTCCTTTTAACCCATTTGTAGCCTTCATCCTTCTGTTCAACCTATTTATCTCTTTATCCGTCGCTTTTCTTCTTTCTCCAAGTTCACCATATAGTTTAATAGCAGGATACTTATCAAACTTTCCTTTAAACAAAGATTTTACCCAAAAAAGAATACTACTATTTACTCCTAAAACACAAATATTCTTATTTACTCTAACATGTTCAGGTAATTTTGAAGGGAATTTTTCGAAATAAAAACCCGTTTGATCATCATTTAAAAACAAAGATCCTATTGGTGTTACTGTGGGATTATTATTAGTATCTACAGAAGCAATTGAAACATGAAAATTAGACTTAAAACTCCTGTTAAAATGTTGTCGTATTTTATTCCAATTAGCATGCAAATCCATAATAATTTTCAGCTTTTTATATAATGTAATACTATTCTACATACAATGTATCCGCTTTCATTTCTTTAGTGATCCATTCTCTTAAAGAATTTGTTCGTACCGCATTTAAACTATCTGATACTTGAAATTTCCATCTTGGAAAAATAACTTTAACAGTATCAACTTTTAAAAAATTTGATTTTTGTACCTCGCCATATCCTAGCTCTGCAAGGTCTGGAAATCGTATTTTTGCATCTTTAGCGATACTTGAGTAAGGTAACACATTTAGCGTAACTACTTTATTTGCTTCATTAAGTTGTGTTTCTAAATCTGCAATCTTTATTTTTAAATCTTCGATATCGTTTAACAACTTATCATTTTCTTTTTCTACCCGATTTAATTGCTCTATTGATCTATCATATGCTTTAGATATTTGATCAATACCTCTGGATTTATTTCCATTTATGACTAGAGCGAAACTACTTATACTTGGGTATTTTTTTATTTCATTTTGTAAATCACTTACAGTTGCCTCATTAATCTCTCCGTCAAAAAATAATTTTATAGATTTATTATTATAATCATAAAAACCTTTTCGCATATACAAATTCTCGTTTGCATCGATCTCATTTGCCATAAACGCTTTATAATCTCTTTCTGCATTACTTTCATTAAGTGTTACATAAAAGGTATAAATTGCAGGTATCATAACCAATATTGCTAATAAAGATGCAAGTTGTGCTGTGCGCTTTCTTTTTGCAGAATTAGCATATCGCAACATCGGAAAACGCAATAATTTAGATACAATAAATGTAGATAAAGCAATAAATGTTGCGTTAATAGAAAATAAATATAGGGCACCTATTGCATACTCTAGCTCCCACTCTGCAATCCCATATCCTACTGTACATAACGGAGGCATTAATGCTGTAGCAATAGCTACTCCTGCTATGGCATTAGGCATAGTACCTTTTTTAGATTTAGCTACAATTAATGCTAAACCTCCAAAAACAGCTACTAATACATCTAAAATAGTAGGCGCAGTTCTAGCTTCAAGCTCTGGAGTTAATTCTGTTAAAGGAGAAATCCAAAAGTATAGGGTTGCAGTAAGAACACTTAAACCTACCATTACTCCTAAATTAACCAAAGATCGTCTTAAAGTATCAATATCATTAATTGCAATAGACAATCCAACGCCTACGATAGGCCCCATTAACGGAGAGATAAGCATCGCTCCTATTACCACTGCAGTAGAACTAACATTAAGACCTATAGATGCTACAAATACCGAAAAGATAAGAATCCAAGCATTATGCCCTTTAAATGGAATATCATTTTTAACATCCTCGATAGTCTGATCTTTATCTGTTTGAGAGCGTATATCCAGCAACTCCCTAAGAAAAGTGCTTACGCTTTCAATAAGACCTTGGGCGTCTCTTTTAACTGATTCTGCCATCTCTTCTTGATTAGCCCCTGATTGCTGACCTGTATCTTCTTTCATGCTATTTTATGCGTATTTTTCTCCGTATTTTTCTTTTACTTTTTTAAGCACTTCTTTTATATCCTGCTCTTTATTTTTTGGATAAATTAAAAGTACTTCGTCTTTATCTACTACAATATAGTCTTGCAATCCATCAATCACTACAATTTTATCTTTTGTAGTTCTTATCATATTACCAGATGCATCTTGAGGTATAACTCTGGCATTAACTACAGCGTTATTTGCTTCTGTTTTTTCTAATTTATCATATAAAGACCCCCAAGTCCCAAGATCATTCCAATCAAAAGTTGCTGGCAAGACATATACATTTTCTGCTTTTTCCAAAATTGCATAATCTATAGATATATTTTCTGCAAGTGAATAGTTTTTTCGTATAAAATCGTTCTCTTGCTCTGTATTATAGACTAATGACCCTTTTTTAAATAATGTGGTCATTTCTTCTTGAAATTTTTCAAAAGCAGTTATAATACTTTTAACACTCCAAACAAAGATCCCAGCATTCCAAAGGTAATTACCTTTAGATATAAATTGTTTTGCTGTTTCATAATTTGGTTTTTCTGTAAACTGTGCCACTTTTTTAATATTGGCTTCATTTTCCATATCATACTGAATGTAACCATACCCTGTATTAGGAAAAGTGGGTTTAATCCCCAAAGTCATCAGTATTTCTTTTTTAGAACATGCTATAAAACTTTGCTCTAAATTTTTTATAAATGCATCTTCATCTTCGATCCAATGATCACTTGGTGCTACAACAATTACAGCATCAGGATTCTCTTTTTGAATTTTTAATCCCGCATATAAAATACATGGTGCGGTATTACGCATAGCTGGCTCTGTAACCACTTGTTGTTGATTGACCTCTGGCAATTGTTCTAATACCAAATCATTATACCGCTCATTAGTAAGTATAAATATATTTTCTTTTGGAATAATTTTAGATAAACGAAAAAAAGTACGTTGGATCAAGGTTTCTCCCGTTCCTAACATATCATGAAACTGTTTCGGAAACTCTGTAGTGCTCACAGGCCAAAATCTTGAACCTACTCCACCAGCCATCAAAATTGCATAATAATCTTTGTTCATAATCAATTTAATAGTTCGACTTCTGCATTTGGGTTAAATAGGTAAATTTTTCCTGTATTAAGCTCTACACACTCGTATCGCTTTACTCTCTTATTACCTTTTTTAAAGATTCTTCCGTTGTATAATCTAAAGACACTTCCTAGGGGTAACTCAAAGATATAATTTTTATCGTTAGCAGGATCATATTGTTTAAGAGCTAACGCTAATTTCTCATCCGTATCACTACTTGCTCTGGGGTTTTTAAAATGATTTGCTATAACGGGCAATAATCGAGACGGAAAGACTTCTGGATGAATATATGGCAACATTAATTGTCGAAAAGTGGTTTTCCATTCTACACCATGGGGTTTTATATAACGACCATATTTTTCAAAAGCTACTAAATGCGCTATTTCGTGAATTAAAGTAATTAGAAACCTGTATTTGTTAAGAGATGCATTTACCGTAATTTGATGTCTCCCATCTGGCATTTTTCGATAATCTCCATGACGAGTAACGCGTTCATTTACAATCTTAAGATGTACGTTCCATTTCATAATAAGATCAAACGCCTGATCTATTGCTCTTTCTGGTATATATCGTCCTAATATTTCTTTCAATTATTAATCTTCTTTTTACTCTCGCAAAATACAAAATTAAGCGCACCAGAGTGGTACGCTTAATTTATTATTTTTTACTTTCTACTCCATTTTAAATACACAAAAACAAGAATTCCTAAAATCAGTAATGGCCAAATATAAAATAAGGATACTGTAAGAACTTCTATAACAGACCAGCCAAAAGACAATCCTTTTTTTGCCTTATCCAAAAAACCAAGGGTATATCCTTGTGGTTGTTCTTTTGGGATTACAGCCTCGTATATATCTAACTGAATAGTACTATACGCCACTTTATTACCCAAATATTTTAACCTGCCTTGTGCAGCTTCTATCTCTTCCTGTAGCTTACTTAATTTTTCTTCTGCCATTAAAACATCCTCTACTGTTTTGGCTTTGGCTCTTAAAATAGCTTCGTAACGTTGTTTGACTTCAAACTTTGTTTTTAATCGTGAGGTTATGTCTATATATTCTTCTGTCACATCTATTGTCGATATATTTTTAAACTCTACAAATTCTGACACCTCACAAATACTATCTAGAACAACATCAAAATCATTTTGTGGAACCCTGATCGTAAATCTATTTTCTTTACTATAATTAGTATTTGTAAATCGCTCGTCTGCAACGTATCCTTTATACTTTGTCGCTATTTTTTTCACTAACATAGTAGCTTCTTCTACATCTTTAACTTTAATTCTACAATTTGCTTCTTTGATAATCTTTAGCTTAAAGTCTACAATATCTTTTTCTGCTGGTTTTATATTGGACTCTAATACTATCTCTTCTTCGGTATCTTGCTTAACACCAGACAAGCTGGATGTTTCTCCTGTCTCTTCTATCATGATATTTTCTGTATCCATGTGGTGTTTACTTTCCATTTTAGAACAGGAATAACTTAGTAATACTACTCCTACAACAATTATTATCCTGTTTATTTTGACTTTCTTAGTTTTCATTTTTATATTTTTATATCGTTAAATCAAAAACAAACCTAAAGAGTACTGTTATTTATTTATTGTAGAATACTTGTAAAGCAATTGTAAATTGTTTTACAAAACATAAGTATCTTATTATCAAAACATTACCACTATAACTTCAGACGAAAAAATATTATTTGATATTCTAAAAAAAGCTGTAGCAAAACAATTTTTACTACAGCATACTGCTTTTAGTTCAGATATTTCTGAGTGGAAAGGACAAGAAATCTCATTATTCAAAGAAGATTTACAAGAAAAAGTAAAAGCTACTATTAGTGAAAAATCTTTTTATAGTTATTTTAAAAATTCTTCAGAAAAATTACCCCGAATAGATATCCTAAATTTATTATCACAATATTGTGGATATAAAAACTGGAATGATTTTAAAAGCAACCATTCTTCTTATTCTTATTCTCCTAAAAACAGGAATACTTTTAAGTGGTTTTGGGTCTTTTTTTTAAGTTTTACTACATTTATCACCATATATTTCTTAATCCCTAAAGAGAATACTTTTAGTTTTTGTTTTATAGATCAAGATAGGAATCAACCTGTTACCAAAACACCTATCGATATTATCATTCTAAATAATGAGGAATCTCCCTTCTATTCAAAAAGTGACAGCATGGGGTGTTTTACTTGGAAAACAAAGGATGATTATATTCATTTTATAATACAATCTCCATATCATAAAACAGATACTATATATAGAATGACTTCCTCAAAAAACGCAGAAAATCTTCAAATAAAAACTGATGATTATGCATTAATGCTTTATTATTACGCTAATGGAAAAATTGAGGATTGGCAAAATCGAAGAAAAGAGTTATCCAGAATTATTGCTGATAACGCAACTATTTTTCAGGTACTTCCTTACCGATTAGGTATTGAAATGTATACCAAAAAAGAGTTTATAGATAAATTGACCACTCCTACACAAAGCTTAAAAAATATTGAAATTATAGAGTCCATAAAATCAAATGAGCAGATTGTTAAACTAAAATTTCGAATAAAGTCATGAGAAGGATTATGTATATTATGTTTACTCTACTTTGTTTTGGATGTGCAAACAATACTTCTAAAACGATGAAGATGGAAAACACTGAAGCTTTTGAAATTGAAGAAGAAGAATCTAGCCCATATTTTTCAGAGACGGATGCATATTCTATATTAATTCAACAAAAACTTCAGGAACATCTGGATAAAAAAGCATTACTTAAAACCAATCCTGATTTTAATATTGAAACAAAGGAGTACAAGTTTCTTTCTATCAAAAATGGTGGTAAACTTAAAAACATTGAGTTCATATCTCCTTTTAAAATTGTTTCTGATTCTGTAAAAAAGGTTGCAATCAAAGTTGTTTTAGAGCATGAAACAGACACCATATTAACACTTATAAAAACATCCTACACGACTTTGGATGGCAAAATATTTAAGACTCATAAAATAGAGTTTAAAAAAGAGGGATACTCAAAAAGCAATTAATCTTATTTACATTTTGATTTTACCCCACAATGTGGGGTAAAATCCTAAAAGAGGCTTGCCTCGAAAACAAAATATATTTTAGGGAGTATGCCTTGTGAGCCCGCTCTGAGGTTATTGATTGTTTTTTGTTCTATAAAGAAATGTTTATTTATCTAAAACAATAAAATAAAAAGATATGAAATAAGTGTACTTTTTTAGTGCAAGACCCCCTTGTCGATAAGGGGGTTACCCCATATACAGATGGGGTCGACCCCACCCAAAGGTAGTTCGAGCCAATAATGTATCGCTTCGAAGTGATAACGAATCGGTTCGAAGTGATATTTTGACCCTTCGAGCTGATAAATTATCACTTATATGTGATATTAAATCGGTTCGAGCCGATATGCAGACAGGTATAAGTGATAATTTATCGCTTCGAACCACCTTAGTATCGCTTTGAAGAGTCTTGGTTAGGGGTATAAGAAATCTTAGTATCGCTTCAAAGGGTGTTGGTATGGGTATAAGAAACCTTTGTGGGAGACTGTTCAATAAAGTGTGTCGCTTTTTTATTAGGATTAAAAAATATTTATTTCTTTCCATGAAACCTCCTTTATGGCTAGTTTTTTTTGAAAAATCCACAATAAAAAAGAGGGTGTTTGACTTTTCAGACCTTCACCCCCTTTTTCTTGATATTATACTGCTGTAAAATCAAAAAGTTGTTTACCAAGCCCAAACTTTATATGACGATGTTTTATCATTCCATGATTTTCTCCAGAACCACCATCCAGAAAGCGTATAATTTCTTAGATCATTTGCCCCAGCAACAGTTTGATAATATGGGGAATAAAAATTTAAGGTTCTGCCATTATAGCAATTATGTTGATACAGCCTTATATATGCTTTTCGCCCCCATGGTTTTGTAACTCTAAGGGAAGACATGTGATCGTTATAACTTCCTAAATCCCAGTCTTTATAGAAATACTTATTAGTTCTTCTTATACCTGTCATTTCAGTAACATAGTTAATATGATAGTAAAAATAGAAAGTTCCACTTCCATTAATAGATCCATCAACACAGGCTTCTCTTACCCCTTGTTGTTCTGATGTTTCTTTAGGAAAATCTCCTGCTATTTTTTCTACATAACGATCTACTTCTTCATTGGTTTTAAAGACCTTTACATTGATAGTGGTCTCTCCTTCTTTTTGATCTTCAAAAAACAATCCTTGAGGAGCATCTTCTTTTCCAAAAATTCTTTCCGCTATTTGTACGTCTCCATCTACTTTTACTATTTGAGATTCTTTTGTATCCAATACATACAGGACTTTAAATTTTTCTCCATAGTAATCATAATTATGTACGATTTCCACAATATTAGCTTCTGCAGCTTTGCTTTGGAGGTTTTTTGTGTTTTCAATACTTGATTCTTCAATGTTTAATTCTTCTTTATCACAACTTGTGATCATAAAAAAAAGAATAAAAAATGGTAAATAGAATTTAAGAGTTGTTTTCATTTTGTGTGGGTTTTAAGATTCCTACTCTTTTAAAGGCTTTTCGGATTTCGCCCAATATTATTACTTAATTTTAATGTCTTTTTAATTAAGTAATAATATACACTAAATATATTTCTTATTAACCAAACAAAAAAGGATATTGTTATTTTTTAGCGAAGAGAAAAACTCAAAAAAATTACTCATATCCATCACATAATGAAACAGTTACATCCGTAAAAAAAACAAGGAAAACCTATCGATTAACCAAAAAAACATAGCGAATTAGCTCCTAAGAATTACCTCTAATCAAGGCGTGCTTCTGGATACTTCGAGCACTTTACCATTATAGAATTTATTTCCTGTTAAGGAAAACTCTTGGATATAATTTGCCATTTCTATGGCAGATAAGGGCGCCTGATAACCAGGAAATGCTTCTTCCAACATTTCAGTTTGTACCGCTCCTAATGCCAGAACATTAAAAGCAATACCGCTTTCTTTATATTCTTCTGCCAATAACTCGCTTAACGTAATAACAGCTCCTTTACTTGAACTATATGCCGCCAATCCTGGGAATTTCATACTACCTTGTATACCTCCCATACTACTAATGGTAACTACATGACTACCAGATTTCATATAGGGCAAAACCAATCGTATAATTTCTGCTACACCAAAAACGTTTACTTTATATACTTCTTCAAAATCCTGAGTAGAAATTTCACTAAAAGGCTTATTTACTAATTTACCAGCATTATTGATCAAAACATCTACTTCTTTCCAGACAGAAGCAATGTAATCTATCATTTTTTTTAGATCTTCTGGTTTACTAATGTCAAAAGAAAATGCATGTATGTTTTTATGCTGCAATGCAGTAATAGGAGCTTCATTTCTAGAGAGTGCCAAAACCTGGTGCCCTGCATCGGCAAATTGTTTTGCTAGTTCATACCCTATACCTCTACTAGCTCCTGTTATAATAATTTTTTTCATTTTTTCTATAAAATAAACTTGTAAGGCCTTATTGATTTAATGTGATTTCTTTATTCGTGGTATTCGCCATTTTTACTATTACTGGCACACAATCATTGATAAGTTCTGCTATAAATTCAAGATTCATTTCAGAAGCTTCATCATCTACATGGTGATAATAGTCATAATTTGTAAAATCAAAAGTTGAAATTGTTTGGCAAGCCACTTTAAATTGCGTAAAGAATGGGTAATTATCACTTCTTTTAAATAACTGAAACTCCTTTGCTTTAGGCAAATAACCTATCAACTCCGAACCAGCATAATTATTTATCTTCTCTGCCATATTAGATGTTTCGTATCCAGTTATGTACGCTTTATAGGATTTATCATTTAATGGTACTCCTATCATTTCAAAATTAACCATAGTGTATAGATCTATCTTTTTATCTTTTAGCACTTTTGCCAAATGCTCAGAACCTAATAAACCTTTTTCTTCTGCACCAAATAACACAAAAAGAATGCTTCGCTTATTATCCTTTAATTGCGAAAATTGCTTTGCCAGAGACAATACAGCACTACTTCCTGCTGCATTATCATTAGCTCCATTAGCAATAGTATCTCCATTTACTTCTTTTCCTACACCTATATGATCAAAATGCGCTCCAAGTATAATAAATTCATTTGCAAGTTTAGGATCTGTTCCTTTTATAAACCCTACAATATTATATGTTTCTACTCCTGCTGCTCTAAAAGTATCTCTATAGGTTTCAAAATAGGGAGCTACACCATATTTCTTAAACTCTTCTTCAATAAATTGTGCTGCTTTCTCCAAGCCTTCACTACCAGTATCTCGTCCATTTAATTCATCGCTTGCTAAAAAATTAATAATATCTCCAATATCTGAAGCTTTAATTTTTTCTGAGTTTTGCTTTTCGACTGCTACCTGTGGTTGAGCAATAGCTGCTTGTTTACAGTTAATAAACAAAACTGAAATCAAAATAATAAAAATATTCTTATGCATTGGGCTATACTGTTTTTATGTAAAAAGTGAGTTAGAACGAATTTGTCTCTTTTACCTATCACTCTATATAGAGATAAATAAAAGTGATTTTCAAAGATAAAAAATCCTGCTTCTAATGAGGCAGGATTTTTTCTTCAATGTATTATATAAATTTTATAATTATGCAAGCATTGTTACTGGATTTTCAATATACTGTTTTAAAGTTTGCAGAAATTGCGCCCCTGTAGCCCCATCTACTGTTCTATGATCACACGCTAAAGTTACTTTCATTGTATTTCCTACAACAATTTGTCCTTCTTTAACTATCGGCTTTTCTACAATTGCACCTACAGATAAAATAGATGAATTAGGCTGATTAATAATCGATGTAAACTCTTGAATACCAAACATCCCTAAATTAGAAACTGTAAATGTACTACCACTCATTTCCTGAGGGGTTAGTTTTTTATTACGTGCCCTACCAGCTAAATCCTTAACTTTTGTTCCTATTTGAGTAAGAGACATTTGGTCTGTAAAAGGCAATACAGGAACCACTAAACCATCTGGTACCGCTACTGCCACACCTACACTAATATGTTTGGCATATTTTGTTGCTGCATCGGTCCATTGTGTATTAACTTGTGGGTGTCTACGAAGTGCCATAGCACATGCCTTAACCACCATGTCATTAAAAGACACTTTAGTATCTGGCAATTCGTTTATATTTTTACGAGAAGCAATTGCATTCTCCATATTTATCTCGATAGTAAGATAATAGTGTGGCGCATTAAATTTTGAAGCGGAAAGAGATTTAGCTATCGCTTTACGCATTTGTGAGTTTTTCACTTCTTCAAAACTTTCTTCTCCTGCTGGTGTATATACTTGTACAGCTGGCTCAGAAACAGTTTCTGCTTTAGACTCAGAAATATTTTCTTTCCCTACTGGCGTGTAAGATTCTACATCTTTCTTTACAATACGTCCATTTTCTCCTGACCCTTTTACTTCACTAAGATCAATTCCTTTATCTGCTGCTATTTTTTTTGCTAATGGAGACACAAAAATTCTTCCTCCAGAAACGCTTGTGTTTCCAGAATCTGCAGTTTCTATCGTCTCCTTTTTCTCCTCTGCTTTTGGAGTTTCTTTTGTAATATTTTCTGTTTTTGAAACCCCTCCTTTAAGATTTGAAATATCTGTTCCTGCTGGTCCAATAATTGCTAATAAAGCATCTACAGGAGCTGTTTGCCCTTCTTCGATTCCAATATGCAAAAGAGTTCCATTATAGAAAGATTCAAACTCCATTGTAGCTTTATCGGTTTCTATTTCTGCAAGAATATCTCCTTCTTCAACAGTATCTCCTACCTTTTTTAACCAAGAAGCAACAGTTCCTTCTTCCATCGTATCACTAAGACGAGGCATTGTAATAACCTCTACGCCTTCAGGAATTTCTGTGTTTTTTTGAGACGTATTTGATTCTTTTTTTTCTTCTTCTTTAGGGGCTTCTGTTTTAGAAGCTGCGCTACCATTTAATAGATCAGAAATATCTTCATTTTCATCGCCTATAATTGCCAGCAATTGATCTACGGGAGCTGTTTCTCCTTCTTCAATACCGATATGAAGCAGTGTTCCTTCATAGAAAGATTCAAACTCCATCGTAGCTTTATCCGTTTCTATTTCCGCAAGAATATCTCCTTCGCTAATCTTATCTCCTTTTTTAACAAGCCACTTCGCAACAACTCCTTCTTCCATGGTGTCGCTCAATCGCGGCATATTAATTACTGTAGCCATAATCTATTGTGGTTTGTGTGATAAAAATGGATAATTTTCTTGATCGTATACAACGTCATACATTACGTTTTTATCCGGGAACGGGGATTCTTCGGCAAATTTTTGACATTCTGCCACTCTATCCTTTACTCTTTTATCAATTTCTGCAATTTCTTGATCGGTAGCATAGTTTTCTTCTTTAATAGTATCTAAAACCTGAGTTATAGGATCTATTTTTTGATATTCTGCTACTTCTTCTTTGGTACGGTATTTTTGGGCATCACTCATAGAGTGCCCTCTATACCTGTATGTTTTCAGTTCTAAGAAAGAAGGTCCTCCTCCTGTTCTTGCTCTGGTAATAGCTTCATCCATGGCTTCTGCTACCTTTACAGGGTTCATCGCATCAACTGGCCCGCAAGGCATTTCGTACCCTAGTCCAAGTTTCCATATATCTGTATGATTAGCCGTTCTTTCTACAGATGTACCCATAGCATACCCATTATTTTCTACACAAAACACTACTGGTAGATTCCAAAGCATTGCTAAATTAAAAGTTTCATGCAAAGAACCTTGTCTGGTAGCTCCATCCCCCATAAAAGTTAGAGTTACAGCATCTCTTTTATGGTACTTATCTGCAAATGCTAAACCAGCACCTAAAGGTATTTGTCCTCCTACAATACCATGTCCTCCATAAAACCTGTGCTCTTTAGAAAAAATATGCATAGATCCTCCTAAACCTTGTGATGTACCAGTACCTTTACCATATAGTTCTGCCATTACTCGTTTTGGATCTACTCCCATCCCAATTGGCTGTACATGATTACGATATGCTGTAATCATACGGTCTTTGGTAAGATCCATAGCGTGCAATGCTCCTGCCAAAATAGCTTCCTGACCATTATATAAGTGCAAAAACCCTCTTACTTTTTGCTGAATATAAACCTGAGCTAGCTTATCTTCAAATTTTCTCCAGAAAAGCATTTCTTCGTACCAATTTAGGTAAATATCTTTGGTTATCTTTTTCATTTATAATTGTGCTGATGTATGTATAAAAAACTAGTTTTAAAACTAGCAATTATTTAATTCTTTTCTTCTTTATCAAGAAAACGAAAAACAAAAATAACATATTCGAAATTAAGGAAAAAGGAGTTTGCCTATAAAATCAACGAAAACGTTATAAATATGAATTATCAAAGACTAATGGCAAAATGTTTGACAATGAAGATGACTTTACCACTTTGCCTGTTTCTCCCATAAAATATATAGCGATAGGTGTTTTTTGCTTAACCTCATATTCTGCTATTGCCTGCCTACATGCTCCGCATGGAGGTGTTGGCGTAAGCAGTTTGTGTTTTAAAGATTTGGCAGTTAATGCCATTGTCGTAATAGAAACGTTAGGAAAATTAGCTCCTGCATAATATATCGCAGTACGTTCCGCACACAACCCAGATGGGTAACATGCATTTTCTTGATTATTCCCTAAAACAATTTCTCCGTTTTCTAATAAAAGTGCCGCTCCAACCAAAAATTCTGAATAAGGAGCATATGCTTTATCTCTAGCCATCATAGATTGCTCCATTAATTTCTGAATATCTTCTGGCAATTCATCAAATGAATCAAAAACCTGCAAAACAGATTTTATTTCAATTTCTTTCATATAATATTATATCTATTAAAACTTTAAACTACTAAACAAACATCTACTATAATTTATTAACCATAAACGCATTCATTTTAATAGTTTGCTGTATCTATAAGTTATTAAGTTTACAATGTACTACAAACAAAAAAAGTATCAAACCTATAAAGCTTGATACTTTTTCATGTTTCTATTATTTGTTTTAATCGTAATATTCGTCTCCAAAATTAAACGAAAGACCAAAACGTAATGTTCCTTCTAACGGACTCTTAATTGCCGAAGTAGAAAATAAGTAAGATATATCCAGATTTACGATATTATATTTAAATCCTGCTCCCAATGATAAAAATTTACGAGCTCCTTTTTCTTCACTTTCGTTAAAATATCCTGCTCTAAAAGCAAATACATCCTGATACATATATTCTGCACCTAGTGCCCATGTCATTTCTTTTAGTTCTTCGCTAAATCCATCTGGCGCATCTCCCCATGAAGAAAAAATAGATCCAAATGCACTTTTATTATTATACTCGGTATTAGCAGCTTGTTGTTCCTCTGCAGTTACCTCCCCGTCCCCATTTGCATCAGGATTTAAAGGAGTAGGAACTAATAGTTTGCTAATTTCTAAAGATGGTGTAATTCGATTTTCTTCATTAAAAATAAAGTCAAAAGAACCCCCTATTCTAAAATTAGTAGGTATAAAATTTTCTTGTCCTGCATCATCATATTTTATTTTTGGCCCTATATTAGAGATTGTAGCACCAGCTCTCCATCTACCATTAAAAGAATCAAAAGCTATCTCATCACTTCTATAAAAACCTGCAATATCTACTCCAAAACTACCAGCTGCGCTTGCATCTGCTCCTGTACCCTGTAATCTAAGATCAGAACGCAAATACCGACCTGCTACTGCCATAGAAAACCTTTCATCTAGTTTCAAAGCATAGGAAATATCTAAAGTTAACTCATTAGGCTTTTGAATATTAGGCTCATCATTAGGCCCTTGTCTAAATTCTATATCTCCCAAACTAAAATATCTGAAACTTGCAGCTACAGCACTTCTTTCATTAAGACGGTTATAATAATTTACATTTCCCAAAAATATATCATTAACCAAGTTACTAAGATAAGGAGTGTAATTAACCCCAACCCCTTGTTTGTTTTTTATAAATGCATATTTAGCTGGATTCCATTGTTGTGAAAATGCATCTGCAGAAGTAGCAACCCCTTGGTCTGCCAGACCTGCTGCTCGTGCGTCTGCAGCTATTAATAAAAATGGTGTTGCAGTTGTTATCGCCCTGTTTTGTTCCTGAGCCTGCGCTTTAAATGTTATAAATGTAACACACGCTAAGCTAAGGGTTAATATTCTTTTCATATCCTTTAAAAATTGAGTTTGACAAATATATAGTTATTTAGTTATTAAGAATAGTGAGTTCTTATTTTTTTTAAGTTGATTGCTTATAAACGACAATTTTAAAGATATCTTATATTTTATCCTATTTTTATGTGATTAAAACTTAATAATTGTTTTAATTATCGATCGATTTTTAGAAAATTAATCGATAATTCACACACTCATTTATAGGTATAACACATAGTTAAATAAGATTCAAAAACTGCTTATGTCAAAAAAATCTATACGAAAGCTTTATGCTAAATCTATTTTATATATTGACAAAAGAGCATAAATAGGTTTTTAACAGTTTATATTTTTAGTTTTTACTAGGGGATAAATAATAAACTTATTAATATTGCGTTAAACCAAAGTCGTTATAAATTCATAAAAAAATGTGAATTGATAATATTTTGAAAAAATTAGGGTAATTTTAACGTTTATTAATTATATTGCAAGCCCTAATTTCTACTTTAACGAACTTAAGATTATGAAAAACGCGTTTATTTTTAAGTCGCTAATGGTACTCTCCATTAGTGTATTATTTTTTAGTTGTTCTAAGAACAATTATGGGAGTAATTCTAGAGCCACGGGTTGGGAATACAACTCTAAAGACGGTGGCTTTCAGGTAGCTACAAACTACAAAGAACAAGAAACTGGTCCTGGATTAGTGTTCATTGAAGGAGGTACTTTTACCATGGGTCGTGTACAAGATGACGTAATGCACGATTGGAATAACACTCCTACCCAACAACACGTTCAATCTTTTTATATGGACGAAACGGAGGTTACTAATGTAATGTATCTAGAATATTTGGATTGGTTAAAAGGGGTTTACCCACCTACCGAGCCAAAATATAGAAATATTTATTACGGAGCGTTACCTGATACTTTAGTTTGGAGAAACAGACTTGGATTTAATGAAATGATGACAAATAATTATCTTCGTCATCCTGCTTACGCAAATTATCCTGTTGTAGGTGTAAATTGGATTCAGGCAATAGAATTTAGTAACTGGAGAACTAATCGTGTTAATGAAAGAATTCTTGAGGAAGAAGACGTAATTAAGAAAAATGCTCCTTTTGAAGACGTTTCGGCAGAAAGTACTTTTGATACAGAAACGTATTTAAACGCTCCCTCACAAACATATGGTGGTAATGATGAAGCTACCCGAGGCGGAAGAGCTTCTGAAAAATATGAAAAACGAAATGACTCTACTGGTTTATATATCCAACGAAAAGATGGATTACTTTTACCTAAATACAGACTACCAACAGAAGCTGAGTGGGAATATGCTGCTTTAGCTCTGGTAGAACTTAGAAGTTACAATATCTATCGTGGTAGAAAAAAATACCCTTGGAGTGGTAAATATACTCGATCTGGAGAAAGAAGAACAAGAGGTGACCAATTAGCTAACTTTAAGCAAGGAGATGGTGATTATGGAGGAATAGCAGGATGGAGTGATGATGGTGCTGATATTACTGCACCGGTAAAATCCTATGAGCCTAACGATTATGGTTTATATGATATGGCAGGAAACGTTGCTGAATGGGTAGCAGATGTATACAGACCAATTGTAGATGATGAATACAATGATTTTAACTACTACAGAGGGAATGTGTATACTAAAAATGCTATTAATCCTGACGGAACTGTAAAAATAGTTATGACGGACTCTGTTGTATATGACACCCTTAGTAATGGTAAAATTATAGCAAGAGTACTTCCTGGTGGAATTTTACAAGTTCCTATTGATGAAAACGAAACATACATGAGGACGAACTTCACCGATAGTGATAATAGAAACTACAGAGATGGAGATAAAAGTTCTTCAAGGTATTATGAAGGATATCAAGATCAAAATACTCCAAACAGAAGAATGTATAATGCTCCTATACATTATGTAGGTCCAGATGCCGAAGACAGTACTAAAATGGATAGACGATATGATGAGTCTACAAAAAGAACTACTATCGTTGATGAAAAAGTGCGCGTATATAAAGGTGGATCTTGGAAAGACAGAGCGTATTGGTTAGATCCTGCACAAAGAAGATTTATGCCACAAGATATGGCTACAGATTATATTGGTTTTAGAAACGCAATGTCTCGTGTTGGTACCAAAGCTAAAAAGCAAAAAACACCAAGACATCAAAAGCCTAAAAAATAGTAAATTAGATTTATTATAAAGTTCGTTATAAATTACTTAAAGCCCTGTACAATTTTTGTCAGGGCTTTTTAATACCAACTAGTTAATGACTATACCTCAACTACATCAATTATTTTTAGCAAGTAACGGTGTGTGTACCGATACTAGAAAAATTAAACAAAATTCAATTTTCTTTGCTTTAAAAGGAGATAATTTTAATGGAAACATCTATGCAAAAAAAGCATTAGAGCTCGGTGTGACATTTGCTATAATAGATGAAATTGAATATACTATTTCGGAGAAATGTATTCTTGTAGATGACGTTTTAAAAACACTACAAGACTTGGCTTCTTATCATCGAGAATATCTTGATATTCCTGTAATTGCTTTAACAGGAAGCAATGGAAAAACCACTACTAAAGAATTAATAAACTCTGTATTATCTTCTCGATTTAAAACAACAGCGACTTTAGGAAACCTAAATAATCACATAGGGGTTCCTCTTACGATTTTATCTATGACAAAAGATACCGAAATTGGAATCATAGAAATGGGAGCAAACCATATTGGAGAAATCGGTTTTTTATCTGCTATTGTTAAACCAGATTATGGTTATATAACTAATATAGGTAAAGCTCACCTAGAGGGTTTTGGTTCTATTGAAGGAGTTTTAAAAGGCAAAACAGAGCTTTATAACTGTATAAAAAAGCAAAATAAATTAGTTTTTCTAAATATTGAGGACCAAAAACTTTTTAATGCTTCACAAGGAATAAATACATACACCTTTTCTAAAACGGATAGTAGTAATGTTACGATAAAATTAATAGATGTTAATCCAAATGTGACTGTTTCTTACCAGGATATTATAATAGAAACTAACCTGATTGGCGAATACAACTTTACTAATATAGCTGCTGCAATTACCATAGGAAATTATTTTAATATTACCGCAGATCAAATTAAAATAGCTATCGAATCCTATATCCCTACAAATAATCGTTCTCAAATAATTAAAAAACAAAAACACACCATTATTCTGGATGCTTATAATGCAAACCCTACTAGTATGAGTGCAGCAATAGAAAATTTTGCGCAACTAAAATACACCTCCAAAATTGCTTTTTTAGGGGATATGTTCGAACTAGGCAAGGAAGCATCTTTAGAACATCAAAAAATAGTCGATCAAATTATCGAAACAAAAGTTGATGAGATTTATCTTATAGGAAATATTTTTTTTGACACTAAATGTAACGACTCTCGTATTCAAAAATTTAGGTCTTATGAAGATCTAGAAATTAACTGGCATCTAAAAAATAACGAAGATGCAATACTAATTAAAGGTTCTCGAGGAATGAAATTAGAACGAATTTTAGATCTGCTTTAATAATTATTTTCAAACATAAATAAATCTACCAATGTTATTAAGTTACCCTGTATCTTTTTGAGGATTGAATATCTGTAAAAGCAAAACACCCCCTTTACTGCCATCATGGATTCTGGCCTACGCCGGAATGACAAGCAGAAAGCATTGTGTTTTTGGTTATTTCATCATTCCGGCGTAGGCTGAAATCCACCATTAACAAAATTTAGATCAATAGTTTAAATTCTTAACTTAATGACATAGACAGATCTACTTTTTTTATATCTATCAAAGAGGTATCAATTTTATCACTAGATGCCAAATGACATTTATAATTAGTATCTAAATTGATTTCCGTTAAGAAAAAACTATCTTCTTTGATTTTAGTTTGATTTTCTATGACCTCAAAAGAGTTTAATGGGATCGATAATCCCATACCATGTGCTTTTATTACCGCTTCTTTTTGTGTCCAATAATTAAAAAAAGCATTCTTGATATTATTTGAAGAAATAATGTTTTGCCACTCTAATGGTGTCATCTGAACTTTAAAGTCTTCCACATTGATATCTTGTAAAACCTCTACATCTACACCTACTTCGTTATTTTTTGTTATTACACACACAACTAAGTTCCCAGAATGTGATATATTGAATTTAATATTCTCATTTTCAAAGTATGGCTTTTTATATGAGTTGTAGCGTACATCTTCTACGCAAAGATCTTTGTTTAGTTTTTTTAAACTACTCCATAAAAGTACCCGCCCTAATAAAGATAATTGAGCATCTTGCCATCGCCTATATTTTAAAATTTTCTTTTGAAAATCATTAGAAAACCTAGGCGCTATCTCTTTTAATAGATATGGATGATGCTCCTCACTTATATATGAATAAAGTATTTGAGTCATTTTTTGAATTATTAGTTAACCAATACGTTAATTGAATGATGAAGTACTTTCATAAACAATTGCTTCTACCGCTCCAGTAGCAGAATTTATGACACCTACATCTGTTTTTACTGCAGACATTCGAACCCAAACACCTCCATATCTTTTTCCAAAGCCAAAAGAGCCCCAAATTAATTTATGAGGAGTCCATTCATTAGATACATCTGGTGCCAAAAAGTTTATGGAATCACTAAATTCTTGTGCTATAAAATTGTTTTTATCTAATGCATTACGTATAATTTCATCCCATTTTTTAGCACTTGAGAATTTACCTATAAAGACATCTTCTCCTTGAGCCCCATTTGCTGCCTTAATTACAAATTGATCTTTTTTTTCTTTCAATAATTCAAGAAGGTTATATTCTTCATTTTTATATGTAGCAAAACTATCTTTTACTATAGAAGTCCAAGGGATACTATCTAATATTAATTTATTATCCTCTACAGAAAATTTTTGATTTTCTGCAAGCTCCCTTAATAAAGCAAGATTTTTTTTATCTCTTGATATCGATATTCCTAAGTGATCGGGAAAATAGATATTATCCATTATAAATGCTCTAAAAACATCTCTTGGAACCTCTTGGGTACTATCTAGGCTAAAAAACAAAACACTATGTATTTCTTTATTTCCTAAAGTAAGTTTTTCATTTACCAATTTAAGAGAAGCGGTATCTCCAGAGCAAGCTCCTCCTTTCCATCCTCTTTTTTGTAATTCTGCTTGTAGTAAATCATTAAAAAAAGCAACTCCATCTTTTTTCAGATCATCACTCATTGTATTTTTCAAACTCACAAATACATTTATTTCTTTATTTATTGACGGTACATGCTCTACTATTTTATCTATCAGAAATTCAATATAGATTAATTGCGTATTTTGAGATTTAAAATTATTATTAACATCAGATAACAAAGAGTGTGAGTTTCTAATGATGGATTCAAAACTCTGAACCTGCCATCCCCCAATAGAAGATCCCATGTTAACTTCTAAAACCTTAAACCCTTCATTAGTATAAGTTAAATCTAAACGACACCCCACATCAACTTGCTTGTTATTACACATAGAAGCAACTTCTGCTATCATCTCATTACCCTTAAAATAAAAATCAGCTATTTTTTTAATGTCATTTTTAAAGTATAATGAAGGAATCTGGCAAAGTAACTCTGGTAGTCTTACGCTTAGTTCACTTAATCTATTCGCGGTTTCTGTATTAATTATTACAGGCCACGAACTTACTGGGTATTCATAATTTTTAAATATCTTAGGCACGTCATTTTCTAAAGTATTAATGCATGTTGGTATTTTTTTTGAGCAATCTGCTACGAATTCATCATGCATATCCGATAGGATTGTATTTTTAGTACAAACCGTTAACAATTTTTCCATTTTGATTAAAATAAAAGATTATTTTTAAAAGACTTGAAAAGCTACAATGTGAATATAACTACATAGTATGTTCATAAACAATAGCTTCAATTGCACCTGTAGCAGAGTTGATAACTCCTTTATCTGTTTTAGTAGGAGACATCCTTACCCATACTCCTCCATACGTATTTCCGAAGCCAAATGCCCCCCATATTAGCTTATGGGACACCCATTGATTAGATATATCTGGTGATTGTACATCTATAGAATCACTAAATTCTTGTGCAATAAACATTTTATTTTTTAAGGCGTACCGAATAGCCTCCTCCCATTTTTCTTGGGATAAAAACTTACCTATATAGACATCTCGACCCTGAAATCCATTTGCTATTTTAATTACAAAATGATCTTTCATAGTATGCAGTAATTCTATAGTATTATATTCTTTATCTTTATAAAACGTTCTGCTTTCTTCTACAATTTCTGTCCAAGGAATATAATCCAGGATCATTTTATTATAAATTGCTTCATATTTTTCACCTACTGCAAGTCTCCTAAGTAATGCCAGATTTCTTTTATCACTTAATAAAGGTACCCCTAAATGATCTGGAAAGTATACTTTATCCATCATAAAAGCTCTTATCAAATCTGGAGAAATATTTTTAAGCGCAAAATCGAGTATTAAAACCGAGTGAATAATTTTATTTTTAAAAAACAACTGACCATTATTAAATTTTAGTTCAGACATTTTACCAGAAAGCACATTCCCTTTTTTCTCGTATCTTTTTAATTCTTCGTTTAATATGCTATTAAAAAAGGATTCGATATTATTTCCTTCTTTATCATTATTTTGAGAGTTTCCTGTTGGAAAAAAAATGTTTATTTCTTCTTTATCCCCTTCTACATATTCTTCTATCTTATCTATTATAAATTTAAGATATAAAGATTGTGTTGGAACAGAGATATAAGAATCTTTATCTTTTGAATTCGCTAAATCAGGATGTTGTTTTCTAATAAAAGGTTCAAAATTCTGAAATTCTATTCCTCCTAACGGGGATCCCATATTAACTTCTAAAACTTTAAATCCTTTTTCTGTTAGTACCAAATCTAAACGAGAGCTTACTTCTACATTTTTACTATTACACATCAAAGAGAACTCAGCAATCATTTGATCTCCTTTAAAATAAAAGTCAGCTATTTTAGAAATATCATCCTTAAAATACAACGATGGTACTTGCTGTAAAAGTCGTGGCAATGTTACACTTATTTCATTTAAGTTAGCGATAAGGTCTTTGTTAACAAGCAAAGGTCTGGAATTTATAGGATAGTTAAACCCTTTTAATACATCTGGCAACTCATCATCATTAATCATTAATCGTGACTCTATACCAGAAGATTTTTCACTTTTATATAGCTTTACTTTTTTCGAGGATTGTATATTTGGGGTACTTTGTTTTTTTTCAAATACTTTTTCCATGATCATTCTATTTTTGATTACTATTAGGTAAGTATTCTAATTAATACTTTCATAAACCATTGCTAAAACAGCTCCTCTTGCAGAATTGATTATTCCGTCATCTATTTCTACATCCACCATTCTTGTTATCACTCCTCCGTAGGTTTCTCCAAAACCAAAGGAACCCCATATCAATTTATGTTGTGTCCATTTATTTGAAATGTTTGGTGCAATAAAATTTATAGAATCACTAAACTCCTGTGCGATATATGGCTCTTTTTTTGTAGATATATCTATTGCTTTTTCCCAATCGATTGCAGATAAAAACTTACCGATAAAAACACTATCCCCCATGCATCCATTTGCAATTTTAATTACAAATTGATCTTTTTGCTCTCGTAACAACTGAAGTAAATCGTATTCTTGGTTTTTAAATCTTACTTTATCCTTTTTTACCTCTACTGTCCAAGGAATACATTTTAGAATCAACTCATTCTCTTTTGTATCAAATTTACCATCTAAAGCTAGTTCTCGTAAAATTGCCAAATTCCTTTTATCTCCTAAAATTGGGGTCCCTAAGTGATCTGGAAAATAAACAGCTCCCATTATATGAGCTCTAAATAATTCTGGAGTTATATTTTTTAAAGCGTAATCCATATTTAAAACACTATGAATGCGTTTATTATTTAAATACAAATCCCCTTTTATCATTTTAAGTAACGACGCTTTACCTATATGCACACTTCCTACCATTCCTCTTTCTGCCAATTTCTGTTTTAGCAAATTATCAAAAAAGACATCTTTTTCTCCTTCTGAATCAACCTCGGCACTATTACCTACAACAACAAAAACATTAATTTCATTAGTAATCTCTTTTACATATTGAAGTGTTTTATCTATAAGAAAATTTAGATACGTAGATTGTATACTAGTAAATCTAAAGTCATTTTGCTGTGTGTTTTTTAATATCTCATGGGATTCACGAACTATCCCTTCAAAATCATCTAATTGCCAACCTCCAATAGATGATCCTGCATTTATTTCTAATATTTTAAAACCACTATCCGTTAATGTTAAGTCTAAACGACAACTTACTTCTATCTTTTTGTCATGACACATCATTGCATATTGTGCTAGCTCTTCATTACCGTTAAAATAAAAATGAGCTATAGAAGATATATCATTATCAAAATAAAGTTCTGGAATCTGATAGATTAATTCTGGTAATACAACACTTAACTCTGATAATTTATTAGAGGTTTCATTTTCTAATATTACTGGCCAGGAACTTACTGGATATATAAAGTTTTTAAGCGTTCCTGAGAGGTTGTGCTTTTTTATGTCTATAATAGACTCAAGGTTTTCTGATTTATTCGTAAAAAACACATCAAATTTATCCGAAAGGATAGTGTTTGCTACACTTTCTTGTGCAATAGCTTCTTTCATCTGCTTATTTTTTATTTTTTTTATAAATCAAAGATTTTTAGATAACTCCCCAATACAACATATAAGTAACTAGTAAAATATTGGAGAATAACACAGAAAAAACTATACTTCTATCTTTTATTTTTCTTAATCTAATAATAAAATAGAGTGTGGTAAGCACAAGTAGTATTACAAAGGCAAGTATAATGGTAAAGACATAACTAAAATTATTAGTTAGTCCAAAAGCCAAAACAAAGTAGTTATTATCAGAAACCTTGATCAACGCTAAAACGAGACTAACCAAACCTACAATACCTACAATAGAGGTTATAATACTAAACCCTCTAATCATTTTATCTGAATTTGTTTTATATTTTTTCTTTATTAATCTAATTATATAAACAAAAATAAAAGCAATCATAACTCCTAAAGCGATAAATAAAGGTGCCATTAAAATGATATCAAATCGACTAAGGCTATTACCCATTTTAGAAACTCCTGAGTTTATTGTAATATTATTAGCAAACTTTACTTTATCTACTTTTTTATATGCATCTATATCTGGAGTCTTTGAAGGGTTATTTATAAATGCATTTGCTACTTCACTTCCTATTTTGGTAAAGCTAGGTACATGGCCATAAGTAAGCCCATTTATAACATAAGCGTTTTTAAATTTCTTAGCAACTTCTACTCCATTAGCAGAAGGTGTAATTGGATCATATTCTCCTGAAAAAACCATTACCGGAGAGGATAAATCGGATAGTTTTGATATATCATGATTTAGTATAGAATCTTTACGGTTCAAATTCCATTGATCGCAAACCTTAAAGTCTGATTTATAAAAAGACACTCCTCCACCTATATTTTTATATTGAGATGTGTTTTTTTGATATGCTAAAATACTATTATTAGGAAGTGCTTCATTACAACTAACGCAATAATAAACACCATAATCCATACTAAGAAGATTGGAGAATGCTCCTACCAAATTACCTAAAGCTCCTTTATTTTTGTTCTGAAATTGATAAATTAATAATGGTATTACCTCTATAAGTTGCTTATTATATAATGCTTGTTGGATAGCGATTTTAAAATCCTCTGAATTGTATGTGAACTCTCCAGATTTTAGTACCTCTTTATCTACAGAAACAGTAATAGGCTCTTTTTCTAAATTTGCTATTGTTTTATAATATACCTTTTCTAGTTCTGGGTAACTGCTATTACATTCTGCATTATTTTTACATTTTTCAAATACTTTAGATAAACTGGTTATGTAGTTACTGGTATTTTTGGTGTAATAGGTAGTAATATCTGATACAGAGGAGTCTAATACTAATGTTTTAATATCCTCAGGAAATGTACTTGCATACACTTGTGCTACATAAGTTCCATAAGAAACTCCATAAACATTCCAGTTTTTATACCCTAATTGCTCTTTTAAAGCGTTTAAATCTTTTGATATAGATAGACTGTTATATGCCTCTATATCTACTCCTTTATTGATAAGGTCTTGTTTACAGGATAATGCTGCAATTGTTTTTTGTTTCTCATCTTCTTCTTCTGATTGGTTTTTTGCTAAAATTTCTAAAAATTTCTCCCCTAAATCAGGACATAATCTTGGTTCTGAATATCCTGTTCCTCTTACATCTAGTAATACAATATCCCTTTTTTGACGTAAAGGATGGTTTCGCCAAGTCCAGATGTTCTGAATTCCACTAGCTCCAGGACCACCCTGAATAAAAACTACTGCATCTGCGTCTGACTTATTAGATGTATTTTTTAATACCGTAACGGCTATTTTGATTTTGGCACTATTAATATCTTGCCAATCTTCTGGAACAATAAGATGCCCCCAGATTATATTTTTTTGATTTAGACTTTCAGAATTTGGATAAAAAGATTCTGCTTTTTCAAATTTTATATTCTGTCCTTTTACATTACAGCAAAATAAAGTAATTAGTACTATATATATATATTTCATTTTCTTATAAAATTTCATGGTTGTGTGACTATTCTTAATGATATTGATGTGGTTTAAAAACTAAAATCTATTTCTATAATTTTTTCTTTTTCAAATTCTAAATCTGTGTCTATATTTTTTATGGAGACATCCATATTGTTTATGATTTGTTCTATGATTTTTTCATATTTTAAAATTAAAATCTCAATGGTTTCTTTTTCATATTTATCGGTATCATATTGAATCTTTCCTTTTAATTCTTGCTTTTGTACAGAAAAATTAATCAATAATGGCAGCCTGCTATATTTAGAATCTATGGAGCAAGATGTTAAGCTTAGATTTTCATTAACATATACTTGATCATAGCTAAATGTTGGGTTTTGTAAAACCAGCAATGCATCTAATCGCATATTGTTATTAATAGTATCTGAGATATCCTGATAGGTATCTAAAGACAATAAATCTAACTGTACGTTTTGTACATACTCTGAAAATAATTGGTCTCGATTTATTTTGGATCGCAATGGTACTGTTTTTGCAAACATTCCTATTTGAGAATGCAGATCGGGAAACTGTCGACCTGAATTTATTGTTCCTAAACAAATATCATTGTGACCTTGTATTTTATGAATCACTACATTAAATATAGATACCAAAAGTGTATGTAGTGTTATTTTTTGTTTTACTGTAATTTCATTTAATCTTTGAAAAATTTTTGCTTCTAAATTAAAATCTTTAAAAGCTGCCATATAGTTTTCTACTAAAGGGTCTTGATCAAATTGTATCAAGTTTTTCCATTCATAACCAGACAGATATTGTTGCCAAAATTGATTATTTAATTTTGCATGTGTGTTTTTTGTCTTTTCTTGCCAGTTAGTATAGTCTTTAAATTGAAAATGTAGTGCTTGTTCCTCTAGGTCTTTCTTAGCACTTAAAGATGCATAAACGGCGAGTACTTCTTTTATTAAAATTTCTAAAGACCATCCATCCATTATAATATGATGCGTAACAAATAGTAGTATCTTATCTCCATTTGTTTTTTGAAATATTCCAATCCGCAACAGTAGTTGATTTTCTAAATCAAATTCTTGATCCATATAATCTTCCAGTGTTTGTTGAGTATAATGTTCTATAAGAAATTTATCTATCTTAAAAGAAACGGTATTTTCAAGATTAACTCTTTGATAAGGAACTCCATTAATTTCAATAAAATTGGTCCTCAATATTTCATATTTATCCACTACCTTTTGAAAGGCTTTTTCCAACAATGATTCCTCTATATTTCCATCTACTCTAAAAGCTTCAGACATATTATAGGCTATAGATCTTTTTCTTTCTTGAGAAGCTAACCAAATAGAATATTGAGAGGATAAAACGTTATAAAAGCTTTTTTTCTCTATTGGTTGTATCGGGCTGTATTCTTGTTTTTCTTCGTTTTCTAAGTATTTTGACAGCGTTTTTATAGTAGGAAAGTCAAAAATTGTCCTTAACGAAATTCTATAACTTAAATATTCTTCTATACGACTAATAAGTTTTACTGCATTTAGGGAATGTCCTCCTAATTCAAAAAAGCTTTCTGTACTACTTATTGGCTTTTCTAATTCTAAAACCTCTTGATAGTATTTGCTAAGTTTAATTTCCAGTTCTGTTGTTGGAACCTGGTTAAATACTTGTTGTTGCTTTTGTTCTATTTCTATTTTCCTTAGAGATAGTGATTTTCTGTCCACCTTTCTATTTGGTGTAAGAGGAAAACTTTCTAGTGGTATAATCGTATGCGGTATCATATACTCAGGAAGCTCTTTACGCAACTTGTTTATGATTTCTGTTGAACCTACATTTGCTTCATTAAGAATTATATAGGCGATTAGAACTGCTTCTTGTTGCTCTCCTTTTTTTGCAACAACAACAGAGTTCTTGATAGAACTTAATTGGTTAAGTTTTGTTTCTATCTCTCCTAACTCGATACGATATCCTCTAATTTTTACTTGGTTATCATTACGCCCCAGAAACTCTATTTCACCTTCCCTATTCCATCTACCAATATCCCCGGTGTCATACATTTTTTGTCCTTCTTCAAAAGGGTTTTCTGTAAACTTAACCGATGTTAGCTCTTCATTTTTAAAATATTCTTTTGCTAATCCATCTCCTGCGATATAAATAGTTCCAACTGTTCCGATAGGTAACAACTTCTTATACTTATCTAGAATATAAAATTGTGTATTATGTATTGGTTTTCCTATGTTTCCAGCATCTTTTGGTTTTGTTATTTGTTTGCAACTAGACCAAATTGTTGTCTCGGTAGGGCCATACATATTCCATACTTCTGCACAAGTGTTTACTAATTTTTCTGCTAAGGATTCACTTAACAGATCTCCTCCGCATAACACTTTTAATTTTAAATCTCCACTCCACCCAATAGTATACAACATTTGGTAAAAGCTAGGGGTTGCCTGTAATACGGTTGGTTGTACTTGTTCTAATTTTTCTATTAAAGCAAAAGGATCTGTTAATGTATTCGTATCTGCTATATATAATGTAGCTCCCGATATTAAAGGTGTAAAAAACTCTAATATTGAAATATCAAAAGATTGTGTGGTTACAGAGAACAATACATCACTACTGCTAATCTTTGGTCTTTGCTGTATACTTAATAAAAAGTTTAACAGAGATTGGTGTTTGATCGCAACGCCTTTGGGATTTCCTGTAGATCCTGATGTATAAATTATATATGCATTATCTATAGCATTTATATTTAGGGTATCTTTTAAATTGACTAGAATATTAGAATATAATATAGCTTCTACATCCACAAATTGAGCCTTAGAGGTAATGAGTTCACTAAATTCTTTTGCTCCAATAATACACTCTACTTCGCTGTGTTCTATTATATAGTTCAGTCGCTCTTTTGGAAAACCTGGATCTAAGGGAATATAAGCTCTTCCTGATTTAAATATCCCTAATAATATTGCTATCAAATTTGCAGAACGATCCATCAAAACAGCAATGGGAGATCTATCTTTATTGTCAAAATTTTGATGTAAATACTCTGCTATCTTATTAGATACTATATCTAGCTCTTTATAGGAGTAGGAAGTATTGTCATCTTTTACTGCAGCTTTATCAGGTTTTACTTTTACTTGCGTATTAAAAAAATCTAGTAATGTAGCTTCTTTTGGATACTCAAAACTTGTTTGATTAAAACCATTTAATAACATTACCTGTTCTGGTTTTGTTATATATTGGTATTCTGCTAGTTTTTTCTTACTATCAACACATACATTAGAAATAAGTTTTTCAAAATGTGAAACTACCTGAGCGATCTCACTTTCTTCAAAATAATTAACATTGTAGTCAAAATCAATTTTTACATCTTCCTGATCATCAAATTCTCTTATATACACAGCCAATGCTACTCGTTCTGATTGGTGTGTTAATGGTATTACGCTGGTTTTTGTATTCTCAAAATGATCTGCATAATTTTGTTTCTCATAGGATAACGTAATATTAAAAAGTCTGTCTTTTTCTATAAAGAGATCTAATTCTTTTATAAGTTTTCCTAAAGGGAAACGTTGATATCTATAATCCTGTCGTAGTTGTTGTTTTATGGTGTACACTAATTTTTCAAAAGTATCTTCAAAATCAAGGTTAATACGCAAAGCAGAAACTCCCATAAAAAGTCCTACTGTTTTTTTAAAAATGGATTTACTTCTATTTAATACAGGAAGCCCTATTGCAAAGTCATCATTTTGACACGTACGTCCAAAATAAAGGTATAAAACAGCAAGTATTATATGAAAAGTAGAACTATTACAGTTTGTTGCAATACTTGAAAGTTGGTTATATACCGATCTTTTAATTATAAGTTCTTTACGACTACTTTTGTTTACAGGTCCTGTTTCTTTTATTTTTTCGAATAAACGCTCTGGAAGGTTTTGATATTTTTCAACCCAATATGCTTTATCCTTTATAAATGAATCTGAGTTATAATAGATTTCATCGTCTAAAACAAAATCTTTGTAACTGTAGGGGTATTCCGTATTTATTTCTCCAAACCTGGTAAGTTCATTATAATTTTTAACTAATCTTTGAAACATCAAGGATGTACCCCAGCCGTCTGTAATAATATGATGATACATTGAAAAAAGATAGTAATACTCCTCAGAAACTTTTATTAAAGTAAATCGATGTAATACTTGTTTTGCCTTTAAGTTAAACGGCTCCTTAAAGGTTTCCTGCATATAAATATTTGCTTTTTTATCTGCATCAACTTCCTTAGAAAAATCTATAAAACCTAAAGATGAATTATGATTTGGTAAAATTTCAATTTGTACTTCTTCTTGATTTTCTATAACAATACTTCTATAGGAATCATGTTGATCAATAAGCGTTATATATGCTTTATTGAGTATTTCATATACCATATTACCTTTGATTGCTATCTTGGCACCTATATTATAAATAGGATCGTTAGGATATAACAATTGCTCAAAATAGACATCTTGTTGTGGAAGTGTCAATTTCATATCCATATATTCTTTAAGGTTAGTGAATGTTCTCTCTTGGTATTAGAGAATTTTATACGAACCTGAGTTCGATTAATCTGAAATGCGTCAGTTTGAGTGAAATTCTGATAAGAATTTTGTGCCGACCTTTCGACAAGCTCAAGATGACTAGCATTTTAGTACTAAAAACCTATTCTCGATAGCTCTACTGAGCTTGCCTAAGCATAATTTTTCTTCATGTTATCTCGAGCCTTACAGCACAGGCTCAAGACAAGCTTTGTCGAGAGGCTAATAGGAAAATCACTCGAATTGACAATTTCTGTGGTACATCCAAATATTAATCGAAATCGGGTTACTGTACATATTTTACTGATTTTTAAGCCCAAAAATTTTCAACCAGTTCTTCTTCGTTATTTGCAACTACGTCTTTTACAATTTTTCCGTAATCAAATTTGATTATTCGATCTGCATATTTAAAATAAGCATCGTCATGGGTTACGGCTATAATAGTTTTTCCTTGCTCCTTTAATCGTGGAATCAATTCTTCATAAAAGTATTTTCTAAAATGTGGATCCTGATCTGCAGCCCACTCGTCTAATACTAAAATTGGTTTCTTTTCCAGAAGCGCAAAAATCATCGACATCCTTTTGCTTTGTCCTTTAGAAAAATTTCTTCTTGCAGATTCTTCTTTATCATCGGTAACTACTCCTTCTAATTGCATCATTTTTAACAATCTCATATACTCTTCATTATTTTCTAAAGAGTAATCATCATAATTGTGAGAAAAAATATGATTGTTGGTAAAAATAGCGGTCATTGAATCTTGTAAATCTTCTTTTATACTTGCTTTTGGGTCTTTATTCAATATAATATTACCTCTAGTTGGCTCATATAATCCTGTTAAGATATTAATAAAAGTACTTTTACCAGATCCATTACCCCCAACAATAAATAAAACTTCTCCTTTATTAATTTCGAGATTAACTGGTCCTAACTTAAATGACTTTTCTTGATTTTCACTTTTATAGTCAAAACAAACATCTTTAAAATTTAAAGATTGAAATTGATAGTTTTTATTTTGAACAAGGTTTGTACTCTCATCCTCTATCTGAAAATCTTTCATAAAGGTTTTTATCCTTTTGTTAGAAACCATAAACCTAGTATACAGTTGCTGTAGGTTTATTAAATTATTTATGGGACCAGATATAAAAAGTATTACCACTACATAGGCAATTACTCCTTCTCTGTCTAACCAACCCAGAGCTGGTAAGCCAAATAAAATAGCTGCTATTACTGCATATAATCCATATTGACTAATCATATTAATGGACAAAAACACATAATTTATTTTAAAATCCAGACCTTCAGACTGATCTCTATTTGGTCCTAAGTGTTTTTGCATTATATTTTTTCTTCTGGATGTACTAATTTTTAATTCTTTAAAACCATTAATCAAATCTTCTACATAATTATAATAATGCTCATTATATCCTCTTAGCACAGATACTTCTTTAGACATCGAATTCATGACTATAAAATAGCATACTGCTACTAAAACAATTAAGACAACAATTACTATTGCAGAAATTGTAGATAGGGTAAACATATATACTACACCCAACACTAACATTAATAAAGAACTTACTGTATGGGTTACTGTATATGGTAAACTTGAAAACAAGCGCAAATCTTCCATTGCGGTATAGAAACGCTGACTTCCAAATTTTTCTAAGGTTAGTAAAGGTGCTCTTAAAATTTGATTGAATAAATTCTTTTCATTTTCGTATAATATCTTAAATGCGTATTTATTGAGCCCTTTTTGGAATACAATATTTAACAGATAAGTATACACTACAGCAGATAAAAAGACGATAATCATATAATCTTTTAAAAATGCTTCGTTGCCTGCAAGAACATTATTTATTATATATATAATCCCAAAACTTAATATAGTATTTGGTATAGCATATAGTAATAAAAGAACGATGTCTTTTAATTTCAATTTTAACATAATAATGATGTGTTTATGATATTATAAAAAGATGTTTATAGGTACGTAATTTCATTGTACCGGCTTTGCGATGGTGATACCATTTTAACTTTGAAATGGTATAAACAGTATGAAATGTGTTTTTTTTTGTACCTAACAAAAGTTCGGTATAGTTTTTAATTTTACTAAAGCAGTCAGATTATTTTTTTTATAACCATTACCTGAGTGTAATCTAAAATGCGTCAGTTTGAGTGAAATTCTGATAAGAATTTTGTGTCAACCTTTCGACAAGCACAAGATGACTGGTATTTCAGTACTAAAAACCTATTCTCAATAGCTCTGCTGAGCTTATCGAAGTAAAATTTTTCTCCATGTCATCTCGAGTTTTTCGACAGGCTCAAGACAGGCTTTGTCGAGAGACTAATACAAAAAATCAATCGAATTGACGGCTTTTACAGTACATCCGAATATTAGTCGAACTCTGGTTATTAAAATGATGATATGGGTATTCTTCTTTACAATACCCCACTTGGCAAGTACCCTCCCCCTCTGCATAAGTACCCCCACCCACTTAAGAAGTACCCCAGGGTACTGTAACTGTTAAAGCTTGCGGTAACTTTGTCAGTTCACCCACTTGCTTAGTGGGGGTGGGGTACTTTAAAACTGCGAGCAGCAGGTAATTTTGTCAGTACACCTACCTGAGTTAGCGAGTGCACCCACTGCATTACCAGGCGTGACAGGTAACTTTGCAATTCATTTTACAAATTTTGGGGTATAGCCTGTATTTTTTGCTATCCATCCTGTCTTTTTAGAGGTACCGCTTACCAAAAAAGATAGTGTACTCATTTTTTTTACTATCTATCTTATGATTTTTGCTCTCTTAGACACCCAATTTTGTCTGTTACTGCTATGGGTCGATATACTCTAATCTTATGCCTTATACTTTTAACTTTTATATGTAAATGGAGTTCGGTATAATGCCATTTACGACTGCTAAGAATCATCTATTTAAGAAATACAAAAAATTTAAAATACAGAACCAATAATCCTAAGGTACAATGGCGACAGTACATCTGTCGGCAATGATCTGCGCTAATTCTTTGGGATACTCATGAATAAAAAAGTGGTTACCTGTACATATTTTAGATGTAAAATATTTAGAAGTAAACTTTGCCCAGTTTTTGATTCTATGTACTTCTTCTTCCTCTGATCCCATTATAGCGTGTATGGGTATATCTATTTTGATTCCTTCTTCAGAGAAATTATCTTTTTCGAGAATTTCGAAATCTGCCCGCATTATTGGTCCAAAAAATTCATATAGCTCTTCCGATTCTAAAACCTCTTCAGGAACCCCTCCTAACTTTCTTAGTTCTTTTTTAAAATCAGAATCATTCATCAAATATCGCTGTTGTTTTGCTTCTAATTCTTTTATTCCTGGCCCTGGATTTCCTGAAACAATTAGATGTAATGGCAGATCCCCTTTCTTTTGCATTTCGTTAACTACCGATAATCCAAGTGTAGCCCCCATACTGTGCCCATAAATTACATACGGCTGATCATTTCTTAACGACTTTATTTGATGTACATAGTCTTGTATTGCTTCTTTTTTGTCTTTAAGGGCACTTTCTTTAAACCTTTTACCTCTACCTGGTATTTCAAGAGGAATAAAATCTATATCCTTGTTTATATAGCTTCTTAAAAAATCAAAAGAATAGCAGCTACCGCCTGCAAAATGCAATAAAAACAACTGAATTTTATTTTGTGCATATATCATTTTATCAAGATTTGGTAATTCTGATTCTAATCATTGACTTCATTATTTTTTTGAAATCATACTTTGTTATCCCGCTTTAATCTCTGTTACTTCGATTTGCTCTTCGGTTTTTACCACTATTAAACTTATAAATAAAACTCAGCGACCATCTTGTTGCATTTGGATTATTTACCCTATCTACCAGAAAATTGTCACTAACCGTTTTCTCTCTGGTTTTTCTAGAATTAAATACATTGCTTACTACAAAAATAAATTGTGCTTTTTTATCTAGTAAATCTTTACTTAACGCTACATCCAAATACGATATAGGTTTTGCTTTTACTTGTGCATAATCTACTTCTGCCTGATAATTATATTCACTCTGGAAACCAAAACCTTTTGGAAGTTGAATCTGACTGGCTATAGTTGCATACCATGTCTCGTCTGAAAAATCCAGATTTTGAGCATTAATCTCCCCTTTTTGTTCAAAACTATAGAAATTAAATTCTCCCATAAGACTTAACCATTTAAAAGGGCTGTATTGCGTTGAGATTTCTACTCCATATCTGGTTTCATTATCTAGATTGATAAAGGTAGTTTCAAAAACACCCTCCTCATTTTGTGATGTATAATTCTGAAAATCATCGGTTGTGTACGAATAATATACAGATGGAGATATTGAAAAACCTTTACTTTTTTGCAAAAATGTTAGCTCTGCAGAATCTGTTAGAGATGGAATTAATGTAACGTTTCCAAAAAACCTCGAGTTAAAATCAAGAAGCTCAGGAAATGGATTTAATTGATTAAGCGATGGCCTATTGATCCTTTTACTATAGCTTAATTGCATAGATGCTTTATCTGTTAACTCATAACTTAAACTAACTGTCGGAAACAATCGAGCATAACTACTATCTATTCCTTTTACATTATTTTCTTTATCTTTTATCTCTATCTCTGTATACTCGTTACGCAACCCGACGAGGTAACTAAACTTTTTTATCTTACTACCATACTGAGCATATACTCCAATTATTTGTTCTTTATAATCTAATTGATTATTAAACTCTGGAATTGGCTGAAGGTTTTCATTTAATAATTCTTCTGCTCTAAATTTTGTAGTAATAAGTCTGTTCTCGTATTTTATTCCTATTTCATATTTAGAGTTTTCTCCTACAGGATTTACAAAATCTGTTTGTACAACGATATCGTCATTTTTCCTTTCAGAATTTGTTAAAAGTTTAGCCTCTTTTTCTGTAGTTGGAAATACTTTTTGTATAGCTATATCATAATCTTTTGCACTATCCCAAAAATCATATTGCACATCTACGGTAAACTCTCTTCCTTTTTTCTGAAAGGTTTTGGTATAATTAAATTCAAATTGATTATAACTTCTTTTCTCTTCAGAATTTGCATTGGTTACTAAAGTACTATCCACACTTATGGTATTACCTGCAAAGTCATAACGGATAACTGTTTCGTCTGTATCTTTTGTTTCATTTCTGTAAAATGCTGTAGTTATTGTATTCGTATCATTTATGTAGTAATCCATCCCTGCATACACTAACCCGCCATCATCATGCCTGTCTTCATCTTCTCGCTGGTTTAAAAAAATAGTTTCTCCATTATTGGTCGTTCTTTGTTTTTTTGTATAAAGCCCTTCATAATCAGAATACCTAATCCCCAGATTAGAAAAGAAATTAAATTTTCCTTTCTTATAATTAAGACTTGCTACTGCTCTGTGTTCTGCGGGGATACCTGTTATTAATCGAATACTTCCACTTAGATTGTTTTTGGTATTCTTTTTCATAATAACGTTAATAATCCCTGCCGATCCAGAGGCATCATATCTTGCTGATGGGTTTGTGATGACCTCTACACTTTTGATATTATCTGCTGGTATTTGCCCCAGACCTTGTGTAGAGGTAAGTCCAGACTTCCTTCCGTTTATAAGAATAAGCACATTACTGTTTCCTCTTAGACTTACTTGTCCTGATGGATCTACAGATACCGAAGGCACATTGTCTAAAATATCTGTCGCAGACCCACTTTGAGACAGTAAATCTTTACCGACATTAAACACTTTTTTTCCTAATTTTAAAGAAACCTGAGAGCTTTCTCCCTTAACAACTACTTCATTAAGAGAAGTAACATCTGAAGCTAATTTAAGTATCCCTAAATCTATCTTTTTTACAGAACCATCGACTAGTAGTGGTGCCGTATACGGCTGAAATCCTAAAAATTGTATTTCTATAGAATATTCTCCTTCTTTAAGATCTTCAATTTTAAAATATCCTTTTTCATCTGTAATAACAGCTTCTACGATAGATGTGTCATCTTTTATTACAACAGAGGCAAAGACCAGCCATTCTTCTGGTTCTGATCCTGAAACTACCCCAGATACTTCTGCAAATTTCTGAGCCAGAATAGAAGTAGAGAATAAGACTGTGCATATAAATATGAAAAATGGTTTTAACATGTTTTGTGTATTAATGATTATTTAAATTGGTGGTAACAAATATATTTTAACAGACTAACATATCTTGGGTTACTTGTCTTTATTTTTTAACAAAGAAATGCAACAGATTAATATACGTCTGGTATGCTATACTTGTTTTAAGCAGGTACTAAATCATTTTTATATTCTATGATTTTTTCTCCAAATAATCGTTCTGGTTCAATATTTTTAGATATACAATACTCTAATAATTTATTAGATTCTACTATTGGTAAGGATTCGTCTGTATACTTAATCGAGCTAATGTATTTTAACCATGGCTCCATTCCCATTGCATATACAAAAACATCTTCTGGATTAAAAACATCTACTAATGCTTTTGCTTGTTCAAAATTACACCCTGCTAAACGTCTTGACTCGTCTTTATCTCTAGCCAATGGTTCTGGCATTAAGGGACCATATAGCCATGATAAAGGAGCTCCTTCACACTCCATCCCAAGAAATATAACATTAATATCTCCTATTATCTTGCGAATACGCTCATAAAGTTTTGGTGATACATTACAAGAATCTGCTGCAAATAAGATTTTAAATCCGTCTTTATATTCTACATGATGACATAATTTACTTCTTACATCTAAGTCACAATGTTCTCCAACAAAAGGAAGTCCTGTAATAGAACAGTCTTCAAAATGAATAGTTTCCATTTCCCCTAACTCTATAATATTAGTAAATCCAATTCTTTCAAACATTAATTTAAGGTTAGGGTCTTGAAGAAATCCTCCGTTACTTTTAGGAACTACAATGTTTTTTATCTTTCTTCTTAATCTTAATAATGTTTCAAAAAGAATGTGATCCTGATGATTATGCGTTACCAAAACATAGTCTATACTATCCGGAAGATCTTCATAAGAATATCTAGAGATATCAGATTCATACCCATAACTTACCAAAGGATCTGCCAAAATTGTAGTTTCTTTAGTTTCTGTAAGAATACAGGCATGACCAAAATATCTGGTTAACACTCCTTCTCCATCATATCTTTTATATCTTTTAGGCGCATCCTTTGTAAAGAAACTTTTAAAAAGTGCTTCATCTTTTGGTTCGATACCATATATTTCTGCAATTTCTCCGAAGGTTCTAGGAGTATCTTCCATTTCAAAAAGCTGATCAATTTTTTCACTTTTAAAAGGCAGATTTATTCTCAAGATTTTATCTCCTGGTAATTTTGGTGTACTTAAAACAAAAGATCTGGAATCGTCGTCATCTACAAGAAAGAGATTAAAACTTTGAAGGGATTCATCATAAAACTCCGTTTCATACAGTAAGGATTCAAAAATCCTAAAAGAAGGGTTATTATTTATATCATACACCAATTCTACTAATCCCTGTAGATTTTCGGGTACTTTATCATAAAGTTGGGTTAAGGAATATCCTTTTGCTTCTTTTTTTAAGAGTTCGTTAAGTGCAAAAATATCTTCTCTAAGTTCTAAAAGTTTACTACACTGTTTCTCGGTATTATCGATAAGCCCCTGTATCTCATCTACTCGTTTTCCATCATAATCAATAAAAGGTCCTCCAAGCATTTTTGGTGTTTTTACTGCTGCTGCATGTATCATAGGGTTTTGAACATAAGATCCCATTATTTTTAAATGTCTATCTTTTATATTCATAGCGGCAGTTGCAGGAGATACCAAATGTGGCCATGCATACCAGTTATCTACCAAAGGTTCGATTGCTAAATTTGTTTTGATATAAACTAAATCTTCATTTTTTATTTCCATCGTATTATAATTTCTGAGTTAATTTTATTTTTTTGAGAGTCTCATGAATATCCATGAGATTTTTAATTGACATTGTGAAGTTTAATTCTAGGAGGTTTGTGTTGAAAACAAAATATGTTTTCAACACAAACCTCTAGAACTTGCTCCAAGGTTATTGATTTGATGTTCTGTATTTATCTATTTTTATTCTAAGTAGAGAAGTTTTCTTTCTACAAAATTGTCTAGTTGAAGTAACGTATTACTATCATACATATCTTTTGGACAGGTTAGTTGTAGCGTTATCGAGTTTTTATTGATTACAAATACTACATCTATTCCTTTTGTATATGCTTCTTTATGAATCTGTACATCTACCTGTTTATGAGATCTGTTGGTATCAGAAACACTATTAAAAACCTGAAAATTAAATTCTCCTGCTGTATAATCCAAAATATCTATTCCTGCTTTTTCTTTATAATCTTCTCTAATGATCTCAAAAGGTACTTGTTCGTACATTTTTGATTCTATATATTGATTATAGACCGCATAACTATACTCTTTACTAGATTTATTTTTGGGATCTATTACGGGTAATGGTAAGTCATTACTAATAACCCCTAACACTTTAGTTACATCTAGTTGATCCATTTCTTGTTCTCTACCACTAACCAGTGTAGTTTGTATACACTTATTACCATTACCTACTTGCTGTAGTAAAAGTTGGTGAGCTGCCATAAAAAGGGCATTACTAGGAAGATTTAATTCTGCTGCATTTTGCATTATCTTTTCAAAATTAGATCCTGTAATAATCATTTTTTGAGAAACTGAATTTGCAGAGGTCCCTTCTTTATATTTTTGAGTTTTTGCAGATATGTGCGTGCTTAACAAATCCACCCAATATTTACGTTTATCTATACCCGATGCAGAGGATAAGAAATGCTTTTGCTGAACAGCAAATTCAAAATTCGAAATAAAATCTGTTTCTATGTTTTTGTTATTAAAAAATTCTTGCAGATTTTTATGTAGTATACTATTGCTATACATATCTGTAATAGAATGATGTATTGCCACAAACATAGAGGCTTTACTTGTATCTTGTGAGTCTATCACTAAGAAAATTCGAATTAATTCTCCTTTATTAAAAATCTCATAGGGAGCATTAAAAAAGGTATTTGCTTTTTCTTCTAGTTTGTGAATATCCTCTTTTTCAAATCTTTTTTCGGCTTTAATTTTTAATTTTACGGCATCTGATGATAGTATTCGCTGTAAAACCTTTTCATCCTTATCTTTTTCAAAACCTATTCTTAACACTGGATAAAAAGACAAGAATTCACGAAATTTTCCTTCAAACGTTTCTTCCAAATAATTAGAAATCTTAACCAGTCCTAATCTTCCATGTCCAATTATATTTTGGATTGGTATTTTTTGGTTTTCTGAAATTTCTAATGCTTCTCCTACCTCCCACTTAACTTTTTGATTATTATTGTTTTTATTCGTCCAGCTTGGTTTGGTTAAAAATTGATTTTGTAGCTCTATATTTTTAACCAATTCTTGCATACGCGCTTGATACCTATCGATTAGATTAGTAATGGTTTTTGGATCGTGTAATGCATCTGAATAACTAAAAACCATAGACAATTGATCTGCTGCAATCATACCGCTAACATTAAGTAGTGTATCCGTACCATTTAATTTTCCTGAATCGGATCCTATATCTTCTTTTACATATTTAAAAGCTGTATTTGTGCCTTTTGCAACTTTGCTTCCAAAATCTCCTAAATAATTAAACTCTACAGATTGTTTTATTTCGGATAGTGATGTATTGGTTAGATGTTTTACTATTCCATAACCAATACCATTATTAGGAATTTGCATTTGTGCATCTTGAACTTTATTTAGATTTTCGATCAGATTGTCTGAGGTGACGTCTAGTACAAACGGATATACTGTTGTAAACCATCCTACTGTTCTACTTATATCTATTGTATCCATTATCGCTTCTCTACCATGACCTTCCATTTTGATTGCTGTTTTTGATACTCCAAAAACATCTTTAATAGCTAGGCCTAGCGAAGTAATTAATAAATTCTTGATGGTCACATCCTGTTCTCCTGTGACTTTTTGTATGGTTTTGGTAGTTTCTTTATCCAATAAAAAAGATTGCGAAGTATCCATTCGTACGGCACCTTTAAATACTCCTTTATCTATTGGTAAATTCGTAACCTTTTCTTTGCATAAAGATTGCCAATATTGCTTTTCTAAAGCAATTTCATTTCCTTGTGCATATTGTTTTTGTAGATATGCCCAGTGCTGAAATGCATCTGTTTTTAATGGTAAATTGGGTTTTTCTTTATTTTCATTTTGTTTATAAAGTGTTGCCAAGTCTTCTAGCAAAATTCTCCAAGATACCGCATCTACAACTAAATGATGTACTACTAAAACTAATCTATCCCCATCAGATAAGCTAAAATGTCCTACTTTAATTAAAGGCCCTTTTTCTAAGTTAATACTAGCTTGTAGTATTTTTCCTTGTTTTCTTAATTCATTTAATTCATTTTTGGATTCTCTTAGGTCAAAGTATTCTATATCATAACTATTACTATCTGTGCTTTGGTTAAACTGGCTCCATTGCCCTTGATTTTTGTATACCATTCGTAATGCATCATGATGCCTAACCAACATATCTAAGCATGATTTTATATTTTCTTTATCCAGAATTTTATCGCTTTTTAATATTACTGGTTGGTTATAATGATGGTGATCCAGAATAGCAGGATCTTTAAAAAACTCTAATTGAATTGGAGTAAGCTCTACATCTCCTACAATTTCAGACTGGTTGATTACAGAAGTTCCTTTTTGAACATATTTTGCCATTTCTTGAAGTACAGAATGAACAATTACATGATTTACTTTTAAAGTATATCCTTTTTGTTTTAATCGAGATACTAATTGTAATGACTTTATAGAATCTCCTCCTATTTGGAAAAAATTATCCAGTATGCTTATATTTTCTTTTTCTAAAGTTTCTTCCCAAGCAGTAACCAGTATTTTTTCTTCTTCGGTTTTTGGCGCAACGTGAGAAGATTTACTGTAATTCTCTTTATCCTGCAAACTAAGTAATGCCTTTTTATCTATTTTACCATTTACAGTAAGTGGCATATTTTTTATCTGGATAATGTGATTGGGTATCATGTATGAAGGTAATTTACCCGACAAATAAACCCTGGTTTCTTCTATATCCATTTCTTTTGTAGAAACGATATACGCTATCAATTCTTGATTATCTGTACTTGTTTTTTTAACTACAACAACACAGGATACGATTTCTTCTTTAGTTTGTAATTGGTATTCTATCTCTCCCAATTCTATTCGGTGTCCTCGTATTTTAACCTGATTATCTTTTCTTCCTATAAACTCTAATGTCCCATCTTGCATCCACTTACCGATATCTCCTGTTCGATACATATACGCTCCCTCTATAAAGGGATTAGTCACAAATTTTTCTTGTGTAAGTTCTGGTTTATTTAAGTATCCTTTGGTAACACCAGTTCCTCCTATACATAATTCCCCTGCAATTCCTACGGGGGCAATAGCATCATTAGCGTCTAAAATATATGCTTGCACATTATGTATTGGTACTCCTATATTATTAGAAGGAAAAGATTGTATATTTTCTAATACAAAAGCATCTATTGTTGTCTCTGTTGGCCCATAATGATTATTTATCGTTACTTGAGGTAGTTTTTTTCGAATGGCATCTACTAAAGTACTGGTAAGGGATTCTCCTCCTATACATACTTTAGATATACATAAATTATCTGAAACATAGTCGTCTACAAAAAGTAGTAGGCTGCTAAAAAATGTTGGTGTACCTTGTAATATGGTAACTTTTTCTTTGATGCACAATTCTAGTAAAGCGGTCATATCCTTTGTTACATCTGTACTTGGAATAACTAGTTTGCCTCCTCTAAGTATTGGTAAAAATATTTCTAATAAGGAAACGTCAAAAACATAATTAGTTTGCAAACATGCTACCATGTCTTTTTCTGTACTTAAAAGATCTAACTCACTATTTAAAATCGCATATAAATTGCTATGTGATACCATAACTCCTTTTGGCTCTCCTGTACTGCCTGATGTATATATTACATACGCTAATTGATCTGCACAGGGTTTTTTATCTAATGTTGTCGAAACTTCTTTTGCTATTAGATCACTATCTTTATCTATGTATAAAAAGTTTACATTTTGATATTCTTTTACCTTATTTAAACTATCCCCAATAAGAAAATTCATTCCTGTATCTTCTATGATATAGTTAATTCTGGATGCCGGATATTGAGGATCAATAGGAATATAACATCCTCCTGCTTTTAGTATTCCTAAAATACTTATTACCATCTCCAAGGAGCGATCCAGACATATTCCTACCAAATCACCAGATTGTATTCCTTTATGTAATAAATATCTTGCTAATTGATTCGAACGCTGATCCAGTTCTGCATACGTAATCGTATCCCCTTCAAAAACAAGTGCTATAGTATTTGGGGTTTTTATTACTTGATCCTCCAATACATCTATCACAGTTTTATTGGATGAATTTAAAAGCTGTGTCTTTTTATTAAAAACGTGCAGTTGTAGCTCCTCTTCTTCTTTATTTATATACTTAAAAGTTCTTAATTCTTTATCTGATTTTTTAATGAATTGCTCCATCAGATTATAAAAATGCTGAGACAGAAGTTTCATCAAATCTGCATCATATTTACTACTATCATAATTAAAGTCTATAGACATAGATGTCTCTGATGTACCTATAATAATCTCAAAACTATAATTAGTTTGTTCTATAACATCCACAGATTCTATTTCAAACTGTTGTTGTTTCTCTTCAAAATCTTCTTTAATAGCATCTTGAATAGGATAATTTTCGAATACTAAAATATGATTCATTAAATCTGAACCTAAGTTTGTCTGAGACTGTATTTCGGATAAAGTTAAATAATGGTGAGGTGTACTTACTATAGATCCTTCTTGAATGGATTTTAATAATTCTATCGCAGAGTCTTCTTTTTTATATTTTACACGAACTGGTATGGTATTAATGAATAAACCTATCATGTTTTCGACTCCTGGTAATGCTGCTGGTCTTCCGGATACTACAGAACCAAAAACTACATCTTGTGTGCTGTTATATCGAGATAATAAATATCCCCATACGCCTTGTATAAATGTATTTTGGGTTATTCCAGTTTCTTTGCATAATTGATTTAATTGTGCTAATAGATCTCCTTTTACCTTTATTACTTCTTGATTTGCTTTATATACTTGGTTTGTATTATTTTCTGTTTTTTTGAAAGGAACATTTACAACGGACTGATAATCGGACAAATACTCTTTCCAGTATTTTGCTGAAGTTTTTCTGTCAATTCCTTCTAACCATTGTATATAATTAGAATATGGTGTAGGTATCGGTAAATCTTTGCTATTCTCCGACTTATACAATAACTGATAAAAATCGTTTATTAAAATACTAAGACACCATCCATCCATTAATATATGATGGTGACTCCAAATAAATTCAAAATCATTATTCCCTAAATCTAATATGATCAATCGCATTTGAGATGGTTCTTCCAAATTAAAACCTTCTTGTCTGTCTTGAAGTTTTATTTTTTCGATATACTCTGCGATGTTTTCTTTGTCTACATCTTGAGGAGCTTTCTTATAAGTAAAATTTGCAGAAGTACTTTTTTTAACTACTTGAAGTGGAGTTCCTGCATAATCATTTACAAAGCTTGTTCTTAACACAGGATATCTGTCGATCAATTCTTTATATGCTCTTTGTATAGAGCTTATATCTACATCTATTCCTTTTATTCTATAAGATACCTGCTCAAAATACATAGTAGAGGATGTATCTGAGAGCCAATGATAATATATCCCTTGTTGTAATGGCGATAATTTATATATATCTTCTACCAATCCATCCTCATTAAGTTTGGATAGCTCTGAGGTAGTCAATCCTTTAAATGTTAAATCTGATGGGGTAATAAAACTTTTATCTTCTAGGGATAATTGCTTTATAAGGGTTATCAAATTTTTCTCGTATGCCTTGGTTAGTTTATCAATAGTAGCTGCACTGTATAAAGATTTTGAATGTTTTATGGTCATAGACAGTTCTCCTGAAACTAATATCCCTGTCACATCCAGGTTCATATTATCTTTATTTTCTGGATCTGAGAATCTTCCAAAGTATTCTGAAGTGTAATCGAATATTGAGGTATCTGAATTCCCTGCATTATCCCCAAAATCTCCTAGATAATTAAAAACTATAGATGGTGTTATTTCTTCTAAAGATTCATCGGTTAAATACCTTAATATTCCATATCCAATACCCTTATTTGGCACTTTTCTTAAAGCTTCTTTAACCCGTACCAGATTTTCTGTAGCATTTTCTGTACTAACATCTAAAATAAAAGGATGCACTGTGGTAAACCAACCTACGGTTCTACTTACATCTATATTTTCTATAATTTCTTCTCTTCCATGACCCTCCATTTTTATGACGCTTTTTCCTACGCCAAAAGTTTCCTGAATTGCCATTCCTAACCCAGTAAGTAATACATCATTAATTTCTGTATTATACACTCCATGAATTTTGGTTTGTAGTACTTCTGTTATCTCTTTATTTAAAGTAAAAGAACCACTTTGTAAAGACTTTATCCCTTTTGTACTTGCAGGGATTTCATCTTGGGGCATATCTGGAATTTCTTGCTTACAAACATTTTTCCAATATTCTATTTCTGCTGCAATTTCTGATCCTTTTGCATATTCATTTTGGGCATCTGCCCAGTATTGAAAAGAGTCTGTTTTTAATGGTAAATTAACTTCTCCTCCTTCTTTATATACTGAATACAAATAAGATAAATCTTCTAATAATATTCGCCATGAAACTCCATCGATCACTAAATGATGAATAATAATACCAACTCTATCTCCGTCTGATAATCTAAAATGTCCTACTTTTAAAATGGGCCCGTTTTCTAAATCTATACTAGATTGTAAACTTTCTCCAATTCTCCCCATGGTTTCTACCTCATCTTTTTCTCCTCTTAGATCATAAAAATCGATAGAATAGCATGGTGAAGAAGTGTCTTTATTATATTGTTTCCAAAGAGTTTCTTCTTTTTGATACACCATTCGTAATGCATCGTGATGAATAACTAAATCTGTTATGGCTTTTGCCAATGCATCCTGATAAATTAATTCTTTACTTTTTAATAGTACCGATTGGTTAAAATGTGTTGGAACCTTAAAATTAGAATCCCCGAAAAAGAATTTTTGTATCGGCGTCAACAAAACCTCACCCGTAACTTCTGACTGATCTATCTTTTTTACATCGACAGTCATACATTTAGAAAGGTTAGCCAAAACAGGGGTTTTTAAAATATCCTCTACATTTATTTTATACCCTTGTACTTTTAATCGAGCTACTACTTGTATTGCTTTAATAGAGTCTCCTCCCAGATTGTAAAAATTATCGTTTACTCCTATATGATTTCTTTTTAATACATCTTCACAAACTTGCACTAATACCTTTTCTTCTTCGCTAGATGGAGCTATGTAATTTTCTTTAATAATATTGGATTCTCCTACCTCTGGCAATAACTTGCGATCTACTTTATTGTTGGATGTTAAAGGTATCTGATCTAATACTACATAATATTTGGGCATCATAAAGTTTGGCAACTTAGCACTTAATCTATTATGCAGCTCTTTTTGATCATAATCTTCGTTGGTTTCTATATATGCTACAATTGCTTTGTCTTCTCCTGTTCCTTTTACATCTACTACAACTTGTTGGATACTTTGATCTTCTAGAATAGCAAATTCGATCTCGCCTAGTTCTATTCTATACCCTCTTATTTTTACTTGGTCATCTTTACGCCCTGTAAATTCGATATTACCGTCTGAGAGCCACTTACCTACATCTCCTGTTTTATATAGTTTTTCTCCTTCTTTAAAAGGATTATTGATAAACTTTTCGTTTGTAAGATCTGTACGGTTTAGGTATCCTCTTGCCAATCCTGCTCCTCCAACACAAATCTCTCCTTCTACTCCAATAGGCTGGATATTATTGTCTATATCTAAAATATAAATGGTAGCATTAGGTATTGGTACACCCATTGGAATGGTAACAGATGCTAAATCCTCTTTACTATTTACTTTATATGCAGAAGCACAAATACTGGTTTCTGTTGGTCCGTAAGCATTAAAGAATGTTCCTCCATTCGATATATAAGACAAAACTTTATCATAAACAGGTGGTTCACCAGCAGTGACAAGCACTTTTAGCTCCTTTAGGTTTTCCATCTCCATTGTTTTTAAATAGGATGGTGGCAAAGTCGCTGTTTCAATTTTATTTTCTTTTATAAATGCTTCTAATGCTTCTGGAGTTTTTCGCTTGCTATCCTCAATAATATATAATCCCGATCCTGAAAGTAGTGCATTAAAAATTTCAAAAACTGAAGCATCAAAAGAATAAGACGCGAATTGTAAACTTCGTGCACATTTTTTTAGGTCTAACATATCGATAGATGCTCTGGCTGTATTGGCAATGCCTTTATGTTCTATCATTACTCCTTTTGGGGCTCCTGTAGATCCTGATGTATAAATTAAATATGCTAAATCTGAAGAAGATAGTAACCCATTAATAGGCTGAGAGCTATAATTTGATGAATCAAACTCTACATCTACAGCAAATAAAGTTCCTGAAAAATAATCTATATCAAATAAGTGATTCGCATTAATAAGCAATAGCTTAATATTAGAATCTGTAATCATGTATTTTTTTCTGTCTACAGGATATTCGGGATCGATAGGTACATAGGCTCCTCCTGATTTTAGAATCCCTAATATAGATACAATAAACAACTCACTTCTTTCTAAATGTATCCCTACCAGATCCCCAACAGACACCTTATATTTATCTATTAATAAATGCGCCAATTGGTTAGACAAAACGTCTAATTCTTGATAGGTAAACTCTTTATCTTTATAAACTAAAGCTATATTATCTGGAGTTTGACTTACTTGTTCTTGAAATAAATCGACAAGTGTTTTATCTGTTGGATAGGGAACAGAAGTATTGTTAAAATCTAGTAAAATCTGGTTTTGTTCTGTATCTGTAAGATAGTTTATTTGCTGGATTGGCTGATCGGGAGATGATAACAATATTGCAAGTAATTGCTTGTAATGTTTCATCATCCTTTCTACCATATCTCTTTCATAAACATCGGTATTATAGACTATATTAAAGGACAAACACTCTCCTACTTCCTGAAAATAAAATGCTATATCTACCTTTGATGCAGTACTTTCAGAATCTACTATACTATCTATTTTATCTTCTGCAATACTAATATCGTTACTATTTGCATTAGCGTTCTGAAGAGATACTACTGCATCAAATATTGGACTACGGCTTATATCTCTTTTTAAACTTAAATCTTCTACTATTTGATCAAAAGGATACATTTGATGCTCGTAAGAATGTAATGTAGAATCTTTTACTTTTTCAAAAAATGAAACAAAATCATCTTTAGGATTTACTTGATTTCTAAGTGCTAAATTATTTACATAAATACCTATTTGGTCATTTAGATCTGCATGGTTTCTACCTGCAACGGGAGTACCAACTATAAAATCATGCTCAGAAGTATATTTGTGGAACAAAATATTACATACAGATAATAATCCCATAAACAGACTTCCGTCATTATCTTTACTAAACCTCTTAATAGCAGATGTCATTTCTTTATTTAGAAATGTTTTTATACCATGTCCATTATTTGTTTTAATAGTTGGACGTAATTTGTTGGTTGGTAAATCCAAAAGTGGTAACTCCCCAGATAATATCTCTTGCCAATACGATTTATGACTATTAAATGCTGCATCTTTTAATTGGGCTAACTGCCAGGCGGCATAATCTTTATAATGTATATTTAATGGTAAAAGCAAAGGTTCTACTCCTTTTACAAATGATTTATAATACGAAAGAACATCGTTAGAAAGAACATTCATCGACCAACCATCACTAATAATATGATGCATATTATAATAAAATACATACTCTTCATTAGAGGTTTGAAATATCATTGCTCTAAGTAGTGGTCCCTCTTCCAGATTAAATGGCTTATTTCCATCTTCTTTTACATAGGTTTTTACTATTTCTGCGCTATCTAAATTTTCACGAAGATCCTGATAACCGATATTTATATTTACTTCTTTTTCACTTACAATGTGCTGCTTTACATTACCCAATGTATCTTGTTTAAAGACAGTTCGTAGCGATTCGTGCCTTAAAACAGTAGCCTTAATAGCTTTTTTAAGCAGTTCTATATTATAATTGCCTTGTAGATGTAACGTAGTTGGAGTATTATAAGCTACTGAAACTTCTTTGGATTGACATACTACCCATATCCTAAATTGACTTGAAGACAACGAATAGCTCTCTTGCTTTTCTACACGAGGTATTTCATGAAACGTTTCTGGATTTGTATACTTTTTTAAGTAGTTAACCAGATCCGCTTTGTTTTCTCTTAATCTACTTAAAATTTCAGGCGCTATTTCTGCCCCATCATAATTTAGCTGAAGGTCATTATTATCTAAAGAAATATTAATATTATTTTCCTCTAGTTCTTTTACTAATTCTTTTACTAATCCCATCGTAAGCAGTCTATTATTAATGTTCTATTCGTGAAAAATTAAATTTTTTGAACTTAATTTTATGAAGTTTATATTTTTATCACTTTAGAGTTTTTAACCTCTTTTTGTAAATTTATCAGTCTTAATCCCAAATTAATCTCTTCTGCAAGCTCATCAATAGTAGGATTACTGTACACGTCTTTAATTTTGATTTCTATCGTAAAGATTTTATGTATTTCATTTAACAAACGCATTGCTTTTAAGCTATGGCCTCCTAATTCAAAGAAATTATCTTTAACTCCTATTTTATCCTTTTGAAGAATGTTTTTGAAAATATCTACTAGCTGTTCTTCTACTTCGTTCCTTGGGGCAACATATTCTGCAGCCATAGAAAGCCCATGCTTTTCTGGATCTGGCAATTGTTTTTTATCTATTTTGCCATTAGAGTTTAAAGGAAATTTGTCTAATTGTACAAAATAGGAAGGAAGCATATAATCTGATAAAAGATCTTTTAACAGAACTCTTAATTCAGACACACTATATTTTTTTGGAGTAACCAAGTATGCTATCAGCTCTTTTTCTTCATTTACATTTTTGCGAATCAGGACTGTTGCATTGTCGATATTTTCTAACTTTAGTAATGCGTTTTCTATTTCTCCAAGCTCTATCCTGTGTCCTCTAATTTTTACTTGATTGTCTTTTCTACCGATAAACTCAATATCTCCTGATGGTAACCATTTACCTATGTCTCCTGTTTTGTACAGCAACTCTCCTTTTATAAATGGATGTTCTATAAATTTTTCCTTGGTTAGCTCCTCTTTATTTAAGTATCCGGTAGATAAACCATCTCCTCCGACACAAATTTCTCCAGAAACCCCAATAGGAACCAGATTATTATCTGCATCTAACACATAACAGGTACTATTGGATATCGGAACTCCTATTGGAATGGTTTTTTGATTTTCTGAAACTTCCTTAATCTCGTAATATGTAGAGTATGTAGTATTTTCTGTAGGCCCATATACATGATGAAGGTTCACCGAGGGATATAATTTTTTAAATTGAGATACATGTTTTACAGAAACTTGTTCTCCTCCAAATAAAATACATTTCAAGTTTTGTAAAGCTTCTAGTTTTGCATCCACTATTGCATTAAAAAATACGGTTGTTAAGAAAAAACTATCTATGTTTTGCTGCTCTATTACTTCTCCTAGCTTTTTTAAATCTAAGAACACATCTTTAGATGAAATTACCAGCGTACCACTATTTAAAAGAGGCATGAATATATCAAAAGTGGATCCATCAAATGAAAAGTTAGAAAGCCCTAGTATCTTATCTCCTTCTTTTATATCTATGTAATTGGTATTGATAACCAATCTAATGATTGATTTTTGTTCTACCACAACTCCTTTTGGAGTCCCTGTAGAACCAGAGGTATACATAACATATGCTTCTGGGTTTTGTGGTTTTTCTGTTGCTATATAATTCGTGTATGTATCGATATTTTCTTTAAATACATCGATTTCTTTATTTGTAATATTAACTTTACAATTTGCATCTTTTATGATAAAATCGATTCTATCCTTTGGAAACTCTGGATCGATTGGCACGTAAACTGCTCCCAGTTTAAGTACTCCTAATAAAGATACCAGAAACCATTCTCCCCTGTCTAATGTTAATGCCAATCTATCCTTAGACTGAACATTGTATTTCTTCTTAAGATATTGGGCAAAATTATCAGATAACTTATCTAACTCTTTATATGTAAAACTTTTATCTTCAAAAACTACGGCAGTCGTGTCTGGATTTCTTTGTACCGTTTCTTTAAATAAGCTTATAATGGTACTATCTTTTGGATAATCGACTTTTGTAGAATTAAACTCTTGTAATAATTGTGTTTCTTCTTGGTTAGATAAATATTTTACAGAGCCAATTACATTTTCTGTATCCGATAATAAAGAGTCTACTAAACTTTTGTAGTGCTTTAATAACTCTTTTATCATTTCACAGTCATATACGTCGGTATTATATGATACTTGAAACGAAAGACAGTTATTGTATTCTTTAAAATTAATATCCAAATCAAATTTAGACACCGTATTTTCTATTTCGTATAAAAGATCGACGCCTGCATCAGAAATAATAAGATCTTCGATATTTTCTTCGGTATTTTGCAATACTAATATGATATCAAATATTTTATTGCGACCTGCATCATAATTTACATCCAGATCTTCTACTAAAAGATCGAATGGATACATTTGGTTATCAAATGCAGATAGAGTAGTTTCTTTTACCTTGTTATATAACTGGATAAAATTTTCTTCTGGATTTATTTTATTTCTTAATGCTAATGTATTTACATAAAATCCTATTTGATCAATCAGGTCTGAGTGGTCTCTACCTGCAACAGGAGAACCTATAATAATATCTTTTTCTGCAGTGTATTTGTAAAACAATACATTCCAAGTTGCTAACAATACTGTAAATAAACTTCCTCCTTGCTCTTGTACAAAGTTTCTTAATTTATCTGTGGTTTGTTTTGGTATATACCCTTCAATACTTTTTCCGTTATACGTTTTATAACCAGGTCTAATCTTATTAGATGGTAAATTCAAAACAGGCAGATCTCCTGATAATTGTTCTAACCAAAATTCTTTTTGTTTGCTACTTTCCTTATCATTTTTGTTAGTTATTTGCCAAGATGCATAATCTTTATATTGTATTTTTAAATCTAATAGACTTACGGCTTCGCTATTTTTAAAAGATTCATAAAAACTTAAGACATCTTTTTTTAACACTCTTATAGACCAGCCATCCCCAATGATGTGATGCATATTATAATAAAAGACATATTGATCATCTGCTAACTGTAATAGACCAGCTCTAAGTAAAGGCCCTTTTTCTAAATCAAAAACTTTGGCAGAATCCTTTTGGATATAAGTACTCACCTTTTGCTCTTTATCTAGCTCTTTTCTAAAATCTTGATAATCGAGAGTAAATCCTAATTCTTCTTTAGATAAAATATACTGACGTACTTCTCCTGTTTCATTTACCTTAAAAATGGTACGCAAAATCTCATGTCGGTTAATAGTTGCATCGATTGCCTTTATAAAATAGTCTATTTCGTATGTCCCGTTTAGATATACCTGAGAAGGCATATTGTATGCTACAGAACCTTCAGAATATTGGCTTAACACCCATAATCTTTTTTGTGCATCAGAGATTGGATAATCTTCAGACTCTACTACTACAGGAATAGAGACATGGGTAGTTTGATTAGATTGTGTGATAAGTTCAAAATGAGATTCTAAAGAGGTATTTGTAAAAATATCTTTTAGTCCTAATTTAATCTCAAATTCTTTATGATATCGATTAATCAGTTGCGTTGCTTTTAAGCTATGTCCTCCTAATTCGAAAAAATCATCATGAACCCCTATTTTTTCTCTTTGCAATATTTCTTCCCAAATAGTTGCTATTCTTTTTTCTGTACTGTTTCTTGGTGCTACATAGGCTACTTTTGATAGCGTTTCGTTAGGCTGTAAACTTAACAGATGTTTTTTATCTATTTTACCGTTAACGGTTAATGGTAAGCTATCTAAAAACACGTAATGAGAAGGCACCATATAGTGTGGTAATCTATTTTCTAAATACCCTTTTAACTCTGTTATATCTTGTGTTTCACTTCCTACTATATATGCTATTAATTCCTTCTTTGTTTCGTCATTATCATTCACCAAAACTATTGCTTGATCTACATCATCTTTATAAATTAATTGATTTTCTATCTCTCCGAGTTCTATTCTATATCCTCTTATTTTTACCTGATCATCTTTTCTTCCTATAAACTCTATATTACCATCTGGCAACCATCTTCCTATATCTCCTGTTTTATAAGAATACTCTTTTTTACTATCGTCCTGTTTTATAAACTTATCTGATGTAAGCTCTGGTCGGTTAAGATATCCTTTAGCTACACCTTTACCTGTTATAAAAATTTCTCCGAAGACCCCTATTTTACAGTACTCTCCTTTACTATCTAATATGTCAATTTTAGTATTTGCTATAGGTCTCCCTATTAAAATTCTTTCTTCTCCAGTGTGCATTTCTTTTACTACACATCCTACAGTAGCTTCGGTAGGTCCATATTCATTAAATATTTTTATGTCTTTATTTATATCCCATACCGCATTTAATTGATTGTTTGTTAACTGTTCTCCCCCGCAGATAATAGTCTTTATATTTGTTTCTTTAATATCCAGTTCTTTGAGTAAGGATAAATGTGATGGAGTTAGTTTTACAGTATCTATATCTGGGTTAGTAAAACTTTCTTTTAATAATTCATCTACTTCTTTATTATCTTCTCCTAACCATAATTTTTTACCTCTGGTTAAACTTGTAAAAAGAGCTGTAATAGTAAGATCAAAGGATACCGACGTTATAAATCCCCAGTTTCCAGAACTTTTACGATTAAAATAAAAATCATTTGCCCATTGTATATAGTTTAGAAGATTAGAATGTGTTATCAAACATCCTTTTGGATTTCCTGTAGATCCAGATGTGTAAATACAATATGCTAAATCGTTATTGTTTACTCTTTCTACAAACTTTATCTTTTTTTCTGATTCGTAAATAGTTACTAAAGATGGATCGAGCACGCTTATTTTTGAAGAGCTATAGGTATTCTTAAATTTAAGGTTACTTACTAAGATATCACAACCACTATCCTCTAATATAAACTCTACTCTTTCACTTGGGTAAGAAGCATCTATAGGGATATAATATGCACCAGATTTAAGTATTCCTAATACACTAATAATAAACCATTCTGATCGATCTGTTAGTATACAAATTGGATCTCCTTTGGCTACTTTATAATTATCTATAAGATATTGTGCAAATTGGTTGGATTTATTAATTAATTCGCTATAAGAAATTTCTTTATTTTTATACGATACCGCTGTTTGATTAGGAAAAATTTTAGCTTGCTGGTTTATTAAATCCACAATAGAGTTTACTGTATCAAACTGCTTATCTGTTTGATTAGATTGTGCTATAATATTTTTTTCTACAATGCTTAATCCATTATTTTTATCGTTAAGATCAAAATGATTTTTTAGCTGTGAAAAAATTAAATCAATATCCAGATCTTGATATTTATTTTTATCATAACATAGTTCTATTGCAATCCTGTCTCCATAATCTACCCCAAGGATTTTTAAGTCAAAAACATCTGTTACACTATGAATATCTGTTATTTTAAATTCTTTACCAGATTTATTTTTACTTGTTTCAAGATCAATAAATTCAAAGCTATATTTGAATACTGTATTCGTGTCTTGTTTATCCAAATTTATTCTATCCAAATAAAAATAATCTGACCACATCGCTATCTCTTCAATTGATTTTTCAAGAGATTTACATAATTCCTTATTAGATACATTGTTTACTTCGTTTACTTTTATAGGTAACGTTTTTGTTACTAATCCAAATGTATTTTCTAATTCTTCATAATTTCTTTGATGTGGGAGGTATCCAAAGACTACTTCTTTTTCTGTAAACTGTCCTAAATAGGTAATAAACTGTGCTAGAATATAGTACTCTAAGGTAGTATCGATAGCATTACATTTTTCTTTAAAATCTAAATATTGATCTCCTTCCAGAACATTTATAATTTTTCTTTCTGGTTTAAATTCTACGTTTGTATTATGCTCAAAAGGGATTATTCTTTGCCCGGTATTAACATTATAATTTTTCCAAAAATTAATTCCTTCCTCTTCTGGCTCTCTATAAAGCTGGTTTTGCCAAGCACAGAAATCTTTGTACTCTACTACTTCTCTTTCCTCTTTTTTATAAGATTCTGGTTGATGAATTGCTTTCCATATTTCTTTACAGAAAAACACCGTACTATAACTATCTGCCCATAATGAAAACAGCCTGATTATTAAAAAATTATTTTTGTCTGCTTGCTCTTGCTTTATGAAACAAATTCTTAATGGTTCATTAGTTAATGGGTCATAATCATACCCAAGCTTTGTTTCTGAAATTTCTGAAAAATCCACCTCTTGGTTCTCCTTCACAGAATATTCATAAAGTTCTTTTTTATGCTTATCAGATATGATTTGAACTGGCAGTATAGATTCTGTAACTCTACTGGTTTTAAATAGTAGTGTTTCATTTTTACTAATAACAAGATCTAATGCTTCATTTAACTTTTCTATAGTTAAATTTTTATCTATCTCAAGAATAACCTGATTGTAATACTCATGTATATTCTCGTTTCCTACGCTCCATAAATTTATCTGGTTTACAGAAAATTCATAGCCATTGACCGTATCTATTATGTTTTGTTCCATCTTATTTATATCTGATTTGCATGATTTTTTAAACACTGTTTCACATAAAAGAGTAAAATTTATATCTGTTTTTTTCTCTTTTGATCTTGAAGTCTTTAAAATTATTTTATTAAGAAATTGCTTTCTTTTAGAATAAGGAAGTAATAATTTTTCTATCTCCTGAGTATGGATTTCTCCCATGAGACATTAACATATTATCTAAAAACAATACGTCTCCTTTTTCCCAGGGGAATTCGATTGTAGATTTTTTATAAGCCTCTTTAATTTCTTCTATTTCTTTTTTAGAAATGATACTACCATCTCCATAAAATGTGTTATTAGGCAACTGATCATCTGTTTCAACTGCTTCTAAAAAGGTATTTTCGAGAGCATATTTATTAAAAAAGAACGCATGATTAAACCAAACAGATTCTTTGGTTAACGGATGTTCCCATATTGCTTTTTTATACCAAGTTAAGATTAGCTCGTCTTCACTTACCCAACGAAAACCTATTCCTGTTTTATCACACTCTTTTTCTACCTCTTTTTTATCTGTTGTCTGAAAAACTTCTTGCCAAGACAATCCTATTTCTTTGTTTAAATTCCTAACATATTTAACCCCTTTTTCTAAAAATTTGCTTTTTGTTTCTTCTGTTAAATTTTTAAAAACCAATCTATTGTCTGCAATAGGAGTTTCTCCTCTTTGGTCTGCAGGGTTAATACAACAAAACACAATATTACTAGGATGATTTGGCGCATATGAGCTTTCACTATGCATCTGGATACTATACTCTTTTGGATATGTAGTAGTATGATACACATTTTTACCTACAGAATATCGTGGAGAAGATCTTAAGTTATACTCTAATGGCACATCGGCATATAGCTTACTAAAGTTTTCAAATTTTTCTACAGAATTTATATGAAATCCTCTAAATAGTACTGCTCCATGTAATTTTACCTTACTTTCAAACTGTTCTCTATTATTAACTATCCAATCATTAAGGATTAACCCAGGAGTATTTGGTTTTATTACTAAAGGAAAATTAAGATCTTCTGACAAAATTGAAAAATCAACTTTTACAGAGTTTACTATATTTTTAGCCTTTACACTCTTTAATTTTTCTAATCTACTTATCATAATTTTATTTTTTTAAAATCCAATTGCATCTACTACAAATCACATAAAAAAATGCACAACACTTCCTAGAGGTTTTTTTGACATTTGTAAAAACCACTAGTTTTAAAAGAATAAAAAGTGTTTATTGTTAGTATAGTATTTGGATGTGACGAAGAGGTACTTAAGTTTTGTTTTTAACTATCTAGCTTTCCAATTAATTTATAATACCTGTTGTGCATTTAGATGTTTTTTAAACTATAATCCGTCAATTCGAGTGATTCGACTTTAGGAGAAGTGTATCGAGAACAGGATTTTATTTTAAAAAAGCTATTCTCGATACATTTTGTCTCCATTTCATTACGACAAAACACTCGAATTGACGCTTTTTTCGTAATAATTTTTCTAAATGCACAACAGATTTTATAATAGCTGGATTATGAATAGTTCCTCTATTTTTTCACCATTTTAAACTTATTTACATTTAAGGATCGTAGACTCTGCTTTACTTCTTTTTGAAAATCTATAATTCCTATTTTTTCTTCTTGGTTATCTAACAATTGAGTTAACAGATGTTTAAAATCGTTCATCAATACTTTCATAGATCCAAGATCATATAAGTCTGTATTAAAATTGATATCAAAATACAGGTACTGACCTATTTCTTTAAAATTAACTAATAGATCTAATTTAGCTCCTGTATCCTTCATTACTCCTATATGGTCTAATTGGTCTTTATGCAGCTCTACTTCCTCTACATTTTCACCTGTATTATGATACGATAACATGACATCATAAAGCGGGTTTCTACTAGCATCCCATTTTATGTTTAGGTTATCTATTAATAGGTCAAAAGGATATGTTTGATGAGCTGCATCTTCTAAAGTAGATTCTTTAATATTGGAGAATGTTTCTTTAAAAGTTTCTTCAGGATTAATTTTATTTCGCAGAACAAGAGTATTAAAATACATTCCTATTTGATTTTCTAAATCTGCATGATCTCTTCCTGCAATCGGCGTACCTATTAAAATATCTTTTTTATTCGTATATCTAAACAATAAGATATTCCATACTGCCAAAACTGCCATAAACATTGTTCCTCCATTTTCTTTACAATAAGACTTAAGTTTATTGTTTATCTCTTCTGGTAAAAATGTCCAAACAGTTGCTCCATTATTTGTTTTTATTTTTGGTCTTATTTTTTGACTTGGCAAGTCTAATACAGCTATATCTCCTGATAGTTTCTGTAACCAATATTCTTTATGTTTTGCAAAAGCGTCTGTTTTTAATTGTCCTATTTGCCATGCAGCATAATCCTTATATTGTATTTTTATTTCTGGTAAAGAAGGATTATTTCCTGATTTAAAGGCTTCATAAAAAGCTAAAACATCTCTCTTTATTATATCATTAGATACTCCATCACTAATGATATGATGCAGGTTATAATAAAAGATATATGTTGTGTCTGAAACTTGTAGTAAAGCTGCTCTTAATAACGGTCCTGTTGCTAAATCAAAAGGTATTTGAGCATCTTTAGAGATATACTCTTTTACTTTCTTTTCTGGAGTTTCTGTTCCTCTAAAATCTATCTCATCTACTTTAAAATCTAAATCCCCTGCATCTAACACCCATTGTCTTACTTCAGAAGTTTCTTTATCACTTTTAAATACAGTTCTTAAAATTTCATGTCGATCTATTACCGCTAATATAGCTTGCTTTAGATATTTTGTATCATATTCTCCTTCTAATCGTGCGCTAGATGGCATACTATACGATATATTACTTTCTTCAGACTGGCACAGTGCCCACATCCTGTGTTGCGCACTAGATAGTATATAACTGGATTGGTTTTCTACTGGTTTAATAGATTCAAATTGAGTTTCTGTCGTAGTAAACAGTAATTTACTATGAGATTCGATTGTTGTATTTATAAATAAATCCTTTAATTCTAATTTAACCCCAAATTCTTTAAAATATCTGGTAATTAATCGGGTTAATTTTAAACTATGTCCTCCAAATTCAAAAAAATCGTCGGTAACCCCTATTTTTTCCTTATTTAAAATTTCTGACCATATCTTTGCTAAATGCTCTTCTTTTTCAGTTCTGGGCGCAACATACCCTTCTGCCGTATCTGTTACTATTCCTGGATCTGGCAAGGCCTTTTTATCTACTTTTCCGTTAGAGGTTAATGGCATTTCATCTAATTGGATAAGCATCGAAGGAATCATGTATTTAGGTAAATTACCCGATAAATAAGCAATAACATCTTCTTTATTAAAACCATCTTTAACGACTACATACCCAACTAACTCTTTGTTATAAGATGCATCTTCTACTACTATTAAAACAGATTGACTGGTATACGGACAATTATTTAATGCTGCTTCTATTTCCCCTAGTTCGATTCTATATCCACGAATTTTTACTTGATTATCGTTTCTTCCCAAATATTCTATAGCGCCACTAAGTAATCTCTTTGCTAAATCTCCTGTTTTATATAATCGTTCTTCTTCATTAAAAGGATTGGTTATAAAACGTTCTAAAGTAAGTTCTGGTCGGTTTAAATATCCGCGACCTAAACCAGCTCCTGACACATATAATTCTCCTACTACACCAATAGGCAATAACTGCAAGTTTTCGTCTAAAATATAGCATCCCATAGTAGGAATCGGCAACCCAATATCACTTACATCCAGAAATATCTCTTTCTCCCCTATTTCTTTGTACGTTACATGAACCGTAGTTTCTGTAATACCATACATATTTATTAGTTTACAAAAAGGATATGCGTAGTGCCATGATTCTAAAATACTAGGTCTTAGTGCTTCTCCCCCGAAGATCAGATAACGTACATCTAGGTTCGTTGAAGAATTTATCACTTCGTCCTTAAGAATATTAAATGCTGAAGGGGTTTGATTTAAAACTGTTACTTTTTCATTTTCTAATAAATCTGAAAACAATTTAGTATCTCTCGCTACTAAACTTGGTACGATTACCAGTTTTCCTCCATAAAGTAATGCTCCAAATATTTCCCATACCGAAAAGTCAAAACAAAAAGAGTGAAATAAACACCAAACATCTTTGTTATTAAAATCGAATAAAGATTCCTCATTAAAAAATAAACGTACTACATTACCGTGCTCTAGTAATGCTCCTTTTGGAGCCCCAGTTGTCCCCGAAGTATAGATAACGTAAGCTAAATTTGATAATGGTATTTCTAAACAAAGGTTCTCTGCAGAACAATCTGTAAATACCGACTGCTCTTCTAAATTTATAATCTTTATATCCTTTTTTGATTCTATTAATGATTTACTTTTATCATTTACCAAGATAATATTTGCAGAAGTATCCTCTACTATATAATGAATTCGATCGCTTGGATAATCCGAATCTATAGGAACATATGCTCCTCCTGATTTTAAAATACCTAAAAGCCCGACAATCATTTCTAAGGAACGATCTATACAAATGCCTACTAAGGATTCATTTTCAACTCCTTGGTTACGTAAAAAATTAGCTAGCTGATTTGCTCTTGCATTTAGCTCTTTATATGTCATCGTTACTCCATCTAAGACTAATGCTGTTGCATTTGGAGTTTTTTCTACTTGATTTTCAAATATATCTACTATGTTTTTATCCTTTGGATAGTCTACCATAGTTGCATTAAAATCATGCAGTAATTGGATCTCTTCTGATTCTGTATGAAATTGAATAGTAGATATATCGTCTACTTCTTCTTTTACAATTTGACAAAGTATTGTTTCAAAATGACTACAGATCATTTTAACGTATTCTTCTTCTAATATATTACTGTTAAAAGTAAAGTCTACGACCAATTTTTCTTTTAAAGAAGGTTGTATAGAAAGTAGATAGTTATTATTCTCTTTTATGTCTACCGCATCAATATTTAGAGATTGACTATCTGATTTAGAAGATTCTGATACCGGGTAATTAGTAAAAGATAATAACGAATCAAAACAATCTCCTTTTATCTCGTTCCAATCCTGGATTTTATTAAGAGAGGTATGCTGAAACTCTCTGGCTTCTACCGATGTTTTTTGTAGGCGTTTTAAGAATTCATTTACCGTATCTTGTTGTTTAATAGTTGCTCTAAACGGTATAGTATTGATATATAGTCCTACTTTATTTCCAAAATCTAAATCTGAATCTGCTGGTCTTCCTGAAACCGTTACCCCATACACCACATCTTTAGAACCAGAATATTTAGAAACCAAAATAGCCCAAACACCTTGTGTTAATGTATTTGGAGTAATGTGTAATGATTTAGAAAAATCACTTATTTTTTGTGTAAAAGCCTTGGTAAACTCTATGGTTCTTCTTTTATAAGTTCCTTTCCCTTTATTTCTTTCGTGCGAAACAGAACAAAACGGTAATAATGTTGGCTCACTAAAATCCTTAAGGTACTTTTGCCAGAAAGATTTTTCTTTAAAAGAATCTATGGTTTTTATATAATTTATAAAATCTTCATAACGATCTTCTTTTATAGCATCAGGCTGGTTTCCTTTTAAAAAGTCTTTATATGCTTTAATTACTTCTTGTATTATGATTTGACCAGACCAACCATCCCAAAGTACATGGTGTTTTGTCCATATCATTTTAAAGCTATCCTGATCCAATTTTACCAAAGTGATCCTCATTAAAGGCGGAGTAGTAAAATCAAAATCCTTATGTCTGTCTTCATTTTTAAGTTCCTTAAATTTTGCTTCCTTTTCTTCCTTAGAAAAATTGGTAAAATCAAAAAACCGAAGTGGTAAATCCACCTCTTTATTTACAAACTGAACAGGAACATTTAATTTATCGTATATAAAACCAGTTCTAAGAATAGTATGGTTATTAATTACAAAACTCCAGGCTTTTTTAAATACTTCTACATCTACCGCAGACGAAAAACCTACATCAAACTGTGTATGATATGTTGTATTATTTTTTACTCCTGTGCTATACAAATAAGAACTATGAAAAAGGATACCTTCTTGTACGGGACTTAATGCATACATCGAAGAAATATTGTTTCTGTCTAATTTAAAGTTATCCTTCTTTAAAAAATCCATAATATCTTTTTTATTTTCTTTTATAAAAGATATTATACTAGGATGTTGTTTTACTTTATCTATTTCTGAAGGGGTTAGTTTTCCTTCTTTCCCGGTTAGTAATAAATCTTTACCACTAACTTTTAGGTGTAAATCCAGTTCTTTTAGTTCTTTAATAAACTTTTCCATAATTCTTAAATATTTTCGCTTTTAATTTTAAGGTATAGCCCCTTGTAGTAAGCTTGTTTTTTATGATTGCAGACTAAAATATCTCTATATCTTGTAGTAGTTCTTCGTCTTTTTCCAAAGTTTCCAGTAATAAGTCTTTGGTTAATTCTAATAATTTATCGGTGGTAGAGGGTTTAAAATACAAGTCGTTATATGTCATTATAAAATCGAACGTATATTCTTGTTCTTTTACTAATAAATTAAAGTCATACTTACCCAAACCTTGATGAAAATCTTCTATATATTGTTTTTTGATACCTGCGTCTTCATTGTATGCATCATACACATACAGAATATCAAATAACGCAGTACGACTCATATCTTTTTTAGGGTTTATGATACCTACTAACTTATCAAATGGCATGGTTTTATGTTTCTCTGCTTCTATCCATGTTTGATTTACGGTTTCATATATCTCTAATACATCTTTGTTTGTGTCTAGTTTAGAACGCAAAACCACCAAATTTTCTACAGGACCTATTATAGAGTCTGTTAGTTCATTACGAAGGTTCATTAAAGTACCTATAGCTATATCAGAAAACCCTGTAAGCTGTGACAAAGCGGCTTTATACGCAGCTAATATCAAAACCTGAGGGGTCATCCCTTTTTTATCACAAAATGAAAGAATACGTTCTCTATCTAAAGCTAATACCATGTGTTGTTCCTTATAAATATGCACCTGAACTCTTTCGCTATCGGTAAGAAAACATAGTATTTTGAGATCTTTTAATTGGGATCGCCAATAAGAAATTAAAGAATCTAATTCTTCCTCCCCCATAGCAAGCTGCCAGTCTGAAAAATCCCGGTATTGCAATGTACGTTCTAATAGCAAATCTTGTTGGTCTATATAATCTAAGAATTCTTTCTGAATTTTTTTTAAACTATATCTATCTACTAAAATGTGATGAATGATAAATAAAAAATCAACTCCATCTTCTGTATTTTCAAAATATACTTTTATTAAGTAGTCCGATTCAAAATCAAATGATTTTTGACGCAACTCTTCGGATTTTCTTTTTAAATCTGTTTGTTCTATCAATACTGCAGATATATCTACCTCTTTTATAGAAGAAATACTTTGAAAAATTTGCTCTTCTTCCAGTACAATTTTGGTCCTTAAAATATCATGCCTTTCTATTAGTTTGACAAAAGCAGATTTTATCTGGTCTTTACTTTTCTTTTTATCTGTATTGAAATACAAAGGAATATTATGATAAATGGGGCCTCCTTCATAGAGGTAATCTTTTTCAAAATGGTCAATAAACCATAATCGTTGTTGGTGATAGGAAACTGGAATTTTCATTTTTGTGATATTTTAAAAGAATGCTTTTTTACGATTACTACCCATTTTGTATTTTGATACATTTTAAGTTATGGGATAGTTTTCACTTACTTGTTTAGGATTTTTCTAAGTGTTTAGAAATTCTGAAGAAAACTTCAGGAACGGTTTTTATACTTAAAATCGTAATGCTCCTTCTGCAGACTCTTCTGTCTCAAATAACTCATCAAATTCTTTATGATCTAATGCATCACTTAATCCAAAATCTGAAGGAGTAACTTCTTTGATTTCTTTTTGTAAACAATGGTCTATTAGATCTATTAAATATTGAATATAACCGGATGCTAGTTCTTGTACAGTTTCTGTTTTATATTGCTCATTCGAGTAATCCCAAGAAATTTTTAATTCGTTAGATACAATGATTGCTTTGATAACAAATTTTTCTGGTAATGTAAAGTCTTTACTTATGTGCTCTCCTGAGTATTCTGAAGCAGATGTAAAGTATTTACTTTGACTTATCGCATTATCAATTTGCCCTAAATAATTAAAAACAACATCCCATCCGCTATTCTTAAGTGAGTTTCGAATTTCTGGAGAAGAGTGTAAGTATCGTAAACAACCGTATCCCATCCCTTTAGAAGGAACTTTTCTAAGTGTTTCTTTTACAGATTTTATAATATCTCCTTCTGTGGTATTATCTGCTTTATTTAGTAGCACAGGGTATTTATTGGTAAACCATCCTGTTGTTCCTGCTAAATCGATATCCGAAAAAATATTTTCTCGTCCATGACCTTCAAACCCTAATGCGATTTTATCTGTATTATAACATTTAGAAAATGTCATTAATAAAGCACTTAATAACAGGTCATTAATTTCTGTACCATATACATTATTAACTTCTTTTAATAAATGTTGTGTATAGTCCTTATTAAGAGTTACCTCAACCGTCTCTAAACTTTCTCTTGTGGGTTTATTAGAAATTAAGTCTGTTTTTAATGGCTCTTGATTTGTTGTTATTTGCTGCCAGTACGGTAATTGAGATTCAACCTCTTCTGTCTCACTAAAGTTTTTTAATCTACAGATCCAATCTCTAAAGGAGTTCGTCTTATTATTTAGTATGAGATCCTCATTTATAACATTTTTATCTTCTAAAAACATTTCGAAATCATCTACTATAAATCTCCAGGAAACCCCATCAATAACTAAGTGGTGAACCACCATAAAAAGTCGATTATACTTTTCGTTATCTGGTGTTTTTATTAAAACAAACCTCGCTAAATCTCCTTTCTCTATATCCAGATCTTTATGGTAGTTTTTACAAACAGATTCAATTTCTGTTTTCACATCTTGATTTTCTGTTAACTCTATCGTTCTGAAAAAGTTTTTTGGTGAATCATAATATTGTTTCCAGGAATGATCTGTTTCTCTCTCGTATCTAAATCGCAAGGAATCATGTCGTTTTACAATTAACTCTACTACCTTTTCTACATCTTTCCCCTCTACATTTTTATCAATATTTAATAATACTGCCTGATTAAAGTGGGATACCGATTCTTGTTCTTTTTCAAAAAACCAATGCTGTATTGGGGATAACTCTACTTCTCCCTCTAATATTCCTTGTTCTGCAGTTACTTCATCTTTATAGTTCTGCTCAATAGCTACAGCTAGTTCTGCAATAGTTTGATAGTCAAACAAATCCTGAACTTGTATTTGGTATCCTTTCTTTTTTGCTCTACTTACTACTTGAATAACAATAATCGAATCTCCACCCAGTTCAAAGAAATTATCGGTAACTCCTATTTTTTCTGCATTTAATAAAC
>CAYGUC010000029.1:0-72597 GCA_964353005.1 uncultured Flavobacteriaceae bacterium | reverse complement strand
ACAGCACGAAAGTGCCCTGCAGTGTGCAGGAAGGTTTCGTCACAGCACGAAAGTGTCCTGCAGTATGCAGGAAGGTTTCATCACAGCACGAAAGTGTCCTGCAAGAGTAGTGTTCAATAAAGTGTGTCAGCAAGTTGCAGAGCAGGATAAATTTGCCAAAGTAGCTTGCCAAAGATCAATAATTATAATAATCTATGGGTTAAAAATTTTGACAAGCTACTTTAGCAGATATATGTTAATCTCTTATTTTTTTAATAAAGGCACTAATTGTATCGGTACCCTCATTGGTTAAATGCTTAATAAACGCAGATCCTATAATTGCACCTTTTGCGGTTTTTGTGGCTTGGGTAAACGTTTCGGCATTGCTAATCCCAAAACCAACAATCTGAGGGTTTTTTAAATTTAAGGATTGAATACGCTCAAAATATTGCTCCTGTACATCTCCAAAAGTATTTTTAGCTCCGGTAGTACTGGCAGAACTAACCATATAAATAAACCCGTTAGATACGCTATCGATAAACCGAATTCTTTCTTCAGAGGTTTGCGGGGTAATTAGAAAAACATTAATCAAACCATATTTTTCAAAAGTATCCTGATAATGCTCATGATACTCTGCTACTGGTAGATCCGGGATAATCAACCCATCGATACCAATTTCCTGGCACTTCGCACAAAAATCTTCGATACCATACTGCATCATTGGGTTAAAATACCCCATTATAATCAAAGGAATTTGTACAGATTTTCGAATATCTTTAAGTTGCTCAAAAAGTATATCTGTAGTCATTCCGTTTTTAAGAGCCATGGTAGAACTTTCTTGTATCGTTGGGCCATCTGCCAAAGGATCACTAAAAGGTAGTCCGATCTCGATCATATCTACCCCGTTTTTCTCAAGATCCTTAATTATGGTTACCGTATCATTTAAGGATGGATACCCGGCAGTAAAATATATAGATAGTAGTTTTTTGTCTTCTTTTAATTTTTCTTGTATTCTATTTTTCATGAGTATATGTATTTCCGTGAAGACGGTAATTTTTACAATTTAAAATATTCGATATAGGTGTCCAGATCTTTATCTCCCCGACCAGAAAGGCTTATCACTACAACATCCTCGGGTTTAAATTTTTTCTGCTTAAAAATTGCCAGTGCATGCGAGGTTTCTATTGCTGGTATAATACCTTCTAATTTCGATAATTCTAATCCGGCAGCCATAGCATCATCATCGGTAACCGAATAAAACTCCCCGCGACCTGTTTTATATAAATGCGAATGTAATGGCCCTACACCAGGGTAATCTAATCCGGCAGAAATAGAGTATGGCTCTGTTATTTGCCCGTCTGGGGTTTGCATTAATAAAGTTTTACAACCATGAATAATACCTTCTTTTCCTAATTGGGATGTAGCAGCACTCTCTCCGCTATGTACACCTTTTCCTGCGGCTTCTACGGCTATAATACCAACGCTTGGTTCTTCTAAGAAATGATAATAAGTGCCTGCTGCATTGCTACCGCCTCCTATACAAGCAACTACATAATCAGGATTTTCTCTTCCTTCTTTTTCTTTAAGTTGCCATTTGATTTCTTCAGAAATTATAGATTGAAATCTGGTAACCATATCCGGGTATGGGTGTGGTCCTATTGCAGATCCAATAATATAATGGGTATCGACAGGATTATTAATCCAATCCCGTATCGCCTCGTTAGTAGCATCTTTTAACGTTTTACTACCAGATTTTGCAGGTCTAACTTCGGCACCAAGCATTTTCATACGGGCCACATTAGGAGCTTGTCGTTTAATATCGATTTCTCCCATATAAACAATACACTGTATTCCCATTAAGGCACATACTGTTGCGGTTGCTACCCCATGCTGTCCAGCGCCAGTTTCTGCAATGATTCTGTTTTTACCTAATTTTTTAGCTACCAGAATTTGCCCGATAGTGTTATTTACTTTGTGGGCTCCTGTATGGTTTAGATCTTCACGTTTTAGATATACTTTGGTGTTGTATTTTTTAGAAAGACGCTCGGCATAAAACAGGGGAGAAGGGCGACCTACATAATCTTTTAATAACTGATTAAACTCTTCTTTAAAAGAAGGCTCATTCATAATATCTAAATAGGTTGTTCTTAACTCTTCTACATTAGGGTATAGCATTTCTGGGATGTATGCCCCTCCAAAAACTCCATAATATCCTTTTTCGTTAACTTGATAATTCATGTGTTTTAGTTTATAGGTTTTAGTAAATAGATACTATTATTTTAGTGTTGAAAATAATTAACGATCTACTGACAATAATTTTTTAAATTCTTTTAATTCTTCTATGTTTTTTAATCCTGGTTGGATTTCAAACCTACTGTTTACATCTATAGCATATAAATATTTAGATTCTGGTTGTTTTAAAAAAGATAAAACAGAACCTATTTCCTCTATGCCAATACCACCACTTAAGATAAAGGGGGTAGAGGAGGAGTAATCTTTTAAAACACTCCAATCAAAAGTATATCCATTACCTCCTTTTTCTTTTCCTTTGGTATCAAATAAAAAACAATCTACAATGCCTTCGTAAGGTTTTAGTACATCAAAATCAAATGTGTCTTTAATAGAAAATACTTTCCAGATTTGGATTGTATCATCTTCAGAAGACTTCACAGGTTTTGAAAACCTGTGGGGGCTGTCGCCAGAAATTAAAGCATCTTTTAGATCCTGACAATATACAGCAGATTCATTTCCGTGTAATTGAATTGCTTTAAAATCGTGTTGTTTTATTTTTTCTATAATAAAATCGATAGAAGCATCTACAAATACACCAGTTTTTTTAATAGTATTTGGTATCTCTGAAATTTTTCCTTCAAAGTTTCTTGGTGATTTTTCATAGAAAATAAATCCTAAATAATCTGGTTGCAACAGAGCTACTTCCTCAATATTTTCAGGAAATTTCATTCCACAGATTTTTATTTTTACTTTCTTGTTTTTCAATGTGCTAAATATTTGGTTCTACTATGATATTAGTATTGTCAAAATTAATATCGTGTGCAAAATTATATACTTCGCTAAAACTGTTTAACATATTTGGTTCTTCGATATCTGCTAATAATTTGCGTATTAGTTTAGACTCAAAATTATGTTTTTTAGAAGTCGAATATTTTACTAATTGACTACCAATGGTTTTATAGAACAGTTTTTCGATAGTAGTTTTGTCTTTGGGCTCCTCATCTACCAACTCAATTTCGACATCACATTTTCTTAAAATACTAGTGATTATATGATGTGTAGGAACATTTTTGGTTAGAGTAATGTTTACTTGCTTTTCTTTAGTGTCTGCTGCTCGAAGGATTCCTTTTGCAACATAATCTACAGGTACAATATTAAGTCCGCCATCCATATTTAATGCCATCCTTATTTTTCCTAAATCGGGGTATAGTTTTTTCATTTTTTTAAAAAACTCTCCGATAGAATAAAAAACGATATATCTACTACTCACAAATTTGGGAAAATCCAAGAGTCTGCCAGACACTACACTTGGTCGAACGATAGTACAGCCAAAATCATTTTCTTTTGCGATTTGCAGGACTAGTTTTTCAACTTTCATTTTATAGGCTTCGTAAAAATTTCTGAAAGTAAAATCGGTTACAGAATGATAATCATCTGTAATTTCACCTTCTATTTCACCTCTGGAAAAGGCAGTGCTTACAAAAACTAATTTTTTTATTCTGGTCTTGATTATCTCAAAAAAAGCTTGTGTATTATGGTAGTTTATATTAGTGATTTCGTTTTTAGCCTTCTCGGTATTACTTAGATTTACAGAAGCTGCCAGATGGTAAACGGTTATTTTATTTCCAGCCTCTTTTGGAATTACAAAATTATGTATCTCTCCTTCGATAACATGCACATATTTTTCTACATACGCTTTGTAAAAAGATGCTATTTTTTGAGGGATTAGTTGTTCTGTAAAAACTTCGTCTAATAAACGCTGTTTTGCTGACTTTTTAGGTTGTTTACGGATTAGTACATAAATAGTTGCTTCTTCATTTTTTGTGTATAAATCAAACAGTAACTCATACAACACATGTGAACCTATATTACCTGTTACCCCTGTTATTAATGCAGTATTCATTTTATTATTTTAGCTCTTTAATAAATTCTGTAGCACTAGCACCCGGATTTTCTGTTTTCATAAAATTTTCGCCAATAAGAAAACCTTTATACCCATATTGTTTTAAGTCTTTGATAGCTTCGATACTACTAATACCGCTTTCTGAAACTTTTACAAAATCATCTGGAATATGGGAACTGAGTTGTTTGCTTATATCGGTACTAACGTCAAAGGTTTTTAGATTTCGATTATTTACTCCTAACATATCTATGGAAGGCATAATAGATTTTTCTAACTCTTCTTGATTATGTACTTCTAATAAAACATCCAGAGAGAGACTCTTTGCAAATTCAGATAAAGATTTTATTTCTTTTCGGGATAAAACAGCAGCAATTAATAAAATTACATCAGCACCATACGCTTTTGCTTCTAACAATTGATATTCGTCGATAATAAACTCTTTGCGAAGTAAAGGTATTGTTGCTGCAGCTCTGGATAATAAAAGATCGTCCAGAGATCCTCCAAAGTATTTGCCATCTGTTAATACAGACATACCACATGCCCCGGCAGTTTCATATCCCAAAGCTACATCTTGTACACTTAATTTTTGATTAATCACCGCTCTGGATGGAGACCTGCGTTTGTGTTCTGCAATAATACCAGTAGTACTGTTTCTTAAAGCATAGGCTAATGAAGTGGTATTGCGACCAAATAAGGCAGCTTGCTCTAATTGTTTAATAGGAATTAACCTTTTTTTAAGTTCTACTTCTTTATGTTTATCTGCTACTATTCTATCTAAGATGTTCATTTTACCTGCAGTGATTAGTTGTTAGGGGTGTATTTTTGCTAAGAAATGACTTATTTGATGCTGTGATCGTCATTTTATTATGAGTTACATTTATTATAAACATGTTATACACTATACTTTATGTAATGGGTTTGCTTTTTTTATTTCGTCGTTCATTAGTAATCGAATAGATTCAAAATAATCAGATTCAAAAGCAATAGCAGCAACTTCATAGATTAAAAAATTATAATCGTATTCTTTTTCGATACCTCCGTTAGAGTTTATCAAATCGATATAAAACATATCTACTTTTACTTTATTTAGTTTTCCGTAAAATAAATCCCCTTCATTATCTTGAAATTCAAATAAACCATATTTTTTTTCAGACCATTTTAATATTTCAAGAACACTGTCTAATGATAAAGATTCTGGAGTTTTTGTTTCGATTTTTTTAAGTCGCAGAACCCTTGCTATTTTTTCTTCTTTCGTTTTGGATTTTCTTTTTTCGATAGCACTTTTTTTATAAATTTTATATCCGTCGACTACATAATCTACAGGAATATGTTTTACTAAAATCCAATCTTCATTTTCATCTATAAGTAGCCCTGTTTCTTTTTCTTTCCAATCTTTGATTTTATATGTTTCTACTTTCATGGCGGAATGGTTTTATGATAAATTAATTTCTGCTAAGTTCTTGTATTTTTTTTAATGCAGTAAGTCCTTTTCCGGATAGTAAGGATTCTTTTGCTTTTTCAAAACCTTGCTTTGGAGATAAACCTTCTACAGTTGCAATAGCCATACCTGCATTTGCACAAACTACGTTGTTTTGTGCTTCTGTTCCCTTACCACTTAAAATATTCATAAAAATAGTTGCAGATTCTTGGATAGTATCTCCTCCTGCAATTTCCTCCTGGCGCAGTATTGGTACTCCAAAATCTAAAGGAGTTAGCATTCCTTCGGTAGTGTTAGATATTGTTTTGGTACTTCCTGTAAGAGAAATTTCATCATACCCATCCAGAGCGTGTAGAATAGTAAAGTTTTTATCGGTGTTTTGATAAAGATACCCGTACATTCTGGCAAGTTCGAGATTAAAAACTCCTACGATCTGGTTTTTTGGAAATGCTGGATTTACCATAGGCCCTAGCATATTAAAGAACGTTTTTACGCCTAATTCTCTTCGTATTGGCGCAACGTTTTTCATAGCAGGATGAAATAGAGGTGCATGCAATACACATATCCCTGCTTCATCTATACTACGTTTTAAAAAATCTTTATCATTACTAAATTTGATACCAAGATATTCCATAACATTAGAGCTACCACAGGTAGAAGAAACACCATAATTACCATGTTTGGTTACTTTAATTCCTGCACCTGCAGATACAAAAGAAGATAGCGTAGAGATATTAAAAGTATCTTTGCCATCCCCGCCAGTACCACAAAGATCTACAGGGTTATAATCGCTTAAATCTATTGCTATACAGAGTTCTAATAAAGCATCTCTAAAGCCTTCTAGCTCTTCTATAGTAATGCTACGCATCATAAATACAGTAAGAAAGGATGCTATTTGACTTTGATTATATTCTCCTTTGGAGATATTAACCAAAACACTATTCGCTTCTTCTTTAGAAATGGTTTCGTGATTAATTAATCGGTTAAGTAAGTTTTTCATCTGTTTATATTTTTACATTTTCAAGGTCTTTAAAGCCTTAAGAATGTATTAGTTATTCACCCAATTTTCCAACATCTTTTTTCCGTCTGGTGTTAAGACTGATTCTGGATGAAATTGAACACCACGTACATCTAATTCTTTATGGCGAAGAGACATTATTTGTCCGTTTTCATCATAAGAGGTGATCTGTAAACAATCTGGCAGATCTTGGTTTGCTACTACCCAAGAGTGATATCTACCCACATTAAACGAAGTGTTAAGCCCATTAAACAAGAACTCATCTGTTACTGATAGTGTTACACTGGTTGCAACACCATGATATACATCGTTTAAATTGGTAAGTGTGCCACCAAATACCTCTCCTATTGCTTGTTGTCCCAGACAGACCCCAAAAATACTTTTGGTACTTGCATATTTGCGAATAATATCTTTTAGTAATCCTGCTTCGTCTGGTATTCCGGGACCGGGAGATAATAGGATTTTCTGGTACGGTTCTATATCTTCTAGTTGTAATTGGTTATTACGTTTTACGGTAACTTCGCAGCCTAAATCTTCTAGATAGTGAACTAGATTATAAACAAACGAATCGTAGTTATCTATTACTAATATTTTTTTGCTCATTTTGTTTTTATATTTCTTCAGCTAGTTTTAGCGCTTTTGTTAATGCCCCCAGTTTGTTATATACCTCTTGTAATTCGTTTTCTTCTTTAGATTCGTTTACTAATCCTGCTCCTGCCTGCCAATGTAGCTGGTGGTTTTTGCTTAAAAAGGTTCGAATCATTATTGCGTGATTAAAGTTTCCTGAAAAATCCATAAAGCCTATTGCTCCACCATAAAAATCTCGGTTTACATTTTCATACTTTTCGATAAGCTGCATCGCCATATGCTTTGGAGCACCACTTAAAGTACCAGCAGGAAAAGTATCTGCAACTATTTGCATGGTAGAAGTATTTTTGTGTTTTTTACCGGTTACTTTACTTACCAAATGTATTACGTGAGAGTAAAATTGTACTTCTCTATAGTTTTCTACAGTAACATTGTTTCCGTTTCGGCTTAGGTCATTTCGGGCCAGATCTACCAGCATTACATGTTCTGCATTTTCTTTTTCATCTGCCGATAGTTTTTTAGCAAGCTCTGCATCTTGTTCATCGTTTCCTGTACGTTTAAAAGTTCCTGCAATAGGATGAATTTCGGCAATATCTCCTGTTACTACCAATTGTGCTTCTGGAGAACTTCCAAATATTTTAAAATCTCCATAGTCAAAATAAAAAAGGTAGGGAGAAGGGTTGACACTTCGCAAAGCGCGATATACGTTAAACTCATCTCCTTTAAATTTTTGTGAAAAGCGTTTGGATAATACTAATTGAAACACGTCTCCTCTGTGGCAATGCTTTTTAGCCAGGCTAACATGCTCTTTGTATTGCTCATCATTAAGATTAGAGGTGGTATCCCCAATGGTAGTAAAATTATAGGAAGCAAAATTTTTAACTTTAAGTAAAGATTCTATTTCTGCGATATTGCTTTCTGATTGATAACAGTGTGCAAAAATATACGCTTCGTTTGTAAAATTACTAATAGCGATAATATTTTGGTATACCGTATATTGCATATCAGGAATATCAAGACTTCCTTCTTTTTTAGTAATAGATATATCTTCAAAATAGCGAACTGAATCATAAGAAATGTATCCAAATAACCCGTTGTTAATAAATTTGAAATCACTTTTCGAGGTTTCAAACCGATTACCAAACTGTTCTACTACAGCAGGAATATTAGTTTCTTTGGTTATAGGTGTTTCTGTAACCGTTTTATCCGGAAAGGTTTGGTGAATAATTTCATTTTCTATTTTGAAAGTAGCAATCGGATTACAGCAGATATAGGAAAAACTATTTTCACTACCTCTATAATCATTGTTTTCTAATAATAAACTATTAGGAAATCGATCTCTAATCTTTAGATAAACACTTACTGGCGTGAATGTGTCTGCCAAAATTTGTTTGAAATGTGTGGTTAGTTTATACTTCATTTTACTCTTTAATAATTTGTAATTATAATCTTTGATTTTGAGCAATAAAAAAAGGCTTGTCGTGAATTCGACAAGCCTTTGATATGTTTACTTAACATAATTGCAGGATCTATCTCACGACCTTTTCGTTTTGAGATAACCACCACCAATTATTTGTTAAGATTGATTTCATTTTTCTATTGTTGCTCCAAATATATAAATTAATTATAAGTAGAGAAAATAAAAATTACATTTTTAAATTAACAGTCAATTCAAACTCGTCACTAATTGCTTTATCTCCTAAGTTATCAAAGAAACTTCCTGACCCGTATTTGATATCATATTTAGTTCTATCTACGTTAAGAGTTGTAGTGGCAGTATCTCCTTTAACATTAAGATCAAATGTAATAGGGTTTGTTTTACCTTTTATAGTAAGGTTTCCAGAGATTTTGTAACCATCTTTAGTTTTTAATGTTTTTGCTACCACAAGTTTTGCAGTTTTATGATTCTCTGTTCCAAAAAAATCATCAGAATTTAAATGTCCTTCTAGTTTTTCTTTTCCTTTTCCTGCTTCTAAATCCGTTACAGTAAGAGTAGTCATGTCTACCACAAACTCACCGCCGGTTATTTTGTCCCCTTCAAATACTAAAAAACCTTCAGATAGATTTAATGTTCCTGTATGAGATCCAGTAACTTTTTTTCCTGTCCAGTTTATAGTGCTTTCTGAAGCTTTAATTTCTTTTTTTTGTGCAAAAGCCGATGTGGTAGAAATTACTGCAATGGCTAAGATTAATGATTTAAGTCTAGTTTTCATGATTTTTAGTATAATTATTAATGGATGTTTGTTATTAATTTGAGTTTCTTAATTTATTTAGTAATTCATTTAATTGTATTAAATCTTTTTCTGTTAGATTTGAGGTTACTTCATTTTCGAATTTTGTCATTATAGGGCTTACCTTATCCAGAAATAATTTTCCTTTTTGGGTAATAGTAATCTCAACTTTTCTTCGATTGGATTTGCATATTATTCTTTTTACATATCCTTTGGTAATAAGTTTGTCTACTAACCGAGTGGTGTTACTCATCTTAGTTACCATTCTTTCTTGTATGGTAGAAAGATTAGCAGGTTTTTCCTTTTGTCCTTTTAAAATTCGCAACACATTAAATTGCTGAAGAGATATGTCATGGGCTTTTAATTCTATATTAATCTTATCCATAATCCAATTCTCTGTATACAATAGATTAACTATTACTTTTTTTGAAAGAGGAAGTTCTACTTCTGTTTTTATAATTTTTTCTATATTCAATTGTGTGTACAAAATTTGTATATACAAATGTATATTAGTTTTTGCTATGAAAAATAGAAATTGATATTAATTCTTTGTTAAAGTTAGATTTAGAAGTTAGGTTAAATAGTATTATTGCTGCTCAGAATAAGGTTATTACCAAGGTTAGTATTAATATGAATTTTTTGAAAAATTTATATAAAATATAGAAACCTTGTTAATTTTCTTTTTACTAAGTAATGGATTTGATAAATTAGTGGTATGTCGAAATGGATTGTATTTAGTTTTTTGATAATAGCTTTTACAAATTGTAAAGGAGAGAAAACAGTGGCTTTGGATGCTACCAATGTTTTTGAAAGCAAAGGAATAGAAATACCTGTTTATGATTTTAAAAGCTTTAAGCCTCTTTTATCAATAACAGACGGTAAAACAAGAGTGATTAACTTTTGGGCTACCTGGTGTAAGCCTTGTGTTGCTGAGTTACCTTATTTTGAATTGATAAATAGTAAATATCCAGAGGATAAAGTAGAGGTTATTTTGGTAAGTCTGGATCTTCCTAATCAAGTAGAATCAAAACTTATTCCGTTTATTAAAAAACAAAAAATACAAAGTAAAGTAGTTTTATTAGATGATCCCGATGCGAATAGTTGGATCCCTAAAGTACATAAAAATTGGTCTGGGTCCATACCGGCAACTATAATATATAAGGATGGAAATGTTAATTTTTATGAAAGATCTTTTACTTATAATGAGTTAGAAAAAGAATTAAAAAAAATACTATAATATTTTAAATAAAAATTGCTAAATAAAATTTAAATAAATGAAAACTTTAAAAATTCTAGTAGGAATAGCCTTTGTGATTGCAGTAAGTGCTTTTGCGTTAGATAAGGTTTCTGGAAATAAGATTGTTAAAGGGTATGGGATAGGAGATGTAGCTACAGATTTTAAATTAAAAAATATAGACGAAAGTTATGTTTCTTTATCAGATTATAAGGACGCTAAAGGTTTTATCATAATTTTTACATGTAATCACTGCCCATATTCTGTTGCTTACGAAGATAGGATTATAGCATTAAATGCAAAATTTAAACCAATGGGATATCCAGTAATAGCTATAAACCCTAATAATCCAAAATCTTATCCAGAAGATAGTTTTGATAATATGAAAATAAGAGCCAAAGAAAAAGGTTTTACTTTTCCTTATTTACTAGATGACGGACAGGAAATATATCCTCAATATGGAGCAACTAAAACTCCTCATGTTTATGTTGTAGAAAAAACAGATATAGGTAATGTAGTTAGGTATATTGGAGCTATTGATAATAATTATAAGGATGCTAATGCAGCAAATCAAAAATATGTTGAGGATGCTGTACATGCGTTATTAAAAGGAAAAAAAGTTCCTGTGCAAATTACAAAAGCTATAGGTTGTAGTGTTAAAGCATAATCTTTTATAAGTAAGTTTAATTCTTTTTATAGGGTTTTAATTTCTTAAGACTAGCCTCAAAAACAGAAAGTATTCTCGCAGGCGTGATCGATGATTTAACTATCGGTTATTAATTCTTTTTCTTATTTTTATAAATGAATTGTTGAGTTTTTATACAATTTATAAAGTACTGTTTATATTTGTAAGTATTATAAATAGTAAGAGTCTAATTTTTAAGTTTAATAAGATTATAATGGCAGAAGATATTACAAAAGAGGAGTGGCAAGAACAAATTACTAAAGATAGTAATGCAGTTATTTTAGATGTAAGAACAGAAGAGGAGGTAGAAGATGGTTTTATTCCAAATATGCTAAATATTGATATTCGTATGGGGCAAGGTTTTCTTGATGAAATAGCAAAACTAGATACCTCAAAAAATTATTATGTGTATTGCCGCTCTGGAGCCAGAAGTGCTCAGGCTTGTACATTAATGAATCAAATGGGGTTTTCTAATACATATAATCTAATAGGAGGTTTTATGAATTGGGATGGAGAAATCGCCGAATAATTTATCAGTATGATTTTAAAAAAAATAATAATAATAATAGTTGTTTTCTTATCTGTTTTTAGCTGTAATCAAATAGAAAAAACTCCTGTAGTAGAGGTGATCACAGTAGAGGAAATGGATTCTCTATTGCAAATGGGCAAGGTACAGCTTATTGATGTAAGAACTCCCGAGGAGTATGCTGAAGGTTATATTGAAGGAGCTTCAAATATTGATTTTAACAATGAAAATTTTGAAGACTTAATACTTAAAGTAGATAAAACTAGACCTGTAGCAGTATACTGTGGTAAAGGTGGAAGAAGTAGTAAATGCTCTGCATTTATGAAAAAAGCTGGATTTACTAAAATTTATGATCTTGACGGAGGTATTACAGAATGGAAATTTAAAGGTAAAGATGTTGTTAAATAGCAATTTCTTTAGTTTTATATAAACTATAAAAAAGCTGAATTTCTTTACTTTTAACTTAGAAATTCAGCTTTTTTTTATTTTCTTTAAAAAGGCAACCCTTTATAAAAAGTATCATCTACTAATCTTGCACTACCCAAAAGTATTGCTTTTTCTTTAAGTTCACTTTTGTGTATTTTTATAGTACATCCTAATAAATGTAATCTTTTTTCCAGATGTACAGCAAAAAATGGCCATGCTTTTGCAATGCTGCCACCAATAACTATTGCCTCTGCATTATAAGATTGTAACCACGGATTTAAGAAATCTCCCAAATTCTCAGAAAATTCATTAAAAATCTGTTGTACTAGCGCATCATTTTTTAAAGATGCTTCTGTTAGGTCCTCGATATTTTTAATTGTTATGTTGGTAAGCTCTTTGTAACGTTTTATAAACCATCTAGTAGAAAAGAAATCATCTGCAATTCCGTCTTTATAAGGAATATGGTACAATTCTCCATCTTTAGGTATTCCTTCTCCAGAAAGTAGAGGAAGTCCATGAAAAAGAAACGTAGCTCCAAACCCTGCTCCCAAAGTTATTCCTAATCCTCTTCGAATAGATTTAAGCTTTCCTTTCCATACCTCGCCAATACCAAAACAAGCAGCATCATTATAAAACCGAACAGGAAGATCATCTGGTAATTGTAATTTCTTTTTTAATATTTCTTTTATATTTAGACAAAAAAGCGAAGTATATTTTTGTTGCATTTTAAAAGCAAAAATACCATTGTAATAATCAAACGGGCCAGGAATGGCTATGCCTATACCTTGCAAAGGTTCTTCTAGAGTATCCATTGCTTTTTGCAAAGCAAACAGCCATCGCTCTAAAATTTCATCGGCGTTTGCTTTATTATCTACAGAAATAGAAACCTGATTGGTTTCAGATAACTTGTTTGTTTTGGTGTCTATCCCAGCTACAGTAATATAATTACCTCCAATATCTACCCCTAATATCATATTTGTTTTATGTATATTTTGTTTAGTGCTATCTTCTTATTTTTTTAACTAATCATCAAAACCATGGTACAAAATGGTTTTGTTAGTTTAGGTTGTTGTTTTTATCCTCAGGAAAATATGAGATTTCTGATAATAATGATTTTTTAGCAAAATAATGATATTTCACAAGAAACCTCAAGATTTTTTCTTGAGGTTTCTTCATTAGAATAAAAATAGTGTGCAATTTTGTTATGGAGCAACTTTTGGGGTGTTACTCATTTCAAAAATAATCTCTCCACCATTAATAATATCTTTGTGAGAAATTGTAATATCATTTATAGCTTTGCCATTCACTAAAATTTGATGAACATAGATGTTGTCCTTACTTTGATTTTTGGCTATTATAGTTAATTTTTTTCCATTCTCTAAATGTAATACAGCTTCTTTTATCAAAGGACTTCCTATTGCATAATTTGGAGATCCGGGGGTAACAGGATAAAAACCTAAACTACTAAATATATACCATGCACTCATTTGCCCAGCATCATCGTTACCACATAATCCATCAACGGTAGGGCCATACATAGTGTTCATTATCATACGCACACGTTCTTGAGTTTTATGTGGTTTTCCTGTCCAGTTATATAAATAAGGTATATGATGCCCTGGCTCGTTACCGTGTACATAATTTCCGATAATTCCATCTCGGGTTATATCTTCGTGTTTTTCGATATACTTATCTTCTAGTTTCATAGTAAATAAAGAGTCCAGGTGTTGACTAAAACGTTCGTTGCCGCCCATCATTTTCACCATTTTTTCTAGTTGATGCGGTACATACAGACCATAATTCCATGCATTTCCTTCAATGAACCCTTGTCCATGTGTATCTAAAGGATCAAAATCTTTTCTAAATTCGCCATTAGCTAATTTAGGACGCATATAGCCAATTTTTGGATCATATACGTTATTGTAATACTCTGACCGATTGAAAAATATGTCCGTAGTTTTTTTATCAGAATTGCTTTTTGCAATTTGTGCAATACACCAATCATTATATGCTAACTCTAGTGTTTTAGAAACAGAAGAGTGGCTTTTGTCGTCTGGGACATATTGGTATTTGATATAATCACCCAGACCATCAAAATAAGAAACATTAGCAGTGCTTACCGATGCTGCTAAGGCTTTCTTTTTATCAAAATCACCAACATTTTTAGCAATAGCATCGGCAATTACCGAAGTCGCATGATATCCTATCATGCACCAGTTTTCATTAGCATAATGACTCCAGATAGGCAACATATGATGCACACTTTGTTCTTGATGTGCGAGCATTGATTTAATCATATCGTTATTACGGCTGGGCTGGGTGATGTTGAATAATGGATGTAGTGCTCTATAGGTATCCCAAAGAGAAAATACCGAGTAATTTGTGAAATTTTTGGAAGTATGAATATTTTGATCCAATCCAAGATAGCTGCCATCTACATCTTCATAAAGAATAGGGCTAAGCATGGTATGATATAAAGCAGTATAAAATGTAGTTTTTTCTGCTTCGGTGATGGTTTTTACTTCAATTTTTGATAATTCATCATTCCATTTTTGTTGTGTTTCTAATTTTGTTTTTTCGAAATCCCAAGAAGGTAATTCTGCTTCCAGGTTTTTTAAAGCACCAGCAGTGCTAACAGAGGAGAGCGCAAATTTGATGTTAATTTTTTCATTGGCTTGCGTTTCAAAATTAAAATAAGCTCTTATATCTTTTCCTGCCATTTCAGGAAAATTTTCTTCTTGTTTAAATCGACGATAAAAACCATCGTATTTTACAGAATCATACTTTTTATGACCATAACTTTTAAAAGGTTTAGAGAATTGCATGGCAAAAAACACTTTTTTAGTTCTTGCCCATCCTTTAGTTTGCCTATATCCAGTTATTAGAGAATCATTTTCTACGCGTATGAAAGTCCATACATTTTTGTTGTCATGGTGGTACACATTGTAGACTAGATCTAGAAGAATGTGGGCATCTTTGGTTTTAGGAAAAGTATATTGATGAAACCCTACACGTTCTGTAGCGGTAAGCTCTGCAGTAATATCATAATCTTTTAATTTTACTTTATAGTATCCAGGAGACGCAGATTCTTCTTCGTGAGAGAATGTGGAGTAAAATCCTTTTGTATTCTCTTGAGTTTTTATAGGATCTAAAATTAAGTCACCAGTAGTTGGCATAACTAAAAAATCCCCTAGATCTGAGTGTCCTGTACCACTTAGATTGGTATGAGAAAAACCAATTATGGTAGTATCTCTATATTGGTATCCTGCGCAGTATTCATAGGTTTCTTTGTTATAACTCCCATCCTCATTAAACATTACTTCAAAATTTGTTTGCGGACTTAGCTGTACCATTCCAAAAGGAGCTGTTGCTCCAGGATAGGTATGCCCCATTTTGCTAGTACCTATAAAAGGGTTTACATATTGAGTAAAATCTGGTTTTTGAACAGGTTTTGATGCAGGAGTCTGAATTTCAGTATCTTTAGTGTTTTTCTTACAAGAAGAAAAGCAAAGTATTATTATTAGTAGAAATATTATATGTTTCATTGTTATGTAATTTTTATTGTCACTTTTATTAAGAGATGATTTTTGTATGCTTTTAAGAATTAACTTTTTTTCTGCCATAAAAAACAATATATAGATAACAGATAATGACCAGAATAAAAGCAGTTTTAAACCCTGTTTGATCGGATAGTAATCCAAATAAAGGAGGGATTATAGCGCCACCCACAATCATTGTGCATAAAACACCAGATGCTTGTGGTTTTAAATCTTCTAAACCTTCCAGAGATAAGGAAAATATAGTTGGAAACATTATAGAATTAAACAATCCTACTGCAAGAATACTCCACATGGCTATAAAACCAGAACTAGAAATAGAAACTAAAATTAATAAAATGGCTCCAATAGCAAAGAAACTTAAAACTTTTGCTGGTTTTATGATTTTTGTTAAATGTGCGCCTATAAATCTACCAATCATAGCGCCACTCCAATAAAAAGTGACAAAAGCACCTACAATTGCGTTGTTATCCAGATTTTTACTACTAGATCCAAGAATACTTTCAGAAATACTTTTCATAAATGAACTCTCTTTAATTAAAGTTGCCAGATTCATCTCTAAAAAATAATTAATCAAATAACTACCTATTGCAACTTCAGCTCCTACATATACAAATATCCCGATAGCCCCCATGACTAAAGATTTATTCTGTAAAACTTTTATATAACCGCCTTTTGGACTTTCTTTTATTAGTTTTGGAAGTTTTATAAATACAAAAGCAAAAGCCAATAATGCTACAAATATCGCAATACCAATAAAAGGAGATTGCACAGCAGCAGCTTCAGAAATATAATAATTTTCTTTGTCCAAGTTACTTAAAGCAGCAATTTCCTGTGGGTTTTTAACTTTATCGCTTAAAATAAACATTGCTCCAATAGCAGGTGCTATGGTGGTTCCTAAAGAGTTAAATGCTTGCGATAAGTTAAGTCTGCTAGAAGCACTTTCTTCTGGACCTAATACTGCTACATAAGGATTGGCAGCAACTTGCAGAATAGTAATACCACTAGCTAGTACAAAATAGGCTAACATAAAAATACTAAACTCTCGATAAGATGCAGCAGGATAAAATAATAAACATCCTGTTGCAAGGGTTAGTAAACCTAATAGAATACCTTTTTTATACCCAATTTTGGATAAAATAAACCCAGAAGGAATAGATAATAAGAAATAAGCACCAAAAAAAGCAAACTGAACTAATCCCGCTTGAAAGTAATTTAAAGTAAAAACTTCTCGAAGTCTTGGTATTAAGGAGTCGACTAGTACTGTTATAAATCCCCACAAAAAGAATAAGGAAGTTAAAAATATAAAAGCACTTTTATATGTTTTGTTGTTTTTCAAAATAGTGTTTTTAGATTAAAAATAATTATTGTGTTTGTTTAGATACATACTTTTAATTTATATACTAAAGGACTCTTTGTTTTGATTTAGAAACAAAGGCTTTTATAAAATGTATCATTTACTAGTCTTGCTCCACCTAACAATATTGCTTTTTCTTTTAGATCGCTTTGGTGTATTTTGATAAAACATCCTTGGTTTTCTAATTTTTGTTTAAGATCATAAGCAAAAAAATCCCAGGCCTTAGATATATTGCCGCCAATTACAATAGCATCTACATGGAAACCTTGTAACCAAGGCAATAGAAAAGTAGCTAAATTATTAGAAAACTCTTCGAATATTTGGGTTACATGTGTATTAGGTTCTGGACTACTAGTTAAATCTTTTACTCCGTTAATAATAATTCCTGTTAAATCTTGATATTTTTTAACAAACCATCGAGTAGAAAAATAATCATCTGCAATGCCATCTTTAAATGAAATATTATATAATTCACCATTTTCAGGAACACCATTACCACGAAGTACAGGAAGACCTTCAGATAAAAATGTAGTACCAAAACCAGTTCCTAAAGTTATGGCTATTGCTTTTTTTGCAAATTTGAGTTTGCCTTTCCATGCTTCTCCAATCCCAAAACAAGCTGCATCGTTATAAAAACGCAAGGGTATGTTATCGGATAAGGACAATCGTTGAGCAATAATTTTTTTGATATTTAAGCCATATAATGAAGTGAATTTATGCTCCATTGTATAGGCAAAAATACCTTTGTGGTAATCAAAAGGGCCAGGTATGGCAATACATATACCTTCTAATGGTTTTTCTTTGCTAATAGTGATACTTTTTTGTAAGGCATAGATCCAATTATCTATGATATCATTTGCCTGAGCTGTACTATCCACTTTAATAGAAACTAAATTAGTGTCTAGTATTTCATGGTTTTGGGTTTCAATACCAGCTACGGTAATATGACTTCCTCCTATGTCTACTCCTAAAATCATTTGTTATTTTACTATTTGTTATTTAATATATTATATGTTGTTGGTTATTTCAAGAATAGTATTTATGCCCCTTTAGGATATCTTGTGTTTACTGGTTATTATCGATATAGAACAGACTAGAAGAATCAATTTCTCTTTTCTCAAAATTGGGACTACTCCAATATGTCTTTAACCCAATGTTGTCTGAGCATTGAAAATATTTTATGGTAAACTTATGTAACCCTTTAGATAAAATTATATTATTTTTTTGAGTGAAACTAAAAGACTTCCTGCCGTCGCTTTCAAATAGCTCTTTGTCGTCAATCAATAATTGCGCACCATCATTGGCAGCTATCTCAAAATTATATAACCCGTTTTTAGGGATATTAATAAAACCATCAAATTCAAAACCGATCCATTCATCTCTCAACCTGGATTCAATATGTATATTTTTAACCTTTCCTTTTTGAACAGGGTCATCATCAGAAAAATCATAAACAGATCTAAAAATACCTTCATAGTATTTATAAGAAAGTCCGTTTTTAAGTTTGTTTTTTAATTTATGAAGTTCTACACTTTCTAACTTTTCTATAAATAAAGGAGTAGTGTAGCTAGATATAAGACTATCTTTAAAAGCTTTAACTTTTAAAGAGGTGGTTTCTTTTATTTCGAAAGGGTTAGTATACTTTATACTGTTTTTTGTAGGTTCACTACCATCTGTTGTATAGTATATCTCTGCATTTTTTGTGTCGCAATCTAAAGAAACTGTTTTAGTATCCAAAAATGTGGTATAATCAGATTTTAGATAAGGAATGGTTACTGTTTTTTGAGTATCAGACATAGGTCTGTTGGATAGATCCGTACCCCAAGTTTTATTAGGAGTATCTGTCATTTCAAAAACTAATTCTCCACCATTTAAAATATCTTGGTGTTTAATGTACGTATTAGGATAATCTTTTCCATTTAATTTTAAAGACGAAAAATGAATATTCTTTTTACTGGCATTATTAGCCTTTATGGTAAATGTTTTTCCGTTATCTAAATGGATTTCCGCTTTTTCAAAAGTAGGACTCCCGATCACATATTCTGGAGATCCAGGTGTTACAGAATAAAACCCCAGACTACTAAGTACATACCATGCAGACATTTGTCCACAGTCATCATTACCACATAAACCATCAGGTTCTGAGGTGTACATTTCATTTAATATTTTATGAATTGTTGTTTGAGATTTCCAAGGTTTACCAGCATAATTATATAGATAAGCAAGATGATGGCTAGGTTCGTTACCATGCGAATATTGACCTATAAGCCCAGAAACATCCGAGTCTTCACTAATTTCTTCCTCAGAGTTTTTAGAAAACAAATTGTCTAACCATTGATTAAATTTTTCATCCCCGCCAACTAAATTAATTACACTAGCTATATCATGTGGAACAAACAGACTGTATTGGTAGGAGTTTCCTTCGGTAAAATTAAAATTGTACGTTTTTTCTACCGATGTAGGATTAAAATCTTCATACCATTTTCGGTTAGAGTATCTGGGTCTCATAAAACCTGTTTGTTTATCAAATAAGTTAACAAAAAATCGAGATCTTTTAGAGTATTCCTCGTAGATGTCTTTTTTATCTAAAACTTTTGCCATTTGTGCTATACACCAATCATCATAGGCATACTCTAATGTCTTAGATACAGACTGACTGCTTTTATTAGAAGGAACAAAACCTAACTCGGTATAATAATTAATACCTCTTTTTTTTACGTTAGAGCTCTCTATCATCGCTTGTAGTGCTTTTTCAGGATCTATATCTGTTATTCCTTTTAAATACGCATCTGCTATTACAGAAACCCCATGATATCCTATCATGCACCGAGTGTCATTTGCTGCTAATTCCCACATGGGAATCTCTCCAAATTGCTCATGTTTTTTTTGTAATGTAACTACAATATCTCTGGTTATCTTTGGTTCTATAATAGTTAATAATGGGTGTAAACCTCTAAATGTGTCCCATAGGGAGAAAACCGTGTAATTGTTAAATCCTTCTGCGTTATGAATTTTATCATCCATACCACGATATTTACCGTCTACATCATTGTATAAGTTTGGAGTTAATAAACTGTGATATAGGGAGGTATAGAAAATCTCTTTTTTATCTTCATTGCTATCTGTAATTTTTATTTTGCTTAATGACGTATTCCATGTTTCTTTCGCTTTGTTTTTAATCTTATCAAAATCCCAATGTCTAAGTTCTTTATGTAGATTTTTTCTAGCACCTTCTATACTTACCGCAGATAGGGCTACTTTTACCAGAACTTCATCTTCTGAGCTATCAAAGTTAAGAGCTGCTATTATTTTTTTATTATTAAACTCTGAACCAGTGTTTTCAATTTTTTCTCCATTAAGAATTTGGTAGGATGTTATTGGTTTTGAAAATTGTGCAACAAAATATTGACGTTGGTTTCCTGCCCAGGCTTTGGATCTTCGATATCCTGCAATTTCTGTAGGACTAATAATCTTAAGCTTTGCTTCAATAACAGGATCTCTGTGTTCAAGATCTATAATAATACTGGTGCTATCTGTTTTTGGATATGTATATCGGTGTACTCCAACTCTTTTTGTAGTGGTTAATTCTGCTTTTATATTATAGTCATCTAGGGTTACAGAATAATATCCAGGTTCTGCAAATTCGAGATCATGGGAATATCTTGAACGATATCCCGAATCTGGGTTTTCGGGATTACCTGCATTATATTTAATTTTTCCTGTAACTGGCATAAATAAAATATCTCCTAAATCAGGGACTCCTGTGCCAGAAAGGTGCGTATGTGTAAATCCAATAATAGAGGTATCTGTATAATCATACCCAGCACATGCAGGCCAGCTGGTATGATCGTTTCTGGTGTCTGGACTTAGTTGTACCATTCCAAAAGGTAGCATAGGACCAGGAAATGTGTGTCCTGGAGATTTTGTGCCAATAAATACATCGACATAATCTACAGGTTGTTTTGTTTTAATATCAGAGCAGCTTATTACTAAGCTACCTAATACAAGAAAGATAAGTATTTGTTTTAGCATAAAACATTTCATAAATTCTTTTTTTTAGCTAGTGTTATCTTTGTTTTTATAATAAGAGAAAGACAGAATCATTTTTAGATTCTGTCTTAATTTTAAAATAACAAATAACAATCTATATGAAAACTCATTTATATTAGTATCCAGGATTTTGTTTTAATGCACCTTTTGAGGCATTAATAGCGTCTAGCGGAATTGGATAATATTCATTTTTTTGATTCGTGAAATTTGCTCCGTTAAGATATACACGTTTCGAAGATTCTTCATTAATGTATTTGTTTAATATTTGTGGAGCGATTCCCCAGCGAACCAGATCAAAAAATCGATGCCCTTCAGATGCTAATTCTAATCGTCTTTCAAAACGAACAGCTTTTATTGCGTATTCTTTATCAGGGAACGATGTGTATAGATTAATTACGTAGTTTGCTGCTGGCGTACCATCAGGATTTTTTACAAACCCATTAGGATTTGCAGCTCTTGCTCTTATTTGATTTACTAAATTCATAGCCTCTGCTAATTGTCCGTTTTCTGCATAAATTTCGGCTCTCCAAAGTAAGACATCAGAGTATCGAATCAATGGTGTATTTATAGCGTTGTATTGCGGTAGTCCAGCTGCGGACATAATCCCTTCCTGAGATTTTAATATTTCATGTTTTTTAGCAACATAAGGTCCTCCATTAGATTGATCTCGTATCCATCTAGACCCAGGCATTTCCCCCCAGCCAAGATATTCTATTCCTCTTCTACCAACTGTCCAGTCTAGTCTTGGATCTACACTTCCAGTATAAGTGCTAAAAGGTTGATCAGAATTTATATCTTGATCATTAGTTATGTCTGTGTCATTAAAAGAGCTTAAAAGGGGTAATCCGTTAGCATCTGTTTTAAAAGCATTTACTAGATTTTGACTTGGTTGAAAAAATCCGCAACACCCTCCTCCAGGAGCATCAGATCCATAAGGATGGTTTAATCGATTACCTCTGTTTCCATTAATATAACCATCACCACCATCATTTACGGAGTTTTGAACAGCAAATACGGATTCTGAATTATTATCATTTTCAGCATTAAAATTATCGTGATAATTTGCTACTAATTGAAATGGCCCTTCATTTATTATATTATCTAAAATAGGACTTGCAGCGGCATAATCATTTTGGAACATATGTGCTTTAGCTAAATACGCTTTAGCTATCCAGGATGTAGCTCTCCCAGCATCCTCTTGATTTTCAGGAAGATTATCGACTGCATATATAAGATCATCTTCAATTAATGGCCATGCGTCTATTTCGTTAGAAGGAGTTTCGGTAAGTCCTTCAGAAACAAAAGGAATCTTATTCCATATTTTTTTTGCATCCATGTGGTAATGTGCTCTTAGGAAACGAGCTTCAGCACTTGCTACTATTAGGTTTTCTATAGAAATACCTTCTTCTGTGGCTTTTTCTATAGATTGCAAGGTTTGATTTGCTCTGGAGATACCTTCAAAAATAGATTCCCATTTTCTGGTTACATAAATATTAGTAGTTCCTGTAGTATGTCTTTCTACATCATTTAAAGGTGGTTGATCATCTATTGAGGATCCTTTATGGAAGTCGTCTGAAGCTACATCTCCAAGAGCCCAATTAGATGCTGGTGCCCAAAAATAACCTGGGTTACCATCCAAAATAGCATAGGCACTGGTAAGTTGTAGTTCTACCCATTTTTCGTTATATTCTATTACCCCTTCAACAAGAGCACCTTGTGGTTCGATATCTAGTTCTTTGTCACAAGAAAGAGTGCAAAAGACTATGGATACAAAAATGATTATTTTTTTCATCTGTTTTATATTTTGAATATTTTGTGTTACAATTATTAGTGTGCTATAAAGCATACTTTTTACTGTATAAATTATAAACTAAGATTAACTCCTAATATAAAGGATCTTGCAACTGGGTATGCTCCTCTGTCAATACCTATATCTAGGTTTCCAAATTCGCCCCCGTATTGTAAATTAATTTCTGGATCCAAACCAGAATATTTTGTCCAGGTATATAAGTTTTTTGCCTGAATATAAAATCGTAGCTTTTCTACTTTTAGTTTTGAGGTTATTTGTTCTGGAAAATTATAACCTAATTGTACATTTTTTACTCTTAGGTAAGAGCCATCTTCTATATAGTAGGTACTTGCACTAGAGTAATGCTCTGCAGGATTATTAGTTAGTTTAGGCAAAGCGCTATTTGGGTTGGATGGACTCCATGAATTTAAATAGTCTCTGCTTTTTGCCCCAGGAAAGCTATTAAAATCTGTAAAAAATCTAGTAAAATTATAGATATCGTTACCTTGGCTTCCTTGTAAAAATATAGAGAAATCAAAATTTTTGTAATCTATATTTGTTGTAATGCCGTATGTAAAATCTGGATGTGGATTCCCTATAAAGTCTCTGTCTTCATCAGTAATTACACCATCATTGTTAAGGTCTCGGTATTTGAAAGTTCCAACATCATACCCCGAATATCTAGGTGCTGTAGCAAGTTCTGCTTCGTTTTGGATAATTCCATCTATAATAAAACCATGAAAAGAAGAAATAGGTTGTCCGGATTGTGTTCTTGCTGGTCTGGTTTCTCTCGCTAGGTTTCCTTCCAGAAAGTAATCTGGAGTGTCTCCTAAATCTTTCACTTGGTTTTTATAAGCAGATATGTTAACAGAAGTACTAAATTTTAAGTCTTTATTAATCTGTTTGCTATATCCTAAAGATAAGTCAAGTCCGTTGTTCTCTATAGATCCAAGACTATTTATGATTCTGGATTCTGCAAGCCCTATGATTGTAGTATTAGCTTGTTCTCTAATAAGTGCTTTTTTGGTAATCGAATTATATAATTCTATGCTAAACTGAAATGTGTTATTAAATAACGCACCATCGATTCCAAAGTTTTTTGTACTCGTATATTCCCAAGTTAAGTCTTTATTGCCTATGATAAATGAACTATATCCTGGACGAATACTAGAGTTACTTCCTGCTAAGTCATAATTGGTATTGTCGTTGTTGTTATATTGGTTATATATACTTCCTTGTGGGATACTTTCATTTCCTAGCTCCCCATATCCTGCTTTTATTTTAAGGTCATTAATAAAAGAGATGTCATGCATAAAAGATTCATTAGATATCCTCCAGGCAGCACTATATCCAGGAAACCAATCGTCTCTATAGGCTTTGTCAAATTTAGAAGAGGCATCTCTTCGTAAAGAAACAGATATTAGGTATCTATCATCATAATTATAATCTACTTTACCAAGCATAGAAAAATATCCACTTTTATTTCCTATTCCAGAATTATCGCGAGATCCTTCACCTCTGTCTAAATATCTGTAATTAATGTTATTAATAAGAAACTCGGTTCTTGAGGCACTTAAAAATTTACTTTGATTTTTGTATGCTTCTGTACCTATTAAAACATCTATAGTGTTTTTCCCTAATGTTTTTGAATAACTAAGGGTATTAAACCAAGTAGTAGCAATGGTATAGTTATTACTTTCGGTTAATCTATTAACGTTGTTAGGTTCTGCAACTTCAGGATTGATAAAAGAAAAAGAAGACCTGTTATTTGTGTCATAATCTACTCCTAAGTTAGTTTTAAAGGTGAAATCTTGTAGAAAATCGAGTTCAGCATATACACCACCAATGGTTCTAAATCTTCTTGTTAAATTATTTTTGTTTCGTGTAGCGCTAGCTACTGGATTAATACCATTTCCTAGTCCTGCACTTTGAGGTCCAGCATAGTTGCCTGCAATATCATATACAGGAATAATGGGTTGCGCTCTGTATAAGAAAGAAATATCACCTCCTGTAAACTGGCTTCCGGTAGAACCTATTCTATCGGAGTAAGAGATGTTAAAAGATTCTCCTATTCTAAAGTTTTCAGCTATTTTAAATTCTGAATTTACTCGTAATACATATCGATCAAAAGAGGTATGTAAAGTAACCCCATCTTGTGATAAAGCACCAATTCCTAAATGAAACTTTGCGTTTTCAGATCCTCCAGAAATTCCAAGGTTGTAGTTTTGTACAAAAGCAGCATTAAAATATTCATCAAACCAATCGGTACCTTCTTTATTAGCTCTTGTAATTTTATTATTTTGGGGGTCATAAGTAGATAAATCTGCTGTGTTTGCACCTGTAGGAGTTAAAAAATTAGGTAAAATTGGTCTGTCTCCATTACCATATTGAGGGTGAGAAGGAGAAGTGCCATCATTTAAAAAACGCGCCCAAACTACATCTGCTGTTTCTTGAGGGGATAATAAATCTGGAAAGGAAGATTCTGGCACGTTATCTATACCAGCATACGAATCAAAAGTAAACTTAGTTTTGCTATTGTATTTTCCTCCTTTTGTAGTAATAAGGATTACCCCATTAGATGCTCTAAAACCATAAATTGCAGAGGAAGAAGCATCTTTTAAGATCTGCATAGATTCTATATCTGCTGGGTTTAGTTGATTGATTCCTGTTGTTGTTGGTGTGCCATCGATTACATATAAAGGATCGTTATTGTTTATCGTTCCAAATCCTCTAATTCGCACCATAGCTTCTCCTCCTGGTCCTCCCTCAGAGCCTACTGTTACTCCAGCTGCAAGACCTTGTAAAGATTGCTCGATGTTTACAGGAGAGGTTGCAGCAAGATCTTCTGCTTTTACAACGGTAACTGATCCGGTAATGTTTCTAACAGATTGTTTGGAGTATCCTGTCACTACAATTTCATCTAATTGATTAGAACTTTCTTGCATAATGATGTTATATGCTCCAGATTCTACTATCGTTATACTTTGAGTTTCCATTCCCAGGTAGCTAAAGCTTAGTATGTTTCCTGATGAAGCATTTAAAGAGTAGTTTCCGTCAAAATCTGTTTGTGTTCCTTTTGTAGTGTTTTTTACTATCACATTCACGCCAGGTAATAATAACCCGTCGCTGTCTGTTACTTTACCAGTAATTGTGATTTCCTGAGAAATCATTTTAGAGGTAAATGACATGAAGGTAAGCACAAAAAAAAGATATCCTAGTTTATTCTTCATATTAAAATTGATTTAGTTAATTATTTGACTGCTGATTTTCTACAATTGGCTCTTTTAAAATAATTGTGTTATTAAAGGTGTTAATATTTCGTTATGTTTAAAAGACTTATTTGTTATCAAATTTATAATATGAAGTTTATTTTTTTAAATAATTGGTTAATAAGAGTAATTATTATTGTAAAGTTGTGTTATAAAAGTTTTTTTATTTTTTATCTATAAATAATAAGCCTGCATTAAGTGTTTTTTCTTACTAAAAAGAAAGAGTTTTCTGTATATGTTAACTGAATAGTAGGAAAAAGTCTATATAGAACATTAAAATTGTTAATTTTATATGTTTTTTAAATAAAATAATATTTTTTGATAGAATAATAGATAAAAACAAAATAAATGGTAAATATTTATATTTAGAATTAAAAACACTTATTTATATTTATACAGAAGTATTTTTTATTTAAAAATTAATTTAACTTGAATCTTAAAAATAATATGGAAACCTTAGATAATACGGATAAAACTATTTTACGTATCCTTCAACGAGATTCTAAAAAAACAGCAAAAGAAATAGCTAACCTTTTAAATCTTACAGTATCACCTATATATGAGCGTATAAAACGTTTGGAAAGCAGAGGTTTTATAGAGAAATATGTAGCAATAGTGAATAAAAACCTGATTGACTTACCCATAACTGCTTTTTGCCAAGTATCTCTTCAATCTCATGGGGAATCGTTTATCGATAAGTTCGAAAATCAAATAAAAAATCTAAAAGAAGTTCAGGAATGTTATCATATGGCAGGACAGGTAGATTTTTTGTTAAAAATTAATATGCCTAGTCTAGAGGATTACCATGAGTTCATGCGTTCTAAACTATCTAAAATTGATAATATTGGGGTTTTAAATACGACCTTTTCTTTAAAAGTTATTAAGCATACTTCAGAATATTATTTATAAAATAATCCCATGTGTTATGTGGTGTTTTTTTTGCATAAAAAAAACACCTGTTCCTTTTATAGAACAGGTGTTTAAAGACATCATTAATCAATAGTTATCTCTGAGATTATTTTTTAATAAATCTACTTCTGGAAATTATTTTTCCGTTTTTTCTAACTATTAAGAAATACATATTACTTTTAAGGTTGGCTAAATTTAGTTCTTGACCAAAGGTTTTTTCTTTGTGTATTAAGACACCTTGGGCATTGTAAATCTCGTAAAGAAGAGTTGTGTTTTTTATATTATCAGATTTAACTAGAAAAAGATTGTTTTCTACTGGATTTGGATATGTTTTAATACTAAAATCAATATCTAATGATATGTTTTTATCTGCTAATGTAGTGTTAGAAGTGCCACAATCTAATATCCAAGGATAATCTCCATCATAATCTAAAGAATTACCACCATTGATATAGTTTTTGTATTCATTCCATACGGTTTCTACACCTTTTCCTAGTATAGATTTAAAAGCATTGTCAAAAGACCAAGAGTTTCCTAAATCTTTTGCCGCTTTATTAAATTTATAGATAAAATTCTTGTCATATTTTTGAGAAACATAGTGTAAGAAGAATCCTGTAGTGGTATATCCTGCTAACCATTTTTTTGTATTGTTAACATCTGGGTTTCTTGTTTGGTGAAACCCTGCATGTATTCTTACAGCATCAGCAATTCCTTCTGTATATGCCCAGAATGGAGAAGAACCATCATAGGTTCCTCCAGTAGTAGGAGATAAGTTATAACCATGTGTTACTTCGTGGTATAATATACCATCAATTTCATCTTTTATAACTTGTGGATTGTTACCAGAGTTTTGGTAAATTCTGGTTAAATGTTGCGTACTCACTGCTATAGTCATTTGATTATCTCCTGGAACTAGGTAGGCTACAAAATCTTCATTTTTTAATTCAAATTTTAATAATCTAAATCGGGGTGCATTAGCAGAGTTACGGTACAATATTTTTGCTACATCCAGACAACGTTGTTGCATATAGCTTTCTGCATTAGGGATTACTTGATTAAATACTCTAGAGCCTACAGTAACTTTATCAAAATCTGTAAATTGTACGGTAGGAGTAAGGAAGTCATTACCCCAATTACAATTGCCTCCACCATCATTAGATAAGACAGTGATATATGCGGTTTTGGTTTCTGTGTTAGATCCAAAGCTATTAGCTGCTTTTAAGGCTACAGAATAGGTTCCTTTTCTATCATATCGTATTGTTGGATTTGTTTGTGTGCTATTAGCAGGAGTGCCTCCGTCAAAAGACCAATTATATGAAGTGGCATCGGTTGAAGAATTGGTGAAAGATATGTTTTCTCCTTCTTTTATGGTTGTTTTGTTTGCACTAAAATTTGCTACAGGTAAAGTGTCTCCTCCTGTAGAGTTTTCTTTTCCAAATAATTCAAGTTCAGATGCTTGTAGTATGTTTCCGCTATTGTTATTCATAGATAATCTATAGTATTGATAAGCGGCACTGGTATTTACTTGAAAAGACCTTTTCTGATTTCTGTTAGGGAAATCCTGATTAGATCTTTGGTCGATATCTTGCCAAGAACTACCGTTGGTAGATCCTTGTAAAGTCCAAGTTTTAGGATCTCTTTCTGGTGCGTCATTTCCTGAAGTTATAGTGTATGAAGATAAAGTATAAGACTTTGTAGCAGTATATTGTACCCATGCAGATGCATTAAACGTTAAAAACTTAGAATTAGGATTATTGTCAATAAGTTTAGATATGTTTTCGTAAGAAGGAGAGTCGTTATACTGACTAGAGGCGGTTCCTCCATCATTCGTTATGTCTACAGTGTTTCCTGATCCACCACCATCATTTCTGGCAACAGTAATAAACGCAGATTTAGTTTCTGTATTGGATCCATCATTGTTTGTTGCTTTTAGGGTTACCGAATACGTTCCTACTGTATTATATTGAATCACTGGGTTTGTTTGTATACTGGTAGATGGAGTCCCCCCATTAAAAGTCCAACTATAGGAAGTAGCATCGGTAGAAGAATTAGAAAAAGAAATGCTTTCCCCTTCTTTAATACTAGTTTTATTTGCACTAAAATTTGCAACAGGAAGTTGTGGCGTGTTTTTTTCTTCACCAAGGAGTTCTAGTTCAGATACTTGTAGAATGTTTCCGCTATTATTATTCATGGATAATCTGTAGTATTGATATGTAGAACTAGTGTTTATTTGAAAAGTTCTTTTTTGTCTTCTATTAAGAAAATCTTCATTAGATCTTTGATCGATGTTTTGCCAAGAATTACCATTGATAGACCCTTGTAATGTCCAGCTTTTAGGATCTCTTTCTGGTGCATCGTTTCCAGAAGTAATAGTATAAGATGACAAAATATAGGATTTGGTAGCATTGTATTGTACCCAAGTAGAAGCATTAAAAGTTAAAAACTTAGAATTGATATTATTGTCGATCAAATTAGAGATACCTTCACTAGATGGAGAATCGTTGTGTTGGCTAGATATGCTGCCACCATCATTAGTAATATCTATAGTTCCTCCTGTAGGAGGAGGAGTGTCTCCTCCGCAATCTAATGACCAAGGATAATTTCCGTCATAATCCAAAGAATTGCCACTGTTAATATAGTTTTTGTATTCATTCCATACTGTTTCTACACCTTTTCCAAGAATAGATTTAAAAGCATTGTCAAAAGACCATGAACCACCTAAATCTTTTGCAGCTTTATTAAACTTATAGATAAAATTCTTATCATACTTTTGCGATACATAGTGTAAAAAGAAACCTGTTGTAGTATATCCCCCCAACCATCTTCTTGAGCTGTTTACATCTGGGTTTCTTGTCTGGTGGAAACCAGCATGTATTCTTACAGCATCTGCAATTCCTTCGGTATATGCCCAAAAAGGAGATGAGCCGTCATAAGTTCCTCCTGTAGTGGGGGATAGGTTGTATCCATGCGTTACTTCGTGGTATAATATACCATCAATTTCATCTTTTATTACTTGTGGGTTGTTGCCAGAATCTCTGTAGATCTTAGCTAAATGTTGTGTGCTTACTGCAATAGTCATTTGATCTCCATCGCCTGATTTGTAAGCTACAAAGTCTTCATTTTTTAGTTCAAATTTTAATAACCTGAATTTAGGAGCATTAGCAGAATTTCTATATAATATTTTAGCTACATCCAAACAACGTTGTTGCATATAGCTTTGTGCATTAGGAATCACTTGCTTAAATATTTGTGACCCTATAGTAGATCCATCAAAATCTGTGAATTCTACTCTTGGTGTAAGAAAATTATTACCCCATTCACAAGCTTGTTTACTTTGTGAAATAGTAGATAAATGAATTTTGCTTTTAGGGATTGGTTTTTTAGGATTTGCATTTACTTGGAATGCAAATACCATGGATACTGCCATGCTTATACTAAGCATGAAATTCTTGTAGTTTTTCATTGTTAAGTTTGTGTTTTTTAAAGATCGTTAGGGATCTGTGTGATAAATGTTTAGTTGGGATAAATTTAAGATTTTAAGATTTATCATTAGATTTTGCATCAAATTTTAGTGATATTTATGTTCATTTTTATATTATTTAGTTTTTTTTACTTTTCATTAGCTTTATATAGTAACGATAAAGTGTTTTTTATGTTTAAAAAACTAGTGATTCTATAGGGTTTGTGGAATCAAATGTGTTTTCCTATAAGTATTTGAAGGTTAGAATGCAGATCTGATCTTTTTTCTAATTAATTTAGGTGTAATATTGATATGAAGAAGAGGGAGTGATATTGTTTTAAAAATAATTATCCCAAAATATTTTTGAATATATAAAACTTTTAAATGATTTGTTTGTTTTAGAACTATATAAAGGAATGCTATCTAAAATGTTTCATTTTTAGATTGTGAATATCTATTCTGTTTTTTACGGTTCAAACTTTTTAAAAAAATTATATTTGTCAGCCTAAAAAAAAAAACGATATGAACACTACTTGGTATGAATGCAAAGTAAAGTATAGAAAAATAAATGAGTCTGGAGTGCAAAAAGTTACTACAGAACCTTATTTGGTAGATGCTTTATCTTATACAGAAGCAGAGTCTAGAATAAACGAAGAAATGTCGGCATATATTAGTGAAGAATTCAAAATCACAAATATAAAAGTAGCTAATTTTGCAGAAATACATCCGTTTGAAAATTCGGATCGCTGGTTTAAATCCAAAGTTTCTTTAATAGCCTATGATGAAGAGAGTGGAAAGGAAAGGAAATCTAACTTGTATTTATTAGTGCAGGCTAATGATGTAAAAGAAGCTTTTGATAATACGAACAGTGTTATGAAAAATACTATGGGAGATTATACAATACCTGCTATTTCTGAATCTCCTATTATGGACGTTTTTCCTTATTTTACAGGAGAAGAAGAACAATTAGAAAAATTTAAAGCTATAAAAGATACCACTGCTCCTAAGGAAGAAATACTGCCAGAAAAAGTAATGTTAGAAGAGGAGGAATAATTAGAAATAATGAATATTCTGAATTTTTTTTTACAAACAAAACCCTTTGGATACCCAAAGGGTTTTGTTTGTAAACGTGTAAATAATATCATTGACAAACTTTATTTTATAAATACATGTATTTAAATCACTTTTTTGGGTTAGGTAAGAGATTACAAACTAAGTCTGGTATATAGGTTTTAAGGAGTTTCTTTTAAATAGGTAAACTTTATTAGTGCTTACTGTATTCTCCTTTATTTTTGATAAAAAAACTATATAAAAAAATCTCTGCAAACATATGGCTTGCAGAGATTTAATATTAATAGAATCTAATGTTATCTTTTAAGTATTTTTATAACTTTTTTGCTTTTGCTAGTATATATAGTTATAAAATATAGACCCTGAGATAAGTTTTCTAATGGTAAAGTAATATCATTAGCGTTGTGCTTATTGATAAAAATAATTTTCCCAGAGATGTGAGCTACTTTAATTTCTAATATAGGGTCACTAGATTCGATAAAAAGATTATCCCTTGTAGGATTCGGATAATATGCCAATCGATCCTCTATAGGCTTAGGTTCTAGTATATCTATTTTCTTAGCTGTTTTAAATGAATAAGGTCCTCTAAGATCACCATCCTTATCAATACATATACTTTTTATAAATACATCATACAGAGTATCTGGTGTTAGGTTTTCTAGTAGGATTTGATTAGAACTAGTTTGAATCACTTTTTTGGTAGTATTATCTCCAGAGATATGATAAAATATTTCCCATTCAGAGTTACTTGGATGCTCTTTCCATAAAGCTTTGGTACTATCCAGAGTAATTTCTGTAAAAGTAATTATATCTGGAGATTGGCATATCGGTTTAGGTTCACAAATTACTCTTGCATCCCAGCCTGATCTTGGCGAATAGAGTGAATTAGAAACAAATAGAACTGTTAATTTTCCACTTATGTGTGTAGATACAATTTCTGGTGGTGCAGCATCTATATATGTGCCTATTAATGGGGCAGAAGTGTCTGGGCCATCATAAATATTCATAGTACTACAACAGGCTGCAATATCAAAAGAATCAAAAATTAAGCGAACACGAGATTGTTCATCATTAGGTTCTAAAACGGTTATACGGTGCTCTCCATTTTTGTAATTATAATTAGCTCCCCCAGAATCATAAAAATGATCTCCACTACAATAATCAGTAGCAATGCCAATAAATATATCATCAATTAAAATATCTCCAGAACCAAAATAAGAATTGTTTTCTTGGTAGCGAGTGACTTCGAATTTTAGCTTAATAGCATTGGTAATAGTGTATCCTGAAATGTCAAATGAATATTCTGACCATCTATTAGAGCTTTCTTGCTGTGTTAGTAATGTGTTCCATTGATTTCCGTCAAAAAAACTAACGACTATTTTAGAATGTCGTTCATCTGGAAAAACTTCATTAAAAAGTGCAAATCCAATACTAGGTTTTTCTAAATCACTAATATCGATATATGGGCTTTCTAATGTGGATATAGATGTTGTTTGATTAATTGGATCTATAGTACTGCCAGTAACAGAGGCGTAGCGTGTACTTCCTCCTGGGGTATGATCACCAGCAGAAGAACTTGCACCTCCATGACTATAATTTACTGTCCAATTAGGAATTCCATTATTGATCCAACAATCAGGCATTTTGTAATCGGGGAAAGATTCATTAAAAGGAGCTTTGATACTACCACATAAGGTTTTAAAAACAAATGGAACAGGCATTGGATCACTGTATCCTCCGGCTTTACATTTGGCTCGTATATACACTTGGTATTCTGTATATTGATCTAGGTTTTGGATGGTGTAGCTATTAGAGCCAGATGTAACTAATGTTCCTTCGCCTGGTCTAAAACCTTTTAAACCATATTCTAATTCGCAAGCTTCTACTGTATTTTGTGCAGGCCAATTAATTGTAACAGAATTAGAAGTATGATCAGTAGAAGTTATGTTATCAGGAAATCTACACAAAGGCTTTGCTTCACAGGTTACTATAGCATCCCACCCAGAATTAGTAGTGTTTTCATCAGATAAGAACTGAACCGTTAGTTTTCCACTTTCATGTGTAGAAAATATAGATGGCGGAATTCTTTTGCCAGTAACATATGTTATACGTCGGGAATATATATCTGGTCCATCATAAATTAGTAATCGATCATTATATACTTCTAGATCTACTTGTTCAAAATCTAATCTAACTCTTTGGTTATTATTGTCAGGGATCAATACAATAGTTTCATCTTCACGATTATCGTAATTTCCATTAGGTCCTCCAGAATCATAAAAACGATCTCCACTACAGTAATCAGCCAGTGTTTTTACTTGAATTGGGCCTATGTTGTTTCCTGTGTATCCTATTCCACATTTAGATCTTAGGTATATATCATATTTCGATAGCTTTAATAGGTCTGTTAATTGACCGTTTTGGGTATTAAACGTTTTTATGATTCCTGTTCCAATGGCGAATCCTAAAGGCCCGTACTCCAATTCCCAGGAATCATTGCTAGTATCGTCCCAACTTATATTTGCGTAATTATGTCCTATTTCATTTATGACAAAATTTTCGGGATCTGCACATTTGGTGATAAAAGAAAAAGGAGAAGTATAGATTCCTGATTGGCATGTATTAATTTTTCTAACCCTCCAGAAATATTTGGTATTATAGTTTAAAGATTGTAATGTAATTTCAGGTTGTGTAATTATATTACTTTCTATAATGTTGGTAAAATTGATATCTGTTGCTAATTGATATTCAAAAGAATTGGCATTAGGATCATTTTCCCAACGAAGAGTAGGGGTTAAGTTATTTACAAATGACCCATTGGTAGGATTTGTTAAATTTAACAAAGTCATAGTGTTGTCGTATACACTAAGCGTTATATCAATCTCCTTTTTTAGACTGGTTGCTGTTGTTCCTACTAGGGTAATATTAAAAGAGTTAATAGCTAATCCAGTTGTATTAGATATAGTAGCCTTTATTTCTTTTTCTGCCAGATGCTTACCTGTTATGGTAGCTGGTACAAAAGAGATTGTAGTTCCTGTAGGGAGATTTTTGGCTGAAAAAGTAACAGTTTCATTAAAATCTAAAAAAGTCTGGTATTGTAAAACATAGATAGCTTCTTCTCCTTTACAAATATCTAAGCTTTGGTTTAGAGTGTTTAATGTGAATTCTGATGACTGAATTTTGAAATTAGTACTATTAATCGCATAAAACACATTGTTTACTGATTGAACCATGATTCTGGCTTTTTCGGTAGTAGCTACAGCAGGAATCATAATGGTTTCAGAACCATCATTGGGGGTGTTATTCGATAAGGCATATGGATAGGTATATCCACCATCTAGAGAAAGAAGTAGGTTTACATGAGAAACCGAAATAGGTGCTTGATCAGTTTTGCCTACATTCCAGTTAATCGTAGCTTGCTCACCCTGATTCCATACAAGATTAGATATGTTTTGAGACGTTACCTCAAAAACACCAGAACCTTCTGCTACGGTGATGGTCATCAAATCAGCATTAGTTTGCCCACCTAGAGGATCATTGTCCCGTACCGTAAAAGCAAAATCCATAGTTCTGGCAACATTAGGAAGTACCTCCCAGGTAGGGGTTAGATTTCCTTCAATCACATTATTTAAGGCTGGAAAATATCTTTTTGGTGAATTTGTAGGAGGAAAAGAACGAAATAATGGACCTTTTGTCCAATTAGGTTGAGGAGGTGTCGAAGAATCTGTTTTTTCGGGATTGTTTTGCTCCCAGTTATAAGTAAGATTACCTGTTTCTTCAATATCAGTAGCTTCTCCAGTTAATACAAAGGGAGTAGAGATAGGTATTATATAATCATTTCCTGCATTGGCAATAGGCGAATTATTTGTTGTAGTAATAGTTTCAGCACATGATGCAGTTGTACTAATATAGGTTTGAATATCTCTAATGTTTACATAATTATAGTACCCATCCATTTGTGTTTGTACTATTGGCGGACATATCCCTGCATAGCTCATAATGGTGCTACCACTTCCTGGTTCAACTTCGCTAATATCGTTACCACTTCTACATCTGTTGCTACTTTGCACATGATAAGCTCCAAATTGATGTCCCATTTCATGTGCTGCTAATAATCTCATGTCTTCAGAGGCTGGATTTGTATGTACAGAATACGCCTTTCCTTTATCTTCATCGATACAAGCATTTCCAACACTACCAGCGTTACCGTGTTTGTCGTTTTCTACCTGAAATAAATGTCCAACATCATAAGCAGTAACTCCAATATTTGGATTTTGATTTAATGTGCTTTTTAAACTAGATCCATAGTTGTTTCCACCTAGAAACCAATAGTTATAAGGATCTGTTTTAGGATTTAGAAAGATTACAGCATCTGTATTAGGAATAAGCTCTAATACAATACCCAGATCTCGTTTAAATATTTCATTAATTCTGTTAATAGTAGTAACTATCGATGCAAGAACTTTGGTTTTTCGTTCGAGATCATTTTTTTCAGTACCGTCAAGAAAAAACTGCGAATATTCTCCTGCAACAGATATGGCTAATCGGTATTTTTTTAATTCTTTCGAAATACTTTTAACCGTAGATTTATCCTTAGGAGCAGAATAGGTTTTTGATATCTCTTCTGTTAGGCAGTTAAAAGAGTCATATAATGATTGCTCCTGTATAGTATTATAAAAACGATGTTGGGATTTGCTAATAGGTTGTATTGAAGTTTTCTTTTGGCGGTCTATTATAATCCCATGAATACCGGTTATTGTAGAGTATGTAAACCGAATAGTTTTGTTGGACCCATCAGTAGCTTTTCCTGCATACGTTTTAATATTTTTAAATTTTGAAGCTAATTTGGGATGCATTACATAGGTTTGCCAGATGCGGTATTCTTGAAATTGATCATATGTATTTGGAAAACTTAAGAGGACCTCTTTTTTTGTAGATAATTGTTCTAAGGTCTTTTGGAGATTGGTTGTTTGTAATTCAAATATTGATTCATCGATCGAAAGTGCAGATTTTAAAATTTCCTTTTTTGAAGTATTTGTGGTTGTTTTTTTCCAAATTATAGTTTGTGATTGGATATTTGTGGTTGTTCCCCATAAAATTAGTAGTACAACCAATTTTATGAGTAATGTAATTTTCCCCATGATATACATTAATGTTTAAAATTGAAAGATTCTGATATGGTCTTTAAAAAGCACTTTTTAGAAATAGGTATATTTTTTTTTAGAAAGTTTTTATGTTTTGTAATACATATTACGTGGTTTTTTTCGATTTGATATTGGTTTATTGGTTGTTGTTAAACAATAGATCAATGCTAAAAAATACAAGCATCTATTTTGAAGATGTAATATTACCTAGAAAGCAATGTTTTTTTCTTAAATAAAATATAAAAAAACGAGGCGAGAAGTTAAGAAAACAGGTGTTTTAAGTTGTATCGAAGTTTTTTTTATTAGCAGGTTTGTTTTTGTATCATGGTTATTTTCTAGAAAATGATAAGTAATTTATTTCCTTAATAATAAATTAATAACAATCCATTTTGAGCTGTCCTTTATTTTGGTAATAACTTAATGGTTTATTGTTATACTCTTTGCAGATTTCATCCAAAATAACAATTACTTCTTTTTGCATTGCGATAGATCCACAAATTAGAATGATTCCTTTTTTAAGTAATGTTTTGGCAATGATGTGAGTATTCTTTTTTAATAAATGTTGTACATATATTTTTTCTTGTATTCTGGAATACGCGGGATAAAAAGCAGTTAATCTATTATTTTTAATACCATCTTGAATTACTTCGTTGTATAACTCAACAGATTTTTCGTTTCGACCTCCCCAAAATAAATAAGTATTCCATTTTTGTTTTCTATTATTTATCATTCCCAAAAACGGAGCAATACCAGTTCCGTTTGCGATCATAACTACATTTTTGGTACGGTTGGGTAAATTAAAATCTGGATTTCGTTTTATCGAAGCTTTAATAATATCCTTATGAGCAAGCTTACTAAGGTAAGTTGAACAAACTCCAAATTCATGTTTTTTTACACTTAAAACAATATCTCCATCAATTTTTCCGATAGAATACAAACGTTCTACAGGATCACTTTTTGGGTAAATGCCAAGTAAATCACCAGACTCAAAAGTTATTTTGTTTTGTGGACGTAAACGAATTAAAAAAGTATCATCAATGTTTAACGGGGATCGATATTCGACAGTAAATAATATATCTTTTTTAGACTTGTTTTTTTTAGGAGATTCTTTTAATTGTATTGGTATGCCAGTGTTTTTACTCCATTGCAAGGTCCAATTTTTAAAAGCTTCGAAAGATTGGTTGTTTATTTTGTGTAGATCTAAAACAGGCTTAAAATACATACTTGATTGCAAAGTTTTATCAATATCTATAGCATATTTACAAAAATGAGGATATGCCAAAGAACCAAAACCTACTACAGCATACAAAACCTCTTCTTTAGGTTTAATTTTTGTTATCAATTGCATAAATTTTCTTGCATTTTCTGGAGGCTCGCCTTTACCATAAGTTGCGGTAAATAGGATGAGATGTTTTGCTTTTTTGTATGAAGAGTATTTATTTAATTCTGAAATAAAAACAGTTTTTTTTGATTCTAATAGAGCGTTGTAGAAAATTTTTGCAAGATCAAAAGTATTTCCAGTTTCAGAACCTACCAGGATAATATATTCAGATTTATCTTTATGATATACATTTTTGAGAACAGAACTTTTCTTTCTTCGTTTTATCGTCATTAAGAATCCAGAGTATATAAAAAATAAAATAGAAGAACTTACGATTCCTAAAATTATAGACCATAAAATGCTGCCTTGTCCGGTATGAAGAATAAAGCTCCAATGAGAAGCGAGAACAACAAAAGGATATTCTATGGTACTTAATATTTCACCTGTAAATTGATTAATAATAAGTTCTTTGTTAGATAGTTTTACATTAAAATAATCTTCTGGATCGTTAGAAAACGGAAATTCAACAGTTCTAACATTTTTTAAAGCTATTTGGTTAAAAATTATAAAATCTGTAATTTGTTTTTTTGGAGTAGTTTTTATGTTTTCGTAATCTATTTGATGTTCTGCCGTATGGGAGGGTAATAATGAAAATTTTTCTAAGGATAAATAAACCCCTGTAAAAGATATTATAAGGATTGGTATAATGGTTAGTCGTCCTATTATAATATGGTAATATTGCTCGAAGTTTTCTTTTACAATTTTAGAAAAAAAACGATGAATACCTTGTTGTCTTTTTATAATAAGTAATAGACCTGTTATGGCTATTAAAAATAATATAAAGGATATAAGTCCAACAAAAAATCGTCCAGCGCTTTTTAAAAAAAGAGATCGATGTAGATTGGTTGCAAATTTAAAAATAGGAGCTTTTTCGATCATTTCTCCTATTTTTTTACCAGTTACAGGGTTGATATAAAAGGTTTCATTTTTCCCTTCATGGGTTATGACAGAGGCAGATACAAAATCATTGTTATCAACTTCAATAGATATTATTTCTTTATAGTGATCTTGTATGTTTGTTATAGTTTGTGCAAGGGTAATATTATCTGAATTATCTATAGAATAAGGTTGTAATTGATTCGATATAGGCTCGAATGCTAAAATAATTCCTGTTAGGGATGCAATTATTATAAAAAGAGAAGAAGATATAGCCAAAGCTAAGTGGCTATATCTCCAAATTGAAATGGTCATTTTGTTAGTTTGTTATTGCGGTATCATACGAATGTAGCGTATAAAACCTGTTCCTTCAATTTTGCTTTTTACGCTTTCAGAGGTTAAATCAAACTCAACATCTTTTGCATAATATTCTTGATCTTCTACTGCAGATTCAAAACGTATTTTGTAGCCAGTATCAATTTTTTTTGTTTCAATTTCAATAATACTTATGGTTCGTCCACCACCACTTATGGTTGCTCCAGTAATAGCATCAATGTTTGGACGTTTCTTTCCATAAAATCCCCACCAATTTGTAATATCATGATACCACTCTTCATCATCGCCTTGTACGAATAAAGTTTTTTCATAATCGCCTTTAGGATTAATTAATGAAATAACAATATATGCGCCTTCGCCAGTATAATTAGTCATTTGTATCATGCATTTATAGGTTTTGTTTTGAGAAATACTTGTAAAACCAAATAAAGCAAAAATTACAAATATAAATATTGGGATTGTTTTAAAAACGAGGTTCTTTTTCATGTTATTTTAGGAATTTTATATTTACATTATTTTCTTTTAATATTTCATTTTCACTAGCTAAATCAAATGCAGATTCTTCAAAATTTGTTTTTATTGTTTTATCCGCACCTATAGTTAATAGATATTCTAAAATCTTATCATTTTTAGCCATCATTGCTGCTTTGTGTAGGGCGGTAATGCCTTCTAAGTTTTTGGTATTGATATCTATGCTATATCCATAACCATGAATCATTTTTAGCAACTCTAGATTGTTTTTTTCTATTGCTAAATGATATAACGTATTTCCGTCTTTTTGAGGTTTAGAAATATCTATCCCCTTTTTGGTTAGGACTTCTTTTTTCTTTTTAAATTCATTTGTTTTACTTGGATTAAAGGATTTTATCAAATAATACCCCAGATGATTTCCCTTAGAGTCAACCACATTTAGATCAATATTTTGGTCCATTAAAAAATTAATTACATCTAGTGTATTACTTTTTATTGCATTTGTTAGTGCAGAATGCCCATCTTGATTAACAGCGCTTAGATCGTTAGTATTTTTTGTAATTAATTTTATAATGTCTAATGAGTTGCTATGCGCTGCATTTAATAAGGGCGTATTTCCTTTGTCATCTGGCTGGTCGGCATTAATGTTTTTGTTTAAAAAGTAGTTAAAAACATCCATATCTTTGTTATTATAGGCTAAATTATGCAAAGGGGTAATACCATTATTATTAGTAATATTTGGTTCGATACCTAAGCTTTCAAGATATGTAAAAAATGCTAATGGATTAGATCCTTTTCTAGTGCCTTGACTAGCAAATATCATGGCGTTTCCTCCTTTTTTGTTAAGCTCCTTATAGGCTACCTTCTTTTTTATTAATAAATCTAGCATTTCTTTATTACCAGCACGTGCAGTGTAGTTAAAAACACCATTTCCATCATTGTCTGTGCTATGTAGGTCTAATCCTTTAGAAATAAAATAATCTATTAATGTAAAATCTTTTAGATAAGGAGTTAGTAATAGTAATGCATTAGCTCCATGCTCATCTATGTCATTTTTTATGTCAATTCCATTATCAATACATAACTCGTATATTTCTTTATTAGTTTGACCTGTAGCAGCAGCAAAGGTTAATACCGAAAAGTTATGAGAATCTTTTAAATCCATTCTGGCATTATTAGCTATTAAATGTTTCATTAATTCAACATTGTTAGCATAAGCCGCCCAAAAAATGTATGTTCTTTTATCGTGGGTTAGTTTATTTATATCATTTCCTTTTTTGGAAAGTAAATGTAGTATAGATGTATTAGAGGTTTTTTCTAAAGTTGCATAAACTACAGCATCAAATCCATAAGGATTTAATGCTGATGGGTTGTTGCCTTCTGTTATTTTTTGTTCTATAATAGTAACGCTAGGGTTTGTTTTCCAAAATTCTCGGTCATGAAAAACATTTTTGGTTTGAGCTTGTAGCATGTTTATAAACAAAACAAAAGCAACTATTATTTTTATTCTACTCATTTTTTTTTAATATTAAAATTTATATCTCAATGTTGTTCCAAATGTAGCAGGTTGTATTCTGTTTAGGTAAACAGTTCGATACGCATTAAATCCTGTTTCATCAAAAACATTGTTTGCAAAAACATCTAAACTCATTTTGTTATTAAATTGATAAGATGCTTGTGCGTTTACTGTAGTATATGCTTTTAGGTCAAAAGGCTTTTGATCAGGCTGAACCCCACCATGAGTGTAATCTCTTGACCATACATTATGAGGTCTTTCTCCTAAGTAATAAGCTCCGGCACCCAAAGACAAACCTTTTAGGGATTTATTAAATGTATAACGTGCCCAGAAATTAGCAGTATGTTTAGGTGTGTTTATAGGGCTAGAATTGTAATAATAAGATACATGATCTTTGTATTTTGCATCTAGGTACGAATACCCTCCAATGATTTCTAAATTTGGTAATACTCGACCAATCAATTCTATCTCTACACCATTTCTTGTGTCTTCTCCTCCTTTTAAATAATACCCTAATGAGTTACCTGCATCATCAATAGCTTCTAAATTTAAATTTTTACTACTTGTTAAAAAGTAAGTAACATTAAAACGTAAAGCCTTATCAAACCAGTTAGACTTAACTCCAGTTTCGAATTGATCCCATCGTTCTGTACCCAGTTCCTTACCATTAATATCTCTGTAAAAAGAAGTCATAGGATTAGAACTACTGGCATAAGAACCAAAAATAATTATATTTTCGTTTGGCTTAATGTTTATTCCTGCCAAAGGGTTAATAGCATCATCACGTTTTGCTCCTGTTAGGCTACGCCCAATAAAATTACCTTTTGTTCTTTCTAAAGATGTGTATCGCAACCCTAAAAATAGATCAATCCATTTTGTGAAGGATACTTTGTCTTGAATAGTAAAACCAAAGGATTTGGTTTTAGACCCTGAAGCTCTTGCGGGATTAACGGTTAATGAGATATTTGATGGTAAAATATTACTTATAGGTTGCGTTACATCTATAACATCTACAAATGGGTCATCACCTGGATAATTTGTTGTGTAAGCCGAATTATCAAAATTTGTATTTCTGTAATCTACACCAACCTGAAAAGTATGTTTTAGCGGTCCTGTTTGAATATCTTTGCCTACTAAATCAATTTGTAGAACACTATTTTTATCACTTCGTCCACCGCCATAATACTCTCTGTATCTTTGAGTATTTGATAGTTCAGGTAAGCCAGATCTCCCACCTCCTTCAAATGCGTAGGCTCCTTCATTATAAGTCTCTAGGTCAGAAGCAAAATAACCAGCTTTTATGGTTAGGTCATCATTTATTTCTCTTTCCAATCTTACCGCATAAGTACTGTTTACAGAAGTGTATCTATCTGATTCAAAACCTAAAAATTTAGAATCTGGTAATTTCAAGATGTTATTAGTGCTATAGTCTCCTAGGTTGATTGTACCTTGATCAGGAGTTGTACTAAAATCTGTATAATCCATTTCTAAAACTATAGAGGTTTTGTCATCTGGTCTCCAAGCTAAAGACGGGTTGATATAAAAACTCTCAGAGTTTACTTTTACTCTATAGCTATCTGCTCTATCATACGAACCAGCTACTCTAAAAGCTACCGTTTTTTCTTTGTTTAGTGGGCCATAAACATCAAAAGTAGGTCGTACTTTTCCGTAGCTACCAGCCCTTAGGGTTATTTCTCCACCGCTATAAAACTTTGGAGTTTTAGTTACTATATTAATAACTCCTCCTGCAGAACCTAGATCTCCTCCCAGACCTTGGCTAATAGCAGAAACACCTTTTAGAACTTGTATGTTATCTACTCCTGCCATATCAGTAGCAACGCCAATTCCTCTAAAATCAGAGTTGATTCTAACTCCATTTTTTAGTATTGGGATACCTCTATATCCTCTTAAAGACATACTTTCTCTAATGTTTCCGTAGGTAGAAAATGTATATACACCCGCTACGTTTTTAGTAACATCACTTATGGTTAGGGCATTTTGCTGATCAATAAGTTTATTAGACAAGATCGAGATGCTTTGTAATTGCTCGTTTGGTTTTAATGGAAGCCGCGTGAGTGTTTCCAGTTTTTCGGCTCTTTTTTCTCTAGACCCGAAAAGTTCTACTTCCTCTAATTGAGTATCATTTTCTAAAACAAAAACGATATCTGAGATATTTCCATTGACCTCAATAGTCTGTACGATTTTTGTATGACCTACAGATCTTGCTATAATTTCATAAGTTGAATAGGGTACATTAACAATTGTAAATGTACCATCGCTACCTGCCTCTGCACCTAATTTGGTATCTTGAAGTGATATGGTTGCATAGGGGATAGGCTCATTTAAACTGTTTCTCACTACTCCTTGTAGTGTTGCTTGACTGTATATAAAATTTAAACTACAAAAAAGTAGCAGTAATAGGGGTAATTTTTTGTTGACTGACATTTGGTTGTATGTTTATCTAAGATTATAATTTGTGTTTAGGTTGATTTTTTATTGGGTTACAAAAGATTCTATAACTTTATTGATGTCTTCTTCGTTGGTATATTCATCAGAAAATAAGTGCTTGTAAAGTGCCTTGTTATCTACTTTTGCTTCTAGTACCAGATCCGTATTTCGATTGTAAACTTTTTCCCATTTGTTACGAACCAAAGCCCATTTTTTATTGTTGTTTTTCCACCAATCTGCAGCGGCTTTACACTTACTATCCTCTACTTTAACATAGGTGTTATATCCTTTTTCCTTAGCTAAGATTATATCTGCTTTGCCAGTCTCACGTATTACTTTATAATTATTTTGATCATGAACCCATCCATCTTTGGTGATCTCATGTCTGTTTCCTCTAACGGTTATGTTGTAGTCACTTCTTTTAGTATATTCTCGTCGAGGTAGTGGGGCGTCTGTTGTGTTTTCCCAAAAACTTTTTCCATCCACATGCACCCAAGTAGCAGAACCTTCATAACGAGGGCTATCATCTACCTGAAATACTTTTTGTGTCCATTGCCCTTTTACTTCAGATTCAGATTTTTTTTCGTAGTTCCATGAATTATTTCCATTAAACATGTAAAAATTTGTGTTTTCAAATATCCAATCTTGCCTCCAGTGCTTTACGATGTGTGGTTTTGATGGACTACCAACCTGCAATAAATGTTGAATAGAAATTTTGTTTTTATCCTCTTCAATTAACTGGGCCCATTCTAGTGCTGTGTCGGTTTTTGTTTTTGAAGGTTTGTAAAGAGAATCATTGCTATAATGAAAAGTCTCTGCAAAGTTAAAAGTTACTTCATAACAGCCACACATCTTTTTTATAGCGTTTTTATCTTGTACTTTTTTGCTTTGCGCATTTGTAGTAAATACAAATACTATTAATAAAATAGATGAAATTGTAAGTCGTTTCATTTTTGAATATTTTAAAAAATTATTAATTCTTATTTAGATTGAATTAAAATAAGATGGTATATTTGTTGCAAATTTATTAAGAATGAATCTAAATAGTAGTATTTTTTTATTTTATTTTTTGTTATTTTTTTTCAACTTCATGTTTGCTCAAAAAAATAAAGTAAAAAATGACTCTGTTAAAACAGAACAGTTAGAGGAAGTAATAGTTACTGGGCAGTACTCTCCACAATCTATAAATAAATCGGTTTTTGAAGTAAAAGTGATTAGTAGAGCTCAGATAGAGCAGCAAGCGGGTAATAATCTTGCTGATGTGTTAAACCAAACATTAAACATTAATATCATACCAAGCGCTTCTACAGGAAAATCTGCAGTGCAATTATTTGGATTAGATGGACAGTATTTTAAAATACTTATAGATAATATTCCTGTAATTAATGATGAGGGTTTAGGAAATAATACAGATTTAACGCAAATAAACTTAGATGATATTCAACAAATTGAAATAGTTGAAGGGTCAATGGGGGTGCAATATGGAGCTAATGCAGTTTCTGGAGTTATTAATATAATAACCAAAAAATCAAGCAAATACAAATGGGAAATTACGCCTTACATACAAGAAGAAACTGTTGGTGATGAGTATGGTTTGTTTGATAAAGGAAGACATATACAATCCATAAAAGTTGGACGTAAAATTTCTGACAAATGGTATGCTAATGCAATCTATACAAGAAATGACTTTGCAGGTTTTTGGAGCGATAAAAAAGGAAAATCTCATGATTTAAACGATAGTAAAAGAGGGTATTTATGGTTGCCAAAACTACAAAACACTGCCAAAGCGTTATTAAGGTATAGAGGGGATAATAGTTTTAAAACATTTTATAAGTTTGAGTATTTTAATGAAAATATAGATAGGTTTTCAGAACTGGTAAACCCTAACTTTAATCCATCTACGCAAACCAGTGACCCTATTGGGGATGACCTTCTTTTTAGATCAGAACGGTTTTATCATCATCTTAATTTTTTAGGAAAATGGAGAGATGATTTTAATTATGACATCTCTTTATCGTATCAACAGCAGAAAAGAAATGCAGAAACTTTTAAATATAGAATTAGAACCAAAGAAAAATTTGATGTAGAGAAATTTGAATATGAGTCACGCGAAGTATTCTATTCTAAAGGGAACTTCAGTAATTTTTTAGAACAGGATTCTTTTGATTTTCAGTTAGGATATGAAGTAAATCATATCGATGGCTATGCATCTAGTGTTTCTGGAAGCTTTGACGGAGAAAACATAAAAAGAGAATTAGGATCTTATGATGTATTTGGGTCTTCAGAAATTTATGTTAATGATAAATTCTCTATTCGCCCAGGTGCCAGATTACTCACTTCTTCAGTATTTGAAGCTCAGATAGCCGTTTCATTAAGTACTAAATACAATTTTAATAACGGGCTAGAATTAAGAGGAGTGGTGGGGTCTTCTCCCAGATTACCAAATTATGGAGAGTTATACACCTATTTTGTAGATGCTAATCATGATGTAAGAGGAAATGAAAACCTAAAACCAGAACAAGGAACTTCTGTTTTTGTGCACCTAAAAAAAAGCTTTGATCTTACCAATGATGGTCCATCCAAACTATTAAGTAAACTCTCTTTAAACTATTTAAATGTATCTGATAGAATTGAGCTTACTGTGATTAATCAAATACCATTACAGTTTCAATATATCAATATAGATTCTTACCGAACCCTTGGAGCTTTTTTTAATAATACAATGAACTATAAAAACTTAAAAGGTAGTGCAGGAATTGGTTTTGCTGGAGAATCGAAAGTATTAGATAGTAAGGTGCTACATGATGACAGCTATTTATACAGGGTGCAGTTTAATGCAAATGCAGCATATTATGTAAAGAGTTTGAGAACCGTCTTTTCTGCATATTATAAATACAATGGTCCTTCACAACAGTTTGTACAGCAGCAAAATGAAGATAATGAAACAATACTGGTAAGAGGTAAGCAAAGCGATTATAGTTGGCTAGATGCTTCTTTACGGAAAGATTTTTTAAACAAAAAGATACAGCTAACCCTTGGTGCTCGTAATCTTTTAGATATAACCGAAGTAAATACCACCGCCTTAGAAGGTGGTGCGCATTCTGGACCACCATCAACCGTATTACTTGGTTATGGAAGGTCTTATTTTTTTAAACTAGTATATAATCTTAATTTTTAATTGACAAGTCACCATGAAAACCAATTTATTTTTTATTAAAACTTTATTACTACTCTTTATTGTAAGCGGATGTAATAATGATGATGATGCAGTAACACAAGAGTTTGCTGTAGCTTTTGAAAATCCTTCGATTAGTTTTTCTACTACAGATGAAAACAAAGAAGTAAAAATCGTTTTTTCAAGTAAAGCTCCTGAGGCGGGAAATATAACTGTAAATTATACAGTAGAAAATGCTGTTTATGGAGCAGATGCAGATTTTACAACTGTACCTTCTGGAGAAACAGGAAGTATTACAGTTGCATTTAAGCAAGGAGATAGGGATGTTTTATTTACTATTAATAAACTAAAAAACCCTGTAGAGGGTATTACTAAAACAGTAGCATTTTCTTTAACAAAAGTAAGTGTTCTTAATAGTGCCATTAGTGGTAATACCGATTTGGCTGTGAGTTTTACAGAATCCGCGGCATTAGGAGGAGTTATTTTACCTAAAGTGGGTGGTGCTAATGAGCCAAACCAAGTGTATGTAGATTTAAGTAGCCAAACTCAAAAGGAAACCAAGAGAGATAGTTGGGATCTGGGTTTTTATGGAGGAAACGAATTTAGAGTAAGAATAAACGGAGCAATATTTATGGGGGCTGCTAAATTAGATGCTACAGATATAAATGCAGTTAAAGAAGCTGATGTAACAGCATTAAAAGACCTTATAAAAACAAGTGCACCTAACACTGCTCAATATTTTGATGATCCAACAGGAGATATTACTAAAACGGTTATCACAGAGGTATCTGATACAGAAGCAGAAAATAAAGTATATCTTTTAAAATTAGGATATGAAATATCTACTGAAGCCGTAGAAGTAGGAGATGTTAAGCTTAGTGGAGCATTACGAGGTTGGAAAAAAATAAGAATATTAAGAAGTGGTAATGATTATGTATTACAGCATGCAGATGTAGATGCAACAACTTTTGAAGAAATCATAATATCAAAAGATACTAACTTTAATTTTAAGTTTTTTAGTTTTAATACCAATAATATTGTTGACGTAGAGCCTAATAAAGAAAAATGGGATTTAAATTTTACGGTTTTTACAAATGTGCTTGATTTTGGAGGAGGAAACCTTGGAGGCTATGGTTACTCCGATTATGTGGTTACTAATCTTAAAGGAGGAGCTAATTCTTATATGGTAAAAACAGAGGATTTTACTTACGAAAACTTTACAGTAACGAATGTTAATAATGACAATTTTATTGCAGATCAAAGAGCAATAGGTAGTGATTGGAGAAATGTGTTTACTAAAACGGTTAAAGAGGATAGGTTTTACGTACTAAAAGATACAGATGGTAATTTATATAAGATAAGGTTTAATGCACTTACAGATGATAGTGGAGTTAGAGGAAACCCCAAGTTTGAGTATGCTTTATTAAAGTAGTAACTAATAGTAGAAAGAGGAGGAGACTAAATTTTCACCTCCTCTTTTTAGCTTATAGAGGAGGCGAATATTTTATATAGTTGATGGCTAACGGTTTTATAGAAAAACCTATTCTTTACAGCATTACAAAAGAGAATAATAATTTATAAAGAATTTCTATTTTTTAAAATTCGATTGTATCCAACTATCTTTAGATTAAGAAGATACTGCAGCGGTAATTACTTGTTGTTTTTTTAGCTCTTTTTTAGTTAAATCTCTTGTTAACCAACCGCTTCTTCCAGCAGTAGCAATGGCGTAAGGAGTAATCCAAAATAAAGTGAAAGCATAAAAAATACTATATGGGTATGCCCAGAGCGACTCTGCAACACTATGTTTTTTTGCGTAAAATAAAGCCTGCATACTTGAAAAAATAAGGATGCTAACCAATGTAGAACTTAGAAATAATATAGGGTAGGTACAGATAAAAAATAACATTAATACTATTGCAGGATATGCCATTGTCATTTTTAACCATTGGTTTAATAATAGTATTCTAGTACCACTTTTAGCTCCTTTTCTAAAATTTCCAAAAGCAAATTTACCCATCGCTATGTTCTCACGAACATTGCTTCTTTCCCAACGAATAAACATTTTATATAAGTTTTTGTAGCGCTCAGGGATATTAGTATAGACATATGCATTACGTTGAAAAAATACTTTGTAACCTTGTTTTAAAATCATATTTGTCATAGCACGATCCTCGCCGATTTTTGAAACTTGTCCCATAAAAGTTTGACTAATCCATTCTTGACGACAATTAAAGACAGCCTCTCTTCGATAAGCAGATAAAGCCCCTGGAGTACATAGTACAGAACCTAATCTACTCTGTGCAGAACGTATAAACTCAAAACTAAAAGCAAAACTTACATTTAGCATACGAGGAATTAAAGCATTTTTTCTGTTCAAGACACGTACATTTCCTGCTACAGCACCACATTTTTTATTGATCACAAAAGGACTTGCCATATTTCGCAACGTATCTTTTTTAACTATAGAGTCGCTGTCTACAGTTATAAATACGTCTCCTGTAGCTAAATTAAATCCTCGATATAATGCATGCCTTTTACCTTTGTTTTCTGATTGTTGATAGATAGAAACACGATCTCCTAATATTTCCTTAGCTTTTTCCATCCATTGCCAAGTATTGTCTTGGCTTCCATCATCAATAGAAATTAATTGTAATTTTTCTTTAGGATAATCGCTTTCGGCTAGACTAATTAATGTTTTATAAACTAATTCTCCCTCATTATATGCAGGTACAATAACAGTACATAGGGGTAATTGTTCATTAGATACTGATTTGATAACTTTATAGCGTAAGTATAAAAATAATATATAAAGTAAAAAACAAACCTTAATAAGCAGTAATGATATACCTGTTATCATTAAGGCAATTCCCCAAGAACTATTTATCCGTTCTAAGTATATTTTCTCAAAATATGGTTGTAAGAAAAAAAATAAAGAAACTGCTCCAAATAATAATATAAATGTTCCTGCCAAAATGAAAGATGAAGAGGAGTCTGAAATATTTTTTTTAATACGATTGAAATGCTTATTGGTAAATATTGAAGTTTCCGAGGATTTGGAAAAAGTTAATTCTTTCATAAGTGTTTCCCTGATTTTTTTTAAAACAAGGCAATATTAATGCCATTTCGAATGTGATTGGATCATAGAGTTTTAGGAATAGGGGGTAATTTCAATATGTAGAAAATTTACACATATGTGGGGATTTTTCCCACTATTTTACATGATTTATGAGGAGTAGTGTGGCTTTGTTTTGTAGGGAATACTATCTATTAAAGGTGTTTTAGTAGAGCAAAGTAGGAGTATTACTAAAAACCTTATTGATTGAATAAATAGTGAATATTCCTTATAAATATCTCTCATGAAAATTTATTAAAAAATAGAAACGTAAGATATCTGTTTTTATTTTTTCTGTTCGAGATAATTTACGTAAATAATCTTAAAAAAGAATATAGTTCACAGGGGATGTACAATGTTTTTTTATGAATTATATTTATGATTTAATAAGTGTTTTTATATAAAATGGTAATAATAAGAAACTATTCTTAATAATAATGGTTATCTTTTCTTTAAAAATTAAACTTATGTGGTTTATGTTACATAAATGCTGTTTAATATGTTTTATATTTGTGTAAATGAGTAAATTATTTTCAATATCACTTTCCTTAATTATAGTATTTCAAAGTATTGGGATAACTTTTGTTGATATTGTACAAATAGACGAATTCATTGAGCATGCAAAATTTCATAGTGAAGAATATGGGGATAACGTTTTTGTGTTTATTTCTAAACATTATGGAAAATTAAAAGTAGATCACGAGAAACAACATCAAGAAGAAAAGGAAGAACATGAACAGTTACCTTTTCAAAATCAGTATGTCAGTATTACGTTTTTTACCATGTTTTTAGCCAAAACAGAATTTGATATTTTTTGTTTTACTAAATACAATCCTAATAATTTTTATTATCAGGAACCTTTCTCTTTCCTTCATTCTAAAGATCTTTTTCAGCCACCAAGGCTTTCATAAGTAATTAAATTTATTCTTTTTTATTTCCTGGTACAAATTTCAACCTGGAATGTTAACGTTGATTATTTTATGAAAAAATGCTATCACATATTATCAATTTCAGTATAAAGAACAAGCTTCTTGTTTTTTTATTTACAACTTTTATTATAGGATTTGGATTATATTCTTTATCACAAATTTCTATTGGTGCCGTACCCGATGTAACAAATAATCAGGTACAGGTAATCACTACATCGCGTAATCTTTCAACTCAGGATATGGAGCAATTTATAACCTATCCTGTAGAATTAGAAATGGCAAATTTGCCAGGTGTGCAGGAAATTCGTTCTGTATCCAAATTTGGGTTATCTGTAGTTACTATTGTTTTTGACGATGACATGGGTACTTATTTACCAAGACAGCTAATTGCAGAAAAGATAAAATCTGCATCAGAGAAGATACCTAAGGGATTTGGTACTCCAGAAATGGGACCGATTACTACAGGATTGGGAGAAATTTATCAATACATTTTGGACGTTAAACCAGAATTTAAAAATAAATATACTGCAGAGGATTTACGAACTATACAGGATTGGATTGTAAAAAGACAACTTTCGGGGATACCAGGAGTAGTAGAAGTCAATACATGGGGTGGTTTTTTAAAGCAATATGAAGTAGCTATTGATACCGAAAAACTCCATGCGATGAGTATTACTGCTCGCGATGTTTTTAAAGCTCTGGAAATGAATAATAGTGTTTCTGGAGGAGGTTATATAGAAAAGGTGAATCAAGCTTTTTTTATACGTGGAGAAGGCCTTGTGTCCTCCTTAGAAGAAATTGAAAACATTGTGGTGAAGAACGAAAATGGACTGCCAATTTATATAAAAGATGTAGCAAAGGTTGGTTTTGGTAGTGCTATACGATTTGGAGCAATTACAGGTAATGGCGAAGGAGAAAAGGTTCTAGGGCAGGTAATGATGCTAAAAGATGCTAATTCTAAAAAAGTAATAGAAGCGGTTAAGCAGCGAGTACTATCGATTTCAAAATCGTTACCCCAGGGTGTTTACATAAATGCTTTTCTCGATCGTAGTGAGTTAATTGCAAAAACTACATTTACAGTATCTGAAAACTTAATACTAGGTTGTCTTATTGTAATTTTTGTTGTGGTATTACTTTTAGGTAATTTGCGATCCGGATTGGTGGTCGCTTCTGTAATCCCTCTTTCTTTGTTATTTACATTATCCTTAATGTATATTTTTGGTGTGGATGCAAACTTAATGAGCTTAGGAGCAATAGATTTTGGAATCATAATCGATGGAGCAGTTATTATCGTAGAGTTTATAGCTTTTCAAATTACCCAAAAGAAAGATGAAATTAACGCTTTAGCGAAAGCAAAACAACAAGAATTAAAAGATAGAATTACATTTACTGGAGCTTCTAAAATGATGAACTCTGCGATCTTTGGACAATTGATTATTTTAATCGTATTCATCCCGATTTTATCATTAAGCGGTGTAGAAGGAAAAATGTTTAAGCCAATGGCGTTGACTTTTAGTTTTGCTCTCATAGGCGCTATGATTCTTTGTTTTACTTACGTGCCAGTAGTTGCATCTATGTTTTTAAAACCATCCACAGCGACCAGTAAAAACATCTCAGTCAGATTTATGAAATGGCTTAATACGATATATGACCCTATTATTCATTGGGCATTACAAAGTAAAAAAATAGTATTAGGAATTGCTACAGGGCTTTTGGTTATTTCGATTTTTCTATATTCTTCAATGGGAGGCGAATTTGTACCAACTCTGGATGAAGGGGATTTTGTAATTCAACCAATATTAAAAACAGGAACGTCATTAAAAAACACCATCCAGATTACTACTGAAATTGAAAAAATATTGCTTAAAGAATTTCCAGAAGTCAAACAAGTAGTTACTCGTATAGGTGCGGCAGAGGTTCCTACAGATCCAATGTCTATGGAGGAGAGTGATGTGATAATTATCTTAAAACCGAAAAGTGAGTGGGTATCTGCTTCGTCTAAGGATGAACTGGCAGATAAGTTTAAAGAAGCGCTCTCTGTGATTTCAGGAATGGATGTAGAATTTACACAACCTATAGAGATGCGTTTTAATGAGCTTATAACCGGGGTGCGAGCAGATATCGCGATCAAGATTTTTGGGGATGATTTGGATATTCTGGCTAAGAAAGGAAATGAGATTGGCGCTTTGATAGAAAATGTTCCTGGAGCAGCAGATATTTCTGTAGAAAAAATAGCAGGGCTTCCAGAAATGAGCGTACAGTATAATCGAGCTAAAATAGCCAGATATGGATTAAATATTCAAGAGTTAAACGATATGGTATCGATGGGATTTGCAGGTAGAACGGCAGGTAGTGTTTTTGAAGGTGAAAAACGTTTTGATCTTGTTGTCAGGTTAGATAAAGAAAAACGGCAAGACATCGATAACCTTCAAAATTTATATGTGGATTTACCATCTGGAGGAAAAATTCCGTTACATGAATTGGCAGATATTAGTTTTGAAAAAGGAGCAGCAAAAATATCAAGAGATGGTACCCGACGAAGAATAGTAGTAGGTATTAATGTGCGCAACCGTGATTTACAATCGGTAGTAGATGATATACAACATCTAATTGACAAGAATGTAAAATTACCAGTTGGATATTCTATCACGTATGGAGGACAGTTTGAAAATTTACAAAGTGCCAAATCAAGACTTATGGTAGCAGTGCCAATTGCTCTTATTTTGATTTTTGTATTGCTTTATTTCGCTTTTAATTCTGTAAAAGAAGCTTTAATGATTTATTCTGCGATTCCCTTAGCGGCAGTAGGTGGTGTTTTATTGCTATGGATTCGGGATTTACCATTTAGTATTTCAGCAGGCGTAGGGTTTATTGCCTTATTTGGTATTGCAGTACTTAATGGAATTGTTTTGATAGAGCATTTTAAAGAACTAAAAAAACAAGAGTTTGAAAGTATGGAAGCTTTAATCAAACAAGGAACAAAAGATAGGTTAAGAGCAGTATTATTAACAGCAGCAGCAGCAGCATTAGGTTTTTTGCCAATGGCAATTTCTACCAATGCAGGAGCCGAAGTACAGCGACCGTTAGCAACAGTGGTGATAGGAGGATTGGTAACCGCTACCTTATTAACATTAGTTGTATTACCTGTCTTATACGCATTATTTAATCGGTTGCATGATAAAAACAGAAAACACATTAAGGTAGGTTTTGATAAAGGAATGCTAATCCTTTTACTTTTATTTTCTATAAATGTAATTGGTCAACAACCTAAAAAATTAAGTTTAAAAGAACTTATTCTGGTAGCTATAGAAAATAATGCAGGACTTGAAGCTAACAAGTTACGAGTAGAGCATTCAGATGCGTCAATAAATAGTGCTTTTGATTTTGATAAAACGCAAATCTATTATGGGTTTGACGAAAATAATTTAGCGATAAACAATGAGCCATTACGGGTATTTGGTATTCAGCAAGATTTTCGTTTCCCTACAGTATATTTTTCCGAAAAAAGAGTAAATAAAGCACATCATAATGTTATTTCCAGTTCTTATGATATTCGAAAAAAAGAAATAGAAAGAAAAGTAACTACTGTTTATTATGAGTATCAGATAGCTAAAAAGAAAGAGTATGTATATAAAAGATTAGATAGTCTATATACAAATTTTGCAACCATAGCAAAACGGCGTTTTGAGTTGGGAGAAACTAATTATCTGGAGAAAATAACTGCAATATCTAAGCAGAAACAAATTCAACTTAAGTATAATCGGGCACAAAAACAGGTAAACTTAGTTTATACAGATGTGCTAAAACTAGTTCAGATCAAAGACAGTATTCAAATCACAGAAGAACAATTGCTAAAAATACCTTTACATGTATTGGATATAAATGGTAGTCCAGAAATAGGATACTATCGAGATAAACTAACATTGCTACAAGCACAGCACGATTTTGAAAAACAACAATTATTACCAGACCTAAGTATCCATTATTTTCAAGGAACTAATTCAAATCTTAATGGTAGCTTATATGGGTATCAATTAGGTTTAAAAATACCAATACTGTTTGGAGGGCAATCCTCAAAAATTAAAGCAGCTAGAATCGCTGAAGATATAGCAGTGTCTGAATCTAATGAGTATCAAATTCAATTGAACACAAAATTTAATATTCTTAGCACACAATTAAAACAACTTCAGGAAGCATTGGATTATTATGAAGATGAAGGTGCTTCCCTCTCTAACGAAATTTTAAAAACAGCTAACGGAAGTTTTAGAAACGGAGAAATTGATTTTTATCAATATATCCAAAGTTTGGAGAGTGCTTATGAGATAAAATTGAATTATCTCGATGAGCTAAATCAATACAATCAAACCGTTATTGCCATTAATTATTTAACCATTTAATAGTTAAAAATAGTATTATGCAAAGTATTATATATAAAATAACTGTTTTTAGTATCCTTCTAACTTTATCTAGTTGCCGAGATAGCGAAAACCAATCTACTAAAGTAGAAATTGAAAATGAAAACCTAATGGATAACCGTATGCAGGTTACTCAGGCACAATTTGAACAAAGTAAAATGACTTTGGGAGGTATCGAAGAAAAGGTGTTTCCTGATATTGTTAATGTAAATGGAATGATTGATGTACCGCCAGAAAATAGGGCAGTTGTAAATGCAACTATGGGAGGATACATTAAAACCACACCTCTTCTTATAGGAGATCAGGTGAAAAAGGGACAAGTTTTAGTAACTCTAGAAAATTCGGAGTTTATATCCATACAGCAACAGTATATGGAAGTAAATGAACAACTTACCTATTTAAAAGCAGAATATGAGCGAGAAAAAACAATGGTTGCAGAAAATATCACATCCCAAAAAAAATATTTAAAGGCAGAAAGTGAGTATAAAACAGCAGTTGCCAGACATACAGGTTTAGAAAAACAGTTAAAAATGCTCCATATCTCACCTTTAAATGTGAGATCAGGTAGTATTACTTCGGTAGTTACTATTTATGCGCCAATTTCGGGAAGTGTTACAAAAGTTAATGTAACTAAAGGTACTTATGTTTCTCCAGCTACCTCTATTTTAGAAATTATAGATAATGATCACATACACTTAGAACTATCTGTTTTTGAAAAAGATATAATGAATATCAAAAAAGATCAAAATATCGAATTTAAAATTCCAGAAGCTTCTGCCGATGTATTTAAAGCCAAAGTACATCTTGTAGGAACAGCAATAGAGGATAACAGAACCATTAAAGTGCACGGACATTTAGAGGATGAATCGGATAATACATTTTTAACAGGAATGTTTGTAGAAGCTTCTATTGTTATTGATTCAACTTTGAAAAAAGCATTACCAAACGATGCTATTATATTGGTTGATGAAGCTTCATATGTTTTAGTTTTGGAGAAAAAAGAAGGAAATACGTATTATTTTCAGCAAAAGGAGGTGAAAACAAAAGAGACCTATACAGGATATACAGCAATTGAAAATGCTAACGATTTTGAAGCAAACGCGCAATTTTTAACTAAAGGGATTTTTAATTTGTTAGGAGAGTAGTTAAGTTTATCAAGTTGTTTTTAATTGTGAGGTAACAAAGGAGTTAGATGTCAACTTGCCAATTGACATCAAATTTAAGTGGAGTCGGAGAGGGTCGAGCGTACAAAAAAGTCCTGTGGACATTTTTAGCGAAGGAGCCCGATGGCGCGTTTGTCGAATCCCCCGAAAACACAAAAACCTGCCAAGTAGCAGGTTTGTAGTGGGCTTAAAGCGACAGAGTTCGAACTTTTTGATGGAGGATATGGAATTGATTATTTCGAAATCGAAATATTTGCCAACTCCTAAATTATAATTATACTCCAATATAAATTCTACTATAACGCTCTTCTAAAATAGACAAGTACTTTAGTTTCATATCATCTGATAAAAATGAATTTTTGATCCAATAGCGTCCTAAAACCTGTTTTCAAATATCTTGGCTGTAGTTTATAATTGCGTTGCTAATAATTTCTGATACTTATGTTCTATGGTTAAGTATTTATGTTGAGCCGTTATATTTTCTGCTACCGTATTAACAAATGCGTTGAGTTTGTCATTTCTATGCTTTAGTTTTTCTTTAATACGATACCAGTTCAAATATTGCTGTAAATATTTTGTAGATACACCCCAAAAAGTGTTGTCTATCCATTTCTTCACCCTATTGTGTGTTGAGTTGACATGTTGGATATGGTATATACTATCCTTAACACGTTGTTTTATGATTCCTTTTAAGGCATGATGTTCAAGATTATTATCCATCGCAAAGCCTTTATAGCTTACATGGGCATCGCTACAGAGGATGGTTTGATCTTTCTTTATTCTCGAACCTATAGCGTTTTCAATATCTATTTTCTTTACTCTTCCCATAGTAGCCACACTAAGGCTTAATGAAGATTTTCTATCTTGAGTTACAATGACAGCAACTTGATCCTTACTAATGCCTTTTGACTTGGATTTGCCTCCACGTTTTCTAGGGGTTCTGTCCTTAACTGAGCGCCCTTTTTCAGAACTCAGAAAGAAGGTTTCATCACTCTCGGTAATACCTGTAAAATCGTCATCATCTTCATCTTGTAAAGCTGCTAAGATTTTATGAAGCCAATCAAAGGCTGTTTTCTTATTAATTGATAAGGATTCTTTTATTTTATCCAGACTCTTTTCTTGGTGCATTAAAGCTAGATAATTGTCTATCTTATCCTTTTTTTGCAACCCAGCCATCCATGTTCCAGTATATTCTGTAAAACTTCGGTTACAAGATTTGCATTTATAGCGTTGAGAACCCTTATCGACACCAAACTTAACATACTTCTTGTGACCACAGTGCGGACAACAACCCAATTTATTATCTAACAAATAACGCCTAGACTCTTGGCTTTTGGGAATATCTAAATTGGTAGTTGATAATTGTTCTAAAGCTTGTTGTAATTCCAATAACTCAGAGCGTGTAAGTGATGGCAAACTGTTTTTTATCGCTGATAAATTCATAATATAAATATACAAATAATGGCTAAATTAAACTAGAGCCAATATCTTTTATATGCTATTAGATATAAAATTATTAGAAATCAATTCTTTTTTTTGAAAATTGATCACAAGAATAATAAAAAATTAATCGAAGTTCGAGCCTCTGACCGTGCTACCGATTTCGGAGCGAATGGGTTCTTCGTCATATTTGGGGAAACATCAACCGGTTTGGGATAATATCACTTTTTTACGCAATAGATTAAAGCTAGCCCTGCCATACATTTGTCTTTTTATACTCTTTATACGGTTTACATGACCTTCTACAGCTCCATTACTCCAAGGCATGTTGATTCCGTTTTTAACAGCTTTAATATCCCTTAATAAACCATTGGCAAAAGTGGTTAATCCTGACATCTTGTATTTTGAACATTTTATAAATTCAATCCATCGGTTTATATTTCCGTGCCCTCTTTTTAGCATCGATTTGAAAATCTGTACCAATTTTCGAATGACCTGTAATTCTGACATATTATCTAATAGAGTTTGTACATATTTTCGTTCATCAAGGTCTTTAATGCTAGTTAAACAAGAACCAATGTATTTGGCAAGTTTCCTTGAACTCAAAGGTTTTACATATGGGATTCTTGATTTTTGAATTTGTGTGAAATTTGGAGTGTATATTTCAAATCTCTCCTTTATGATATTTATATTATGGTAGGCTTGGGTTCTACTTCCGTTGTATCCTAATTTATAGATCTCGTCTATTATATCTTTCATCATATATCCTTTGTCATTTAATCGAGCAACGATGTGCTGGGTAAATAGTTCAATATTGGTCGATTTATAACTTATTCTGGGAGGTAATGCTTCTAATGAAAAATATGACTTAACTGTATTACGACTTATGCCCAAATCCCTTGCAATCTTACGTTTAGATATACCCTTAGCCTGTAGTTCCTTAATTTTATTGAAAATATCCTGCCTTTGATCTACTTTTATTCCATCTATTTTCTGGACTTTTGATAATGATTGTAAACTTTTTTCCTCCTCATTGTCCATATTCTGGACATCCGACATATTTAAAAGCTCATTGCTTTTATCTTTAATAAGCTTTCTAATTTTTGGATTCACACTTTTGAAATACTTGTCCAAAGCATCAGATAGGTTCATTAATAAATGAAACCGATCCGCAACCTGTTCTGCATTTGGACAAACTTCATTGATAGCAGAAGAATACGAACTAGCCCTGTCTCTGGTAACAATTTTCACATCAGGATATTTTGACAACCACTTTTTTAGCTCTTTGCCTTCTCTCGAAGGTAAAATATCAATAGGCCTTGAAGTCTCCATATCAATGAGAATGGTTCCATAACTTCTTCCCTTTCGGTATGCCCAATCATCAACTCCAAGTACCTTTGGTTGTATTATAGGAGGTAGTTGTTGCCTGTGGACTATTCGTGTAATGGTTGAGCTGCTAACCGGAATTAGTAGTTGTTTAGACAGTATACTGCCCAATTTTCCTGTTAATTCAATTGATAAGGAATCCAGTATCTTGGATGCCCTTTTTGTTCTTCTTGAATATCTTAAAAAATATGGTGTTTGTTCTGAGAATACTTTTCGGTTACATTGAGAATTTAGGCATTTAAACTTGCGTGTCTTTAGGATGATAGTGGTTTTGTTTTGAAATACCGGAAGATCTGATAGTGTTCGAGTATAATGATCATGAACTTTATTGCTATATTTTCTACAAATCGGACACTTTGATCGCTTGGCTTTTATTGATGCGTGTATTTTAACAATAGAACAGGAGTAATCAATGTTTTTTACAATTAGCATAGGCATGCCAATCAGTTGTTTTATGGTCATAAGTAATTGTCTGATAACTACTTAAAGATAATAAATATCACCCAGTAAAACAAGGAAAAACATACCTTATCACCCTGATTATCAATATTATAAAACACTTATTGATTTATGAAATTTTCCCCAAATATGACGAAGAACCAGTAACCCCGAAATCAGTGGCACAATTCAAACCGAATTATCCAATATTTAGAGAATTTTCATTGGGGCTAGCCCCAATGAAAAAACAAGATTGTTTAATTTATAGCTGTGTGAAAAAGGATAAGTATTCAATATCAAGGAATTAGATCAAAAACAAGGGCAAAAGATATTCATAGAACAAATTTTCAAAAAAGAGAAAAACCTAGTAGGAATGGGAGATTATCAAATCAGAGGATGCCATGGCTTTCACAGCCACATGGCAATTTGCATGATGGCTATGTTGTTGATTACTAAAATAAAAACGGAAAATAGTATGGAAGAATAGTATCCTTCCGTCTAATTGCATCTTGATTTGATTTTGTTAGTGACATATTTTTGCTATAAAAAATAAATATGTCTAAATCCTCCGTGTCAAAAAAGATGCGCAAGCTAGTATCACTGTATCAAAGTTCAGGTCAAAGCCAAAAGGCTTTTGCTCAAGCTCATGGTCTAACAGAAGGTAAATTACATTACTGGATCAAAAAGTTATCAAAAGAATTCATTCCATCACCTCAAACTTCTTCTTTTATACCTTTAGAAATGACTAGTACAGAATCTTCTTCTTCGAGAGTTATTACAATCCGCACCTTAGATGGATTGGAGATCCAAATTCCTATGTGATGTTTGCATTAAGTAGTTCACTACATTTTAAGTTGTATGCTCATCCTGTAGATATGCGGAAAAGTTTTGATGGGCTATCCAATTTGGTTAGCAATGATCTGGAGAGTAACCCTACTAATGGCTCAGTCTATATTTTTATTAATAAGCTTCGCAATAAGGCTAAGTTATTGCACTGGCAAGCAGGAGGTTTTGTATTGTACTACAAACGTTTAGAACAAGGTAGTTTTGAATTACCTATTTATGATGCTACTACGCCAGCCTTACTTTGGATTATTCTCAATTGGTCTTATTGATTGATGGAGTGTCTATTACCAATATTAAGCGAAGAAAAAGATATAAACAAACACAAAAACAGATGGTAGTTTAGCAGTTGTTTATTATTTTGGGCATTGTTATGACCTATCAAGAGTTACTTGCTGGATATGAATCTCAAAAGAAGACCATAGCTTCTCTACAGCAACAGTTAGCAAGTCTCTATAAACTTATTAATGGATTTAAATCAGAGCGTTTTTTACAGGAAATAGATCTAGATCAACTATCCCTATTTGCAGAAACTACTACTACAGTAGAAGCGCCAAATCAACAAACGATTACTTATACCCGTGATAAGAAAAAACACCAAGGCCGTAATGCCTTACCAGAACATCTACCAGTACGAGAGGTAATCATAGAGCCAGAAGAAGATACTACAGGTCTTATCAAAATTGGAGAGGAAGTAACAGAGACTTTAGAATATACTCCAGCCAGTCTGGTAAAGAAAAAAACGATCCGTCCTAAATATGCAAACAAAGATGGTGATGGTATTTTGATTGCGCAACTGCCGAGTCGTCCTATTGACAAATCTATAGCAGAGGCTTGTTTATTAGCACATATTTTGGTCAGCAAATATGTTGATCATTTACCGTTTTATCGTCAAATCCAGATGTTCAAGCGTGATTTTGGATGGGAACCTGCTCAGAGCACCATGAGTGATTGGATGACAGGATGCTGTAGGCTTCTTGAACCACTTTACAACACCTTGAAGCAAAAAATACTGGATTCAGGGTATATCCAAGCTGACGAGAGTCCGATTAAAGTATTAGATACTGACAAAAAAGGCAGTACACATCAAGGATATCAATGGGTCTATCACCATCCCATAGGCAAACTTGTGCTTTTTAATTATCGAAAAGGACGTGGAAAAAACGGACCTAAAGAGTTGCTTGATGGATATACGGGGTATCTGCAATGCGATGGATATCCTGTATATGACAAAATAGCTGAAAAAGCAAAAGACATTACCTTAGCTGGATGTTTAGTGCATGCCCGAAGAAAATTCCATGAAGCATTAGACAATGATAGAGACCGAGCAGAAAAGGCACTCGCCATCTTTAGAGATATCTATAAGGAAGAAAGCAACATCAAACAACAGGCAAACGGTATGATACTCCCAATTCTTAGGACAGCTTAAAGGTATTTTTAAATTATTTACGAAGCCATGTTTTTCTGATAAAATATTTGATCAGGAGGCACTTTTCCTATTTCAGTATGTCTTCTTTTGGTATTATAAAACTCAATATATTCTTTGACATTTTGATACAAATCTAAACCTCCATTTGGAGGGTTCAAGTATATTTTTTCATACTTGATAGATTTCCAAAACCTTTCTATATAGACATTATCCAAAGCTCTACCTTTCCCATCCATAGAGATTTGTATGCTATGTTTTTTTAATGTAGCAATATATAGATCACTGGTATACTGAGAACCTTGATCAGAGTTATGTATTTGTGGAGCTCCATATTGCTGTATAGTATCTGTTAGCAACTCATTACACCAACTAGCACTCATGGAATTAGAGATACTCCAGTTTAAAATTTTTCTGCTATGCACATCAATGATGGCTGCCATATACATAAACCCACGATACATAGGGATATAAGTGATATCAGTCTGCCAAACTTGGTTAGGATGTGTGATCTTAAGATCTTTTAATAGATATGGATATACATAACTGGTTTCGTCTTTTATGGTTGTCTTTGGTTTGTCATAAATAGTCTGAAGCCCCATGAGTTTATAGAGCCTTCTGATTCGTTTGACATTGACACGATACCCTAAATCTAATTTAAGATAATCCGTCATTCTCTCTACACCATAGTAAGGATGTTCCAAAAATTGTTTGTCTATGGCTTCCATTAATTTTAAATTCAATGGACTCTCACCTTTAGGCTTATAATACAATCCGGAACGATGGATCTCTAAAATTTTGCATTGTTGCTTAAGGCTTAGTCTTGGATGAGATCTGACAACCTTTTGCCGTTTGTGGGTAGTACTCATTTGTCCAAGACTTTCTTTAAAAAATCATTCTCAACTTGTAACTGACCTATTTTACTGTAGAGAGCGCTTTTTTCCTTATCAGTATCATCAGCTTTCGACTTAGACTCAAAGGCTTTAGAAGAGTTTTCTATAAACTCTCGCTTCCATGTGGATATCTGAGTTGGATGAATATCAAATTTTGAGGCGATCTCTTGTAAGGTTAATTGATCTTTGATGGCTTCCAAAGCAACTTTTGCCTTGAAAGAGGGACTAAATTTTCTTCTTGATTTTTTCATAAGTACAGTGTTAAAGTTACATCTTAACTCGCTGTCTTAAAAATGGGGAGTACTATACGGGGATATCGAAAAAATAAAATCCTTACGGATGAAGATCATAAAAACCCTTGCTTACACAAATTAAGCAATGGATCACAGAAGAACAATACAATGTGCTGCCCAAAAGTAAGATCGGTAGTGCCATGACTTATTTGTATCGCTCCGAGCAAGTACATCTTTTTTAGCATTATAAGCTGACTTACCTTTACTACAAACAATTATTAGTTTTATGGCAAAAAAAGATATTGCATCCCAGATGCGTAAGTTAGTAAAGCAGTTTAAGGCTTCTGGTCAGAGTCAGAAGGAATTTGCGGCAGCGCATGGGTTGAAAGAAGGTAAATTGTATTACTGGATATCCAAATTATCGAAACCACAGCAATCAGTTACTCCTTTAACTACTCTAAAAAAAGATTTTGTTGCTATAGAGGTTACATCAGAGCAAAAAGCTCACAGTATTATGATCCGCCTTAAAAGTGGGGTTGAGATTGAAATTCCACTATAGATGTTTGCACTAGGTACTTCCCATCGTTTTCAATTATACAATCATCCTACCGACATGCGCAAAAGTTTTGACAGTTTGCGAGGTCTTGTGATCAATGATTTGGATCAGAATCCTGACAATGGTACGGTGTATATCTTTATCAATAAGGTCAGAAACAAGGTGAAATTATTACATTGGCAGTCTGGGGGATTTATGCTGTACTACAAAAGGCTAGAATCGGGCACTTTTGAATTACCAGAATATGATACCGAAGTAGGTAGTCTACGTTTGAGTTATGCGCAATTGATTCTATTGATCGATGGTATTGCTATCACCAATATTACCAGAAGAAAGCGTTACGAAAAAAAGTGATTTTAGATTGCAATTCTGCAAGACAATTTTTACTTTGGCTCTGCAATGACCTACCAAGAGCTACTTGTTGGATATGAATCCCAAAAGAAAGAAATTTCTATTTTAAAAGATCAATTAGCTGGGCTCTACAAACTTATTGATGGGTTCAAGTCCGAGAGCTTTATCACTGAAGCAATAGTAGATCAATTATCATTATTCTCAGAAGATACCACAGAAGAAGTTGTAGAAACTCCACAAGAAACCATTACCTATACCAGAGACAAGAAAAAACATCAAGGGCGCAATGCATTGCCAGAACATCTGCCGGTAAGAGAAGTTATTATCCAACCCGAAGAAGATACTACTGGTCTAAACAAAATCGGAGAAGAAATTAGTGAAACCTTAGAATACACCCCAGCAAGTCTTATTAAAAGAAGAACCATTCGTCCAAAGTATGCCAAGCCAGATAATGAGGGTGTACTAATAGCAGCCCTACCAAGTCGTCCGATTGATAAGGCTATTGCAGAGGCTTGTTTATTAGCACACATTCTAGTAAGTAAATACGTAGATCACTTGCCGTTTTACCGTCAAATCCAGATGTTTAAACGAGATTTTGGATGGGAACCAGCACAAAGTACCATCAGTGATTGGATGGCAAGCTGTTGTCAATTGCTAGAACCACTTTATAATACTTTAAAGCAAAAAATACTCACATCACATTATATACAAGCTGACGAATCGCCGATTAAAGTACTCGATTCTGACAAGAAAGGAAAAGCACATCAAGGATATCAATGGGTCTATCACGATCCCGTTGGGAAACTAGTACTCTTCAATTATCGTAAAGGACGGGGACAACATGGTCCCAAAGAATTGCTTACAGATTATACCGGATATCTCCAATGTGATGGCTATACCGTATATGATAAAATAGGAACTGACCCAAAAATCACCCTTGCAGGATGTTTGGTACATGCCAGACGTAAATTCCATGATGCCCTGGATAGTGATAAAAAACGAGCACAAATAGCATTGGCGCTTTTTAGAGAAATATATCTAAAAGAAAGAACGATCAGAGAAGAAACACAAAGTGATTTTGCGCAAAGAAAGACAATACGCAACAAGAAGATTAAACCATTACTGGCACAAATCAAAACGTGGATCGAACAGGAACAGTTTAATGTACTGCCCAAAACTCCTATTGGTAAGGCAATGACATATTTTATCAATCAATACCCAAAATTGGAAGCGATCTTTGAACATGGAAGTATAGAACTCGATAACAATCTAATTGAAAATGCAATCCGTCCAATGGCAATTGGAAGAAAGAATTACCTCTTCTGTGGATCTCATAAAGCAGCGCAAAATGCTGCTATGCTATATTCCTTTTTTGGAAGTTGCAAAATGAAAAATATTAATCCCAGAGAATGGTTAGAAGATACTTTACAACGTATCCCAGATCATAGCATACAAAAACTCGAAGAACTACTGCCAGGATATCAAGAAAATATTACAGCGTAGTTGCTCGGATGTTTACACTTATTTTGTAAACCAATATCATAAGTTTGAAAATATCTTTAAGGATGGAAGGATCGAGCTGGACAACAACTTGATTGAAAACAGTATCCGTCCCATGGCAATCGGCAGAAAGAACTACCTCTTCTGCGGATCGCACAAAGCAGCGCAAAATGCAGCTATGCTATATTCATTCTTCGGGAGTTGCAAAATGCAAAACATTAACCCTAGGGAATGGTTGGCTAATACCCTAGAAAAATTACCTGATCATAGCATACAAAAACTTGAAGAATTACTACCAGGATATCAAGAAAAAATTAATACGTAGTTGCTCGGATGCTTACGATGCTTACGAAGAATATACTGCCACTACCATAAAAAAAATCATCAATCTTTGGATAAAAACAAAAATAGAAGAACCGCAACTTAGCCTTAGATATTGTTCAATGAATATATATCTTAAATGCGTTACGAATATCTTCTAAATTTACTCTTGTTAGTTTAGGTAATACAATCGAACAGATATACTTATCAATCTTAAACGAAATAGACTTATACTGATAAAAATGTGCGAAAGTACTAAGATATATTGAACCTATTTTTTGTAAAGAATTGATTTTTAAAACATTAAAATCTATGGTTAGTCCGGTTTTTAACACTTTAGATAAACTTTCTTTAACACTCCAAACCAAACAACTAGCCACTGCTAAATCCAATTTAGCGTGTTCTATTAATTTAAACTCATTTTTACCGATTACACTTTTCATAACATCAATTTTGTCTTCACATATTCTCTCTATGTCTATTCCCATGGGATGTTCTTCAGAAAAAGCCAAAGCAACTCCTATATTATCACAATGGCTAATACTAACCTGGACATTATAATCTATGATATGTTTTACAACGGGAAATTGAAAAACTCCAGATTTAATCGAAAATGATTTAATATTAATATCTTCATGAATAAATTCTGATACTGATATTTTTGCAGCAATCCTTCCTAACAAATAACTTGTCTTTCTTTTATCATATTTCAACGTTTGATAATAGAAGATTTCATCAGGGTGTAACATCCAGGATTCTTTGGTAAGATCAGACAGGCTTTTGTTAATTATGCAAAAACCAGCTCTAAAATCATTATCCTTTCTATATAATAAAATTTCTCCTTTATTCATTTTTGGAAATCAATTGTTATATCATAAAACACCATTTTCAAAAGTTCCAGCTAATCCAACCCACTTTTAAAAGATGATGAACAGAAAAGTTTTAGATTTTGACAACGAACTTAAGTTATATTTTGCAAAGGTTGCCCCTGTATCTACAGTACATGTTTATTATGTTTTTACTCAACTAGCACCAACCGTTCTAGATAACTAACAATTTTATTTAAAATTAGCTCTTTGTGTTCATAAATAGAAAAATGATCTCCTTCGTAAAAATTGACTTCTATATCGTAGGAAGAAAGTTCTTGCCATTTTTGAATATCACTCCATTTGATTATTTCATCTCCAATTCCAATATAAAAAGGTATTTCAAGTGCATATTCACATTTGTCATATTCATATTTATCGATTAGACGAAAGTCATTTCTTAGAATTGGTTCAAAGTATCGTTTTAATTCATCATTATCTCTAATTTCTTCAAGAATCTTCCCCTATATTATAGCCTTATTTCCAAGGGATTTATACGGGTGATTGTAATTATAACTTTCCCTCCAATGCTCACCTATTTTTTGCAATTGATAAATGTCTTCAAAATAATATGCATCTAATATATCTTCTCTAAAGAAGCGATTAATTCTTTCGACATATCCATTTCGCATTGGTTTTCCTAGCTGTGTATACTTAATCTCTACGATGTTTTTTCTCCCCAACTCACAAAGGTTTTAGATATAAATTAAGGTCCATTATCGCATCTAATATATTTTAGAGTTCTTACTTCTTCTCTTAAATTTTCTAATGTTTCTATTACAGCCCTCGCAAGATAGGATATACCAACATCAACAATTAGTGCTTCACGATTACAATCATCAATTACATTGAAGATGTGTACTTTACGCTCACCTATCAAGGCAATACCCATAAAATCCATACTCCAACATTCGTTGAGCAATTCAGGGATTTCAAAAAATTGTTTAATGCCTCTAATAATTCTTTTTTACACTTTCGTCTGAGTTTTAGTTTCATATCACGATAAACCCATAGTACACGTTTACGATTTTAAATCAAGCCTTCTCGACGGACCTTCTAAAGGTGTTCATCAAAACCTCCGGTAGAATAGTTCTCAGTGGGCTCATTTAGCTTATCAATGACTACACTATCGTCCTTCTTACTTTGATAATAAACCACATAGATCCAATTAGACGGATGGATACTAAGTTAAAGTTAGTTTATTGAATTATTTCAATGATATTTTTTGTAAGTCGAGTCGTTGAATTTACTATCACTTACTATTTTACCATCTTCAAACTTCAATATTCTATCGGCACAATGAAAGTAATTATCATCGTGAGTAATAATCAGGATAGTTTTTCCTTCATGAATGAGATCAGTAATCAAGTTTTCATAAAAATATTTTTTAAATATAGGGTCTTGTTCGGCAGCCCATTCATCCATAATAATAATTTCCTTTCTTTCCATTAAACCATACAGTAAGGCTAATCTCTTTTTTTGACCGGTAGATAACGAATTATCAAAAATTTGTTTTTTCTCATTAAATTTCAAAATATCTTCCATCTTCATTTTTTTAATTAATTTATCTAGTTTTTCAAAACTAAAATCGAAACCGCGATAGTTTTCACTAAACAAATATGGATCAGAAAAAATTGTTGTTACTTTATTACTAAATGAATTAAAATTATTTTCACCAAGTTCTTTTTTATTAAAATAGATTTTTCCCTCAACAGGAAAAATAAGGCCTGATAAAATGTTAACAAAAGTACTTTTACCACTACCATTACCCCCTATTATAAATATACATTCTCCTCTTTTTATTTCGATATCTATAGGATTTAATTTAAAAATAACACTCTTATTTTGATCATAATAGTTAAAGGAAACTTTGTTTAATTTTATCGAATCAAATTTTTCGTTTTCAAAAACATCAGGTAAACTATTATCAAAAACTTTAAGGTTAAAACGTTCAATAATGCTATAAAAATTATCTACTCGGTCATAAGAAACTTTTATCAAAATAAATACAGTAATTGAAGTAACTATATTAAAAACCGGGGTAATCATGAAGAATATTACCAAAATAAACTGAAACGTCTTACCGTTATTAAAATCAAATAAAAGCGGGAAAACAAATAATATAATAGCTAAGATTGTATAAAAAGAATAATTACCTATAAGTCCATTAACTAAATCTTTGGTATTGATAAAAATATTCAGATTTCTAACTTTTTCTCTATTTTTTTTAATATGTTTCCTATAAATATTATCATTTATTATTTTATTGATACTGATTTCTCGAAACCCAAGAATGAAATCATTTATATTTTGTTCATTTATATCCTGTATATTCCTTAATTCTTCACTTTTTTTTTGAACTATTCTATTTCTTAATTTTAAAAAAATAATTAACCCTACAATAAAAGTTAATAACAGTAAAGCTCCTTGAAAATTTAGATAAAATAAGTAAAATAGGCATACAAATACTAAAATAAATGAGCTTACAACATTGATAATGTATTCTGGTGAATCTCGAAGTTTTTTCAAATCATCTAGCAGGGTTCGTATTTTATCTTGACCAATACTATCAAATTGATTAAAATTCAAAAATCGAAGTTTTTGGAATAGTGATAACTCCATATTAGTATTAATAAAATAAGTTTTCCTAATTAAGTAAGTTCTAAAATATTTCGAACATAAAAAAGAAATAATAACAATTATTAGAAAAATGAAAAATTCAAGTTTTTCATTAATACTTAAACCAAAATAATGATCTGTTTGATTGTTAATTTTTATTTCAAAAAACATTAATATCGAAGAAGAAAAAAGACTTTCTAACATACCAAAAATTAATAAGTATATTATGAAAGAATATATTTTTGGTCCGAAATTTTTTTTTAAATTAATCATGAGTATATACAAAGTTTAAAAAATTTAAGTGGATTTTAACTATATATTGTAGTTCTAGAGTATCACGGTATAGTAAATTCTAAAGAAGCTTTTTCAATATCTTTAACTAACATCTCGGTTTGATCCAAAATAAAAAAATGATCTCCTTTATAAAACTTTACTCTTATAGAAAGTTCTGTAATATTTTGCCAAGCTAATATCTCATTCCATTTAATTTTGTCATTTTCTCTTCCAATAAGTTCTTCATTTCCTATACCTAAATAAATTGGTGTTTTTAATGGATTTTTTAAATCAATAAAAGAATAATCTTCACAAGCTTTAAAATCCGCTCTTAAAATAGGTTCAAAAAAGTTTTTAAATTCATCGTTTTTAAATAATTTATCGGAAACTCCTCTTGTTTCCTTAAGTTTTTTCCAGAACGATTCCTTTTCTAAACCTGCTAACTTTTCTTTCTCATATATATTTGGAGCGCCCCTACCAGTAAAAAATAGAAACATAGGTTCTTTCGATTCTGATGAAATAATTTTTTTCATTAACTCAAATCCTAAAATTGTCCCCATACTATGTCCGTAAATAATATAGTTAGAATATTCTATTTCAGAGATCATTTTATTATAAAGATCATAAACAATATCTTTAATATTTAACAATAAACATTCGTCAATTCGATTTCCTCTGCCAGGTAATTCATAAGTTATCCATTCAAAGTTATTAGATAATAAATTTTCGAATTCTCTATAACAATAACCATTAGCCCCTGCATATGGTAGCGCTATAATTTTAATTTTTTTGTTAGGCATATTATTCATATTTCATTATTTTAATTAGATTAGCGGTTCTTTAGCTATAATACTAGTGATTATAATCTTGTCAAATATTTTTTTTCCAAAATATCTTCTATTGAGTTTGTAAACAAACTCATTTAAGTATAAACAGAGATGCTTAATCTTATGATAGGTCCCAATAAAATTACATTTGTATTACTGATAACTATATGTACCACCTTTAATGTTTCTGTTGTGCTTGTTTTTACTTAATTTTTCACTCATATGTCTTCACATAATAGGAGATATAGACATAAGAAATACTTTTTATTAGTAAAAAAAATGCTTGTTCATCATCTATAGATTTTTTAAAAACTTTATTTGTACAATCTCCATATGGTTTTCTTATACTTTAACATTTAAATAGTGACATGGCAGCTGGGTCAATTATATTGCAATATTCTCAAGAATCTTACTCCCGTCATTATTATAGCACTGGTTTTGGTTTAACTACATTGCCTTTCTCTGCGTAAAATGTTCTTGTTCTGAATTTTCAATGTTAAAATAATCCTCGTCTATCTCCATCAATACTTATAAAATGTAACAATTATACAATAATTATGATATTTTACGGATATATAAAAAGCTTTCATTTATTTTGTAAGAATAAGAATTAATCTGTGATCTGGTTCTTCTTTATAAGTTCTTGAAAGCTTTCTTGATGTTCTATTTTATATTCTAAATCAATTAACTCATCAGAGAATAATAGAGGCGTAAAAAATGGCCCTATTTCTAAATGATTTTTCAAACTATGGTTCATATAATCGAATAAATAAGGAAATTATTTTCTTCCGGTTTCTATCATTCTAATTCTAGCTTCGGTATCAAAATTTTCTCCATATTTATTATTGTCTAATGACCAACCTGGCTATTCTATTTCATAACTTCTTTTTATGTCATTTTTTCTCATATTTCTCATTGTGATAATTGTTTTTGTAAAGTACATTATTATGTTTTGATTTTTTAACTCACCTTACGCAGTTAAAGATATCTTTTATTTAACACTTTAAATTGTTTTAGTTGCCAAGTACCTGCAATCAAAATTTCATTAGTTGAATAATTAAAAAACCAATAAATTGTCATTGACAGTAAATTTTGATTTTGACATATTTTTATACGCAAAGTGAGTTTTTAATTAGGTTTTATGATAATGGATCCCGTTTAAAAGGTAGTTGACAATATTTACTTTGTTAGTCTCCAAAATATTTTGATGATTACAATTTAGTTTTACTACTTTAATATTTTCTGAGATTAGGTCAATATTATTAAGTTTTTGTTTTTTTGATCTCTCATCAGATTCATCAAATAACATTGCCTTAAATAATGTTATATTAGTGTTTTTTAAATATTTACTTATTGGGGATACTAATATTTGAGAAGCTGCTTCAAACATGGGTAAGTTTTCTTTAAATTGTTTCTCATCATCAAAATCTTTACGGAATAACTTCCTATTTTCTTTATAAAAATTCTCTTTAATTATATTATTTTTTGCGCTTATCAAAAAAGTATCTAATAATATAACATTTATGTTTGTGTAACCTCTAGTTTCTAGGATTCCTGCCATTTCTAACGCAATTACTCCTCCTAAAGACCAACCTAACAAGTTAATAGGATTGTTGAATTCGTATTTTTTTTCATATTCAGATAAATAATAATTAGAAATTTTATTTAAAGAACTTATCTTTTTTTCATTGTACTTATTATAGTTATCTATCCCTATACAATTATATTTAGAAGCTAGCTTTTCAGCTAAAGTTAGATAAGCTTCTACCCCCGAATACGCAGGATGTATAAAAATTATATCATTTAACTCTAGTTTATAATTGATCGAGTATGAATAAATAATGTTAGAAGTTATAGTCGTACTTAATATTTTACTGATTGATTTTAATCTAAACACATCAGCAACTTTTATTTCTATATCTAACGTTTTACTCATT
>CAYGUC010000028.1:0-72622 GCA_964353005.1 uncultured Flavobacteriaceae bacterium | reverse complement strand
GATCTGCTGCACCCTGCAGGAAATAACTACAATACCTATATCGATCTGCTGCACCCTGCAGGAGATAACTACAACACCTATATCGATCTGCTGCACCCTGCAGGAGATCGTTAAGATACTTAAAAACAGTATTTTACATGTTTTTCTGTTTTTATAGGTTTCTACTCCTCAAAAGCTACTTTTTAAACAAAAAAACAACCTTTTAGGGTTGTTTTTTTAATAATCCGCATACAGATTTATACCATTTAGCTTTAAAAGAATTAGTCTCCAAATTTTACTTCTCTTTAATAGCTTTATCTATATTACCTGCTAAGTACATGTGGTCGCTAGCAGAATTTTTTCGCAATACATTTGTCATCAAACACACCATATATTTAGTACCATCGGGGTGCTCTATAATTGCCACAGAATTCATGTAATTAGATACATTACCTTTATACTTGCCACACTCTTCGCCTTTAGAGCGGTCACATTTATACAAGCTTCCGGATTTAAAATAAACTGCAGCTTCTCTTAATTGTGGTGCTTGTGCATACCGTATTCGCCTGTCGGTCATGTACATTAATCTCTTAATTTCGAGGCTCGAATTTTCGTCTACTATTTTTCCTTGTTCCAGTTGTAGCATCCATTTCATTACTCCCAAAGGAGATCCTATACTTCCTCCTTTATCCCCTACATATTGGTTTGCTCCTTTTGTAAAAAAACTACCCAAACGCCATTCATCTGCAGTTATCCCTAAATCTCTAAGTGGTAAATTAACTACATCATTACCTAAATCGGTTAGCTCTTTTTTGGGTGTCTCTTTAAAATACGTATCTGTTTCTTCTTGTGTTAATAAAGGGTATTTATCTTTAAAAGCAGCCATTAACAGAGCCTCTCTCCATACTACACTTGCTGCCCCATTATTACTTACCGATAACATATGGTCTATCCATTCGTATAACGTAAAAACATCACTGGCTACAACTTGTCGTTTTATTAATTTATTGGTTTCTATATTAAAAACAGGAACGGTATGTTCATCTACCAATGCCCAATTACCTGCTTTTACAGATTTGTTTTTTAATAGTTCTATTCGTTTTTCCCAAGAATCTGGATATATTTTTTCTAGTTGTACAAATAGTGCGGTAACCACAGCTAATTTACCCACACTACCTGGTTGGTATCCTCTGGTTTCATTTTGTTGTGCATATCGCAAAGAGTCTGCGCAAGTAATATCCAAAATGGTTACCGAATAGCTTTTATCTAATCTGGGAAACAGGGCATTTATTTTTTTCTGAAGCCCAGCATCTTCTACCAAAATGCTTTTGGTACTATCTTGTTTTCGCAAAAGCAGATGTAATGTAATATCGTTTATAGATTTAAAAGCTCCTGGCGGGAGTCCTGCATCGGGAAGATCCCCCGCAACAGAAAGTTGTAATCTTTTTAGCCTTTTGATACCAGTAGACGCATATCCATCTATAGGATAATGATTGGGTATGGTAAATGCTGTACAAATAAAAACGACAGTTATTAATACGATTAATTTAGTTTTCATTTTTTATAATGGTGTTGAAAGTACTATTTCTTTTTTAGTGTTAATTTTTGGGGTTATAGATTCCAGATACTCAGATCCTAATGCTTTTTTGTTTTCTACAAAAGGACGAATCTGAAAAAGCCACAACTTATTTTCTTTAAAGCCAAGCTCTACATCATACGCTCCTTTGTAATTGGATGTTGTTTTTTTGGCAAGAGTTTTTCGTATATCAGATGCTAAAGTTTTAATTTGATCTATATTATTTGCATTAAGTATAGCTTTTTCAAAAGTTGCTATTTTTTTTCCTGTACCTCCTGTGCTTGGTAATATATTGTGATATGCTTCGCGTGCTGGAGAAATTAGCTCATAATCTCCGTTTTCTTTAATCAAATAAGATTCTGCTGCCTGCCCATCTACAGCTCCGCCTGCTCCCCTACTAAATGCAATGGTTAAATCCTGTTCATTGCCCGAGGATATACCTTTGGTAATAAGTACCCCAGAACAATCTACATCTACAGTAGGAATAACTAATATAGAAGGAAAAACATTTTCAGGATTCAGTAAATATTTTTGCCTCCATTTAAAACTACGTTCTGTATATGGGGATGCCCATACATCTTTGATTCCTTGAATAATTTTATCTTTTTCTAAGGTGTTAAAAATAGTGAGGTTTAGCCCTGCTCCAGTAAAATCTTTAAGATCTTCCATATTAGTATCGCTTCGCAAAAAAACAGGAACACTACCAATGGGTTTGCCAAAAACAGAGGTAAATGAGTGTGTTATTTCTGCTACAAATTCTGGTTTTAAAGGCATTATTTTAATCGCAGCCCTTAAGGTTGCTAATTGCTCTAACTGAAACTTTTCAATTTCATGTTCTGCTATGCCCTGCTCTCTTTTTTTATCTGCTTCTATAAACATGGTTGTTAAAAACTGCCAGTATGAGATGGTTTGATCTGGCATGGTTTGGCTCATGTGCTCTCTAAATATCCCAAAAGGAATCACAAAACCTTCTACCACATTATCTGGGAACATTTCTTTTAGTTGCCCTAAGTTTGCTGCTTTTGGCCCGCAAAGTTTCCCCGAGTCTTTTGCATTTACATCTCTTAGATTTACAATGTTTTTTTGATCTAAACGAATATCTTGTACTGGTACTTCTATTTTATCCTCTTTACGAACTTTTTTAGCAAAAAGTGCTTTTTCCTCTGCACTCATCATAGATTCTTCTTTTATAATCACTGTTCCTTTATTAGACACCGCATAAAACACTTTTTTACCATGATATGCTTTTAGCTCTTCTAGGTTTTCATTAGATAATGCTGCGTTTGGAATCCCCAGATTACGAGCTAATAGCTGTACATGCGATACTAGGTTACCTTCTGCCACTGTGGCAATACCTGCAACTGGTTTTAAGTCTGAGGGAGCCCGCTCAAAAACATAAATTTTATCTCCGGTTACCTCTACTTCTTCTGGAGAACCACTGTGAACTATTAGTTCTCCAAAAGCATATCCCGGGTTTAATCCTCGTATGGTACTCTGATTAGTAATAGTCAAAACTTTATTATTTAAAGAGGATTCTTTAGCAATAAAACTTCCTAGTTCTCCAACAGATTTTCCTAATTGTAAAGCTATCGATGATCGAATTCTGTCATCTATAAAACTGTATGCTTTTGGTTCAAAACCTGTATAGGTTTGTACTACATCATGATATTCTGATTTTACCATTGCAGAACTCCATTCTACGACACCTCTGGCAATTTCCAGCTTTTTTGTTAATTCACTTATAGATAACTGATCTTGTTTTTCTAATACAAGCAATCCTTCTATTTTTTGCCATTCCCATAGCTCTATGTTACCGTTTCCTGCACTAGCCATAGCCAAAGCATTTATTTTATCTAATTGCTCCCCAACTGTAGTTGGCATCCATAATGTTGCTTGTTTATAAATAAAACTTTCTAGTTCATTTGCTATATCTAATAATAATAACCTTTGATAAGCATTTTTTTCGCTAAAAATTTCTTTTCGAATAGTAATTAACATCTTGGCACTTTCTGTGGTAAGTGTAGCAGGTGGTATTACATTATCTGTATTGTTCTTAACAAAAATTTTAAGCGTATTGGTTAAGAGACCACTTGTAGATAACGAATTTATTTTTTTGTTAAGGCTTTTAAGATTAATTGGTTTATGAAATTTTTGCATGGTCAATATCAGCTCATCGATCTTTTTAGATATATCTCCAACAAGTTTTGTGCTGTTTTCTTTTTTAAATTGTATTGTTTTTTCGATATCTGTACTCTCTGGATTGCTATGTATTTTAACTCGCAAGTCCATAAATTTTGGATATTGATCAGAAATCACTTTGGACTGCACCCGCATTAATTGTGAAACATCATCATCGCCTTTGTGTGGAATATCTTTTAACGATTGTAATACTAGATAATATTTTTTTTCTAAAACATTGTCTTTACTCAATAGCCATTTATAAAATTTTATGCCCCAAGCTTCTTCATCTTCTATTTGTAAAGCACCTCTATAAAACTGACCTTTTTGATTTATCCAACCATCATCAATACGAGCCAGATATTTGCCTAACTGATATTGTTTTAAACGCGAATGGTTTTTAGATTCATCCCAAAAATCATTCTTATCTGTATACGATAAAATTTGCCCAAAAAAGATATGATTATTTTTTGCCAAAATCTCTACATCTTCTTTATAAGTAGCATGTTGAACTCCACCTACAGAATCAGGGCAAGGGTCTTTTGGTTGTCTAATCGTACCATCATCACAAAACCATCGAATACTTTTATATGTCCCTCTAACATCATTTTTATATTTTTCGACTTGACTCTCTATTGTTTTGTTGCTTAATGCAGTTTGGGAATACCCGTAATCACAAATTAATAAACACATTACAATAAAAAGAAATACTGTTTTTTTCATTTCCTGTTTTTAAATTAATCATTAGGACACTTTATCTTTTTTAAAGTCACATAATTTTTTGAAAAGGTATTAAGATATTATCTGTAAAATTAAAAACTATTCTACTAGTTTATTGTTTACAATTTTAAATATTAATTATTTTTTTTATAAGATGTGACTTAAATACTTTTTTGTGTCCTAGTATTAAATTCAATTCAAAATTTAATGAAGACACATTTTAAGGTTGACCTTATATCTTTTAAAACAATAAATGAGCTACCAAATAACTGGACAGCTAATGATTACACAAAGCTATTAGAGGCTTTGGATTATGGAGACACAACAAATATATTGAAAGAAGAGTTAAAAGATCTGTGTTTACTATCTTTATCAGACAATGAGCCCGAAGATGCTGCTTTACTAGTTTTAGAATATATTTTTAAAGAAAAATTAAACCAAGGGCAATTAGATAATTTATCTCACGAAATGCAAGAAGAAAAAATGTGGGAAGAATATGCTGATTTATCTATGCACGAAGATTTTTTTAATGCAACTCAAATACTATATGAAGCATATAACGGAAAATTTCCTCATCCAGAAGCGGTAAATTTTAAGGTTAGATTAACTGTTAATAACAATAATGATCTCGAATTGTTTAAGTACAACCCAGAAGCATTACTAATTAAGATATTAATAAAAGGAATGCCTGATAATACTTTAATAAAAAGATTGTTTAAAGAACAATTAACCAAAGTCGATTTTAAAGAAGCAAAAGATATTTTATGGCAGTTAAAAATAGAAGAAACAAAAGATAAATCTATTGTTTTTGAAGTAATTACTTCTTCATATTGGTTTAAAGATCTTAAATATGTAAGTCCTTTTGAAGCTATTTTTGATAATGAAATTTTAATTGCACAACACTAAATAATTAGATAATTTACTATTAAATTAGTATTTAAAAACAACCAATGATTTTTTGATTCACAAAAAATTGTAAACGATGAAAAAAAAGAATAAAAAAAGAAAATTATATAGCAATACCTCTGATGTTGTTCCAATATCAGAAGTAAAAAAACGATTTAAACATATAATTCCGCGATTTCCAAATAACCACTCTGAGACAAATCTTCAAAATAAAAATGAGGTGTTTTATGGGATAAAAGAATTTATAGAGGATTATAAATTGTCCATATCATTTATAGGCCTAACCTTAATTCTTGTATTTTTGGCATTATTATCAAAATAGAAAACAAAACGCTCAAAAAAGCACCTAATATTATAATGGATATACAAAATATAGAGAATATCGAACTCAAATATCTTGACTTAAAAGATTATCAAGAATTAAAAGAAGCTATGATACAGGCATACCAAACTATGCCAAATGCATACTGGAAAGAAAGCCAAATAGAATCTTTAATAAATAAATTTCCTGAAGGGCAAATTGTTATCAAAGTTAATAATCAAATAGCAGGGTGTGCTTTATCTCTTATTCTGGATTATGACCAATTTGACAACAGCCACACCTATAAAGATATTACAGGAAATTACACATTTAGTACACACACAAATACTGGGGATATACTTTATGGTATCGATGTTTTTATTAAACCAGAGTTTAGAGGTTTACGTTTAGGACGAAGATTGTATGATTATAGAAAAGAGTTATGTGAGAAACTAAACCTAAGAGGTATAGCTTTTGGTGGCAGAATTCCTGGATATCATAAATTCTCAGAAACGTTAAGTCCAAAAGAATATATAGAAAAGGTAAAACGAAAAGAGATCAACGATCCTGTTTTAAATTTTCAGATATCTAATGATTTTCATCCTGCAAAGATATTAAAGGGATATCTGGAAGGTGATGAAGCATCAAATGATTTTGCTGTACTTTTAGAATGGGATAATATATATTATGAAAAACCAACCAAAAAGGCTGCTACCAAAAAAAAGATAATCCGTTTAGGGTTAATACAATGGCAAATGCGAGCTTATGAAAATCTGGACGAGCTACTACAGCAAGCTGAATATTTTATCGATGCTGTTGCAGGATATCGATCTGATTTTGCTTTATTTCCAGAATTTTTTAATGCTCCGTTAATGGCTGAAAACAATCATTTATCAGAGCCTGATGCCATACGAGAATTAGCAAAACATACCGAAGCCATAATTAAAAAATTCTCTGAGTTCTCTATTTCATATAACATTAACATTATCTCTGGTAGTATGCCAGAAATTAGAAATGATCGATTATATAACGTAGGATATCTATGCAAGCGTGATGGTACGGTAGAGAGATATGAAAAATTACATGTTACGCCAGATGAAGCTAAAGTCTGGGGAATGCAAGGAGGTAATGAATTAAAAGCTTTTGATACAGATTGCGGAAAAATAGGAATCTTAATATGCTATGATTCTGAATTTCCTGAATTAAGTCGTTTATTAGCCGATGAAGGAATGGATATTTTATTTATTCCATTTTTAACAGACACACAAAATGGATACTCTAGAGTACGAAACTGTGCACAAGCAAGAGCCATAGAAAACGAATGTTATGTAGCTATTGCTGGTAGTGTAGGTAATTTACCTAATGTACATAATATGGATATCCAGTTTGCACAATCTATGGTGTTTACCCCTTGTGATTTTTCTTTCCCTACTAATGGGATTAAAGCGGAAGCTACACCAAATACCGAAATGATTTTAATTGCAGATGTAGATATCGATCTTTTAAGAGAGTTAAATCAATTTGGAGCGGTTAGAAACCTAAAAGACAGAAGAACAGATATTTTTGATTTAAAAAAGAAAGTTAAATAAAAAATAGAGCTCTGTAGAATCGTTGCCTTCTCTATCTTTTAATTGATCAAAACCATATAAACATAATGATTTGGACAGGGTTAGTAATACTGGTTATTATCTTATTGATGATAGACCTTTTACTGCTTCATAAAAAAGGAAAGCCTATTACCCATAAAAAAGTAGCAATAGAAACTTTGTTATGGGTAATGATTGCTGGGGCATTTTCTTTTGTTATCTACTGGATTTATAATAACCAACTCATAGATAATCGTAATCAATTATTACCATCTGAAGCAGTTATAAAATACATTACTGGCTATTTGATAGAATTATCCCTTAGTGTAGATAATTTATTTGTTATTGCCATGATATTTTCATCCTTTAAAATCCCAATAAAACATCAACATAAAGTTTTATTTTGGGGTATTCTTGGAGCTATTTTTTTTAGGGCATTAATGATTTGGGCGGGAGTAATTTTAATTCATAAATTAAGCTGGATCACCTATGTTTTTGGCGCTTTTTTATTGTTTACTGCTTTTAAAATGTTAGTAAAAGAAGAAGATCAAACTAAACCCTCTCAATTTAAAAGCCTTTTATACAAGCATCTTAAAGTAAGTAATACCCTTAATGGAGAAAATTTTTGGGTTATCGAAAATGGAGTAAAGATGGTTACTCCTTTAATGGTAGCCCTTATAATGATAGAACTAACCGATTTACTTTTTGCAGTAGATAGTATTCCTGCAATACTAGCTGTTACTACAGATCCTTTTTTAGTGTTTAGCTCTAATATATTTGCTGTTTTAGGATTGCGATCGATGTATTTTTTTCTTGCTAATATGCTCGAAAAATTCCATTATCTTAAATACAGTGTTTTTGCTATCTTAGTTTTTGTTTCTCTTAAACTTATTACTCTTCATTTTTATAAGTTTCCAGAATGGTTCTCTTTAGTTTTTATTGCGTTATGCTTACTACTAGGCATACTAGTATCTTTATCTGCTAAACCAAAAAATAAATAAAATTTTAAAAATAAATAGTGACCTGGATAACATTGTTGGGTCATAATGTACATCAAATAATAGTAAATAAATTAAAAATTTTATTCACCTTAATTCAAAAAAAAATGAAAAATATAAAAAATGTATATGTATTAATAATTACTCTTTTATTTATATCATACACTGGTATTGCACAAGAAGAAAATGAAGAAACATCTTTAGAGGTGCAAATCATAAAAGGAGTATTTGATGGTTCTGAGGGAGGATCCTATAGTTTTAAATATAAAAATGAAGAAGGAGATAGTGATGTTATTTTCTTTGATAATATTAAACCCGAAGTATTAAAAGCATATAACTTAAATGATGAAAATCTAATAGGGAAAACATTTGAAATTACTTTTGATACTTTAGAAGAAGAAGAGATAGATGATGATGGTGATTCTCAATACAATAGAATTAGAACTATTACCTTATTAAAAGAAGTGAAGTAAGGCTTTATTACATAAGGTATGTAACTTAAAGATCAAGGGTAAAATTTTAAAAGTTTTACCCTTAATTTTTTTAATATCATAAAGAACTAATTAAGGGAGCTAAGGTGTTCTAAACTACCATTGGTGATTTATAATAGTTTACTAATAGGGTTACAACCATTTTTTTCTTTTAAAATAATACAACAAACCAAGAAATACAACAATCATTACTCCCCAAAGTATATGATATCCATATTTAAGTTTTAATTCTGGTATATTTTCAAAATTCATACCATAAATACCTGCAAGAAAGGTTAATGGAATAAAAATTGATGCCATAATAGTAAGAACCTTCATCACCTCATTCATTTTATTACTAATAGTAGTCATATACATATCCATTAATCCCCAAGTCATCTCTCGGTAAATTTCGATATTTTCGGATACCTGTATAATGTGGTCATATAAATCTCTTAAATAAAATTGTGTCTTTTCTGTAATTAAATAATGTTCGCTTTTTTCTATGCGATTTACCACTTCTCGTAAAGGAAAAACAGCTCTTCTTATCTTTAAAACTTCTCTTTTTAGACTTTGAATATCATAGGTTATATCATCATTTGGGTTTTCTTCAAACAAATCATCTTCTAGTTCTTCTATCTTTTCTCCCATCGCCTCTATAAGATTAAAATAGTTATCTACCGCAGCATCCATTAATGCATATAATAAATAATCTGATCCCATAGATCGAACTCTCCCTTTTGCTGTTCGAATACGATTTCTAATAGAATCGAAAACATCTCCATCTGCTTCTTGAAAAGATATCACATACGTATTTCCTAATACAAAACTTATATGCTCTATGCATAATTTTTCATCCTTATCAAAATAAAGCATTTTTAAAACTACAAAAAGGTATTTCTCATACTCTTCGAGCTTTGGCCGTTGATCTGTATTAGCTATATCTTCTAATATTAAAGGGTGTAGGTCATAATGTTCTCCTATTTTTTCTATAACTTCTGTATGATTAAGCCCATTAATATTAATCCATGTAACAGGTTCTGAGTCTGAATATTTAAATGCGTCCTCTATATTATTTAGCTCTTTTTCTTCAAAAAAGTCATTGCTGTAATCAAATACTTCGATGTACAAATCTCCAGAAGTTTTATCCCCAGTATACACAACTGTTCCTGGTGCTAAACCAAATTGTTTTTCTGCTGGTGAAGAAGCAGGTTTTTTCATGTTTTATTTTTTTTGTAAACACCCAATGTAGTATAATTAAAATATCTTTACAAAATAACCATCATGAAAAAACAATAATCATGGATAAAATTATAGCAGCTTTTGATACTCCAATTTTTATAAATATAATTTCTGTTTTTTTATTATTTACAGTTATATATATATCTATAAAAATGCTGCATAAAGGTGCCTTTAAACTGGTTAATGATAATGCCTCTAAGTATAAGCTTAAAAAATTTATTTCTTTTTTTGGGTATCTTATTTTTGTTTTTGGTGTTTTATTGATCTTTAACACCAAGCTTTCAGGTATTGGTACAGCATTAGGAGTTGCTGGTGCTGGTATTGCTTTTGCATTACAAGAAGTTATAGTTAGTATAGCTGGATATGTTACTGTTTTTTCTAGTAATTTTTATCGTGTAGGAGATCGAGTAAAATTAGGAGGTATTAAGGGAGATGTTATTGATATAGGTATTTTACGAACTACCCTTATGGAAATTGGGGACTGGGTAAATGGAGATCTTTATAATGGTAAAATGGTACGAGTAGCTAATAGTTTTGTTTTTAAAGAACCTGTATATAATTATTCTGGTGATTTTCCTTTTTTATGGGATGAAATATGTATACCTATTAAAACTACTGGAGATTATACCTATGCTAACAACGTTTTTACTAAAATTTTAAATGATGAAGTTGGTGATTTCGCAAATTCTTCTCAAATATCTTGGGATAAAATGATTGGTAAATATAATATAGAAAATGCAAGAGTACAACCAATGATAACAATGGCGTTTGATCAAAACTGGATTACTTTTACATTGCGATATGTTGTAGATTTTAAATCCCGAAGAGGCACTAAATCTGCTCTTTTTGATAAAATACTTACTGCTATTAAAAATTCTAATGGGAAGATTGAAGTCGCTTCGTCTGCTTTTGAGATTACTTCTTTTCCTAAATAAACGCGAAGGATAAAAATTGTATATGATTAATATTCAAAAAGATCCATTTTCATATTTTGATCTTTATATTCTTTTTTTGGTACAATAGTTTTAAAAATAGGATCTTTATCTAAGTTTTTAATATGCGATAATTTATCTACCATTGTAATAGCCTCCTCAATACTACTATCAAACATTCGTAGTACTTGCTTATCAAAACTTGCATTATTTTCGGCTTCCATACGAATAATTTGGAGTTGATATAACAGTTTCTTTATAATATAATTGCTTTCATTAAGCATAGATGAGTATGCTTTCTTTTTTTGCAAATACATTTTTCTTTTAAATAATACTATAAAGTTTAATACTGTAAAAAATAGAAAAAATAATCCCCAAATAAAAAAAGTTTCGTCTAATCGGTATTTTCTTGTAAAACTTAAATATTTATTTATACCCTCTACGATATCCCAATTACTTAATGAACTATACGTATATCCTATTATTGCTATTATTAGCCCCATTAATATATACGTATAGTTATTTATTTTTTTTGTAACAATTTCTTTCATTGCACACTTCTTCACCTTAATTATTGTTTATAAATATTAAGACACTTTTAATATAAAAAGTCACTTTTTTTAACATATCCTCTAATATTCTTTAAAAAAATTATAAAAAAGAGGTTAGAATAAGAAATCCTAACCTCTGTTATAATAAATAAACAAATATTTAGTTTTTAACTGCCGCCTTGTCTATTTTATTAATATCCATTAGGATTAGTCTTTGTTTATATTGTTTTACTTGCGCATCCTCATTAACATCTTTGTTTTCTACCTCGATAGGATCTATTTCATATGTAATTATAAATGCGCTACCAATATGCTGTTTTGCACTTAAATCATATTTAGAAACAGCTTTTTTACTAACAAAAGTAAATTCTAGTATTTTTCCTGTTTCTTTATCTGTAAAATAATATGCTTTATCAGATTGCCCGCTGTAAGTAACTTTTACCTCTATAACGTCATTATTACTGATATTAGTAAAACTTGCAGTTAATAAAACCGTTATAATTAAAATAATTTTTTTCATGTAAAATGATTTTGTTGTTATATTTATTAAGACACAAAAAATTAATAAAGTCACATATTTTTTTGATTTCAATAATAAAAAACTACTTCTGTCTTCTTATTTTTTTGAAATCTTGACAAAAAGAACTATTCAACTTAAATAAGATGCTCCTTAAGATTCTTACTATAAAATAAAGTATTAATTATTTAAATACTACGCACCAGAAGACAAAACACCTAGAATTGAGCTAAATAGTCATTTTTTCATATATAAAAATTTGATTTATATTACATTTGCTACTTATTAAAGTACATAGATAAAGATGCTATCTATTTTATATAATAATCGTTAAACTAGTAAAGTAATAAATTAAAATATATTCGTAATAAGAAATCATTGTTCAAAAATCAAAACATTTTCTTCAAAATAACATTTAATAAAATTCTTGAAAATTAAGTATAAACGATAAAAAATCACTTTTTATAGAAGTAATTTAAAAGGTGTATATTTTAAATCATTCGTTTTTGATAAAGTATTTTTTAATTTACCTCTATATACCCCTAAAAGAAATGAAAAAGAAATTATTTATTTTAATAGTTGTACTATATAATTATTCAAATGTATTAGCGCAAGAAAATGATATACTCGTTAAGGATAGTGTATACAAATTATTAGATTCTGTTAATATTTTTAATGGTTTAGGAAGATTTAAAGAATCTATTGAATATACCAATAACGCATTAGAATTATCAAAAACTTTAAAGAATACAGAGCTAACCATTAAATCTCAAAGAAAATTAGCAGAAATATACTCCAGAATGGGGGATCCTCAAAAAGGAATCTCTATAATTAAAAAGCTAATAGCCGAAATAGAAAATAGTAATTATAAAAAAGAGTTGGCAGACTTATATTGTTTATTGGCTCTATCCTACAAGGAATTAAAAGATTATAGTTCTGTTGAAAATTATTTAAATATTAGTTTAAAATCATCTGAAAGAATTAATTATAAAAAAGGGCAATGGGTTGCTTTAATTAACTTGGGAATCCTTAACTACAATAGAGAAAAATATCAAGAAGCACATACTTATTTTGAAAAATCAAATTTATATCTGGATCCTGAACACAAAATTAGCATGTCTTTTCCTTTTTACTTTGCTGTTACAAAAATAGAATTAGGAGATTATACTAATGCAAAAATTTACTTAGACAAAGCATATAAAATTAGCGAAGGCAACATTAATAATTTAAAAGTTATGTGTTTAGCTTATGTAAAATTATATAAAGAACAAAAAAAATTAGAAGAAGCAATTTTATGGTACGAAAAATACATTGAGTATGAGACTACTTATCATAAAGAATTAGACAAAAACAAAGAGGAAACTCTTCAGCTTAAATATGATTTAGAAATCAAGGATAAACAAATACAGATAGCGAATAAAGAAAAAGAAATTAGAGAAGGCAAAATAAAAGCTTCTAGAATAATAATTTATTCTATTTCCTTTTTATTAATTGGGTTTTTGTTTACTATTTTCTACATGTATAAAAGTAGAAAAAAAGAAAAATCTCTTAATAATAATTTAAAGGAAAAAAATAAAGAACTTTTAATAGCAAAAGAAAAAGTAGAATTTTTATCTAACATAAAGTCTAACTTTTTTTCGATGATAAGCCATGAATTAAGGACTCCTTTGTATACAATTACTGGTATTACAGAATTATTACTCAACAATAGTCCTGATAAAAATCAAAAAGGATATTTAGAATCCCTTAAGTTTGCAGGCAATCATTTAATTTCTCTTATTAATAATATTCTTCAAAATAATAGAATTGAAAAAAAAGAACTAAAAATAAACGCTCAGTCCTTCAACTTAAAAGAAACAATTAATAACACTTTGAGCTCTTTTGAATATTATGTTGATAAATCTAATAACAAGCTTCATCTTGATTTTGATAATAACATACCTGAAATTTTATACGGTGATATCGTAAAAGTATCACAGGTGCTTAATAATTTATTAAGTAATGCTATGAAATTTACGTCTAATGGTAATATATGGATAACGGTAAAGAAAGAAGTAAATAGTAGTAATAGTTATTTTTTTAGTGTAAAAGATGATGGAATAGGAATAAACATTGATAAACAAAAAATCATTCTTAATGATCTAAGTCAGGAATCATTAGAATTTGATAATAAATATGAAGGCTCTGGTTTGGGGTTACAAATTTCTAAGAAATTATTAAAAATTTTAGGTTCAGATATTAAAGTTAATAGTCAAATAAATAAAGGCTCTGAATTTTACTTTACTATTGATTTTAAAGAGTATTCTGATTTTAAGGTAAGTAAAAACGATACAGAAAAAGTCTCCAAAAATGACTTGTTTAAGAATATAAAGATAGCGGTAGTCGATGACAACAAAGTAAACCTGGTTCTAACAAAAAAAATACTCGAAACTAAGGGGATGCAGGTAACTATTTTTGAAAACCCTATAAAAGCAATTGAAGAAATCAAAAAAAACCTTTTCGAATTAGTTTTAATGGATATCCACATGCCGCCTATAGATGGTTATGAAGCGACTAAGATTATTAGAGAATTTAATACCTATATCCCAATTATTGCTCTTACTGCCTCGTCTCTTCAAGATAATAAGGAGCGTGCTATTAAAGCAGGAATGAATGATTTTATTAATAAACCTTATGTACAAAAAGATTTTTTTGATATTATTTCAAAATATGTAACTAATTGATCTATTATTATGTGTAAAAACATTCCATCTTATGTACCTGTACTGTCTTGATTTTTTAACAGGTTTTTTACTTTTATTTGTAATTCGAGGATCACTTCTTTTTTAAACCATTCATTTTTTGCCTGCCAAATATTGTTTCTTGGGGATGGGTGTGGTAATACAAAAAAATCTGGCAGATATTCTTTATAATTTCTTACTGTATCAGTAAGTGTTCTTTTTAATTTATTACCTAAATAATACTCTTGTGCATATTTACCTATTAAAAGGATGAGTTGTACATTTTCAATTTTTGTTAATAGTTTGCTATGCCATAAAGGAGCACATTCTTTTGCTGGTGGCAGATCTCCTGATTTTCCTCTTCCCGGATAACAAAACCCCATAGGAACGAGAGCTATTTGTCTTGCGTCATAAAACATTTCTGTATCTATCCCCATCCAAGATCTTAAATTCTCCCCACTTTTATCATCCCATGGTACACCTGTTCTATGAACTATACTTCCTGGAGCTTGCCCTATAATTACTATTTTGCTGGACACCTTTGCAGATAGAATTGGTCTTGGACCTAATTCTAATTTCGCACTACATATATCACATTTAGAAATCGAAAGTAATAACTCATCCATCATAAAATAATATAAGCTGTTATTTAAAAATAATAAAAAACACCTGCATTTTGCAAAATACTGTTTTTATGACAACCTTTATTTTTTTTAGTCAACACAAAAGTTCTCCAAAAATAGTTTAGGTATACCATAATAAAAGAATTTATTTTTTTTGATAATGCACTTTATATCTCCAATAAGATACCGCTCCTAAAATTGCCCAAAATAGTATAAAGTAATATGCCTCTACAGGAGTAACAGCTCTATCGCCACTAGCATAAGAATGTAGTCCTTTTAAGTAAAAATTCACTCCAAAATAAGTCATCATAATAGATAGAACTGCAAAAATAGACATTAAATTAAAAAACCATCTACTTCGTAATCCAGGAACTAATCGCATATGTATTACAAATGCATATACCATAATACTTATTAATGCCCAAGTTTCTTTAGGATCCCATCCCCAATAACGCCCCCAACTTTCATTAGCCCACATACCTCCTAAAAAGTTACCTATGGTAAGCATTACTAATCCAATAGTAAGAGCCATTTCATTAACAATAGTAATCTCTTTAATATTAAGATCCATTCGTTTTTTATTAGACTCTGTAGTCAAGATCATTAATAATAAAGCTAAAATCCCTAATATGGCACCTACAAAAAATGGTCCGTAGCTACCTACTATAATAGATACATGTATTAGTACCCAATAAGAATCTAACACTGGTTGCAAGTTTGCAATAGCAGGATCTGTCCAGTTTTCATGCGCAAAGAATAGAATTATTGCTGCCACAAAAGTAGTTGCCGCAATGGTTAGATTACTCCTTCTTCCAAAAGCTAATCCTATAGCCAAAGTCACCCATGCTACATAAATCATAGACTCATAAGCATCGCTCCAAGGTGCATGTCCAGAAACATACCAACGAATAATCAATCCAGCAGTGTGCAGTATAAATAATAAAATTACTAATCCGATAGCACTGTTAACTAGTCCTTTTATGATTTTAGATTCTTTGATTATTCTAATAATTACAAAAATCATCATCAACAAGCCTACCAAGCCATAATACCGATATAGTGTTCTAAATATATCATATTTGTTTAATGCTATTTCTGCCTTTATTTTTTTATCTGATGGTAGTACTTCGCTTCCAAATTTTTTCTGAAAGCTTTTTATACTTTCTACATATTGGTTAGGTTTACTATAATCTCCTGTTTTTCTGGCTTCTTGTAAAGATTGGCGATAAATTGGTATAATCTGTCGGCTATACACAGAATCCATACCCGTAAACTTAAATTCATTTAGTTCTGGCATAGAAACCCATTTATTACTTTCGTCTCCCGGGACTGGAAAAACACGCAAAATACCTCCTCCTAAAGCTTGGTTAAGAAGATAAAATTTTTCGTGTGTTTTAAGAAAATCTTTTTCGAAACTACTCGGCGTATTGGTACTACTGGCTTTTTCTAAATATGGTGTTAATTTATAAGATCCATCAGGTTCTACCAGATCGATTAACGATACTCTTCTTTCTGTTTTAGGAACTCCCAGTATTTTGCGAAGACTATCATTTTCACGCTTAATCTCTATTATTGGAACACTATACCATATAAATGGATTTTCGACCATTGAAACAAATACCTGATCTGCATTTAAACCTTCATAAGTATCTTTTTTGCTAAGCTTGCGCAACAATTCTGAAGAAAAAGTATTTACTGGTTTCATTCTGCCTCTTTCATCCTGAATCACAATACTACCAAAATTAGCTGCATGTTCTTTAGGAACAACATTGGCTAAAATAATCGAATCTAGTTTTGCTTTACTTGGTAATGCAGCTGCATGATTAGTATGCTCTGGTTGATTTTGTGCAAAAGAAAACCCTGATAATAGCAATACCAATATCATGGTTAATGCTTTCTTTTTTTGTTTTATTTTACTTAGCATAGATTCTAGATCTTTAAAACGAGATCCTTTGGTAAAAAGAATAAGCATTAATCCTAAATATAGTAGCATATATCCTGCATAGGTAATCCAAGTACCCCAACGATCATGATTTACAGATAATACAGTTCCCTTTTCATCAGGATCAAAAGAAGCCTGAAAAAATCGATATCCTTTATGATCTAAAACATGATTCATATAAATATCATAGGGTCTGGATGTGTTATTTTCTACAATATCTACCTTGCTCTTAAATGATTTATATACATTTTTAGTTCCAGGGTATTTTTCTGCAATAAAGTCATTTAGTTTTAATGCAAAAGGTAATTCCATTTGTTTAGAACCATAATTAAAATACATATCCAAACCTGCTAATGAAATTTTAGTCATATCATTATTATACCCTTTTCCTCCTAGCAATTTAACTTCTTTGGTTTCTCCATTACTAGAAACATTAAAAATTAAGGCATCTTGCTGTCCTTTATCCTTAACCGCTATAGGAGTAATATCGTATTTACCTGTAACTACAGGATCCGGAATCACAAATTGCATTCCTGCTGTTTGATATAAAGATCTAAGCATTAAAGGTTGCAGGCTATCTTTAAAAACTAATCCTTGTAACTGATCTGCCATTCTTAAAAAAGATCCTTCAAAAGGAGATTCTATAAAATATTCATCATTTTTATAGGTAATGTTTATTGCCCCTTTTGTTGGTTTATTAAAAGCTATTAATACATTATGTATATTAGACACCTCCCCTTCTTTAAGAAAATGATCATGTCGATCTCCATCGCCAGCTTCTACTACTTTGAGATAACTTTCTCCATCTTCGGCTTCTACCAATCCCATTTCTGCCCCTTGAATATAGTTTTTATATTCAATAACCACAGGTTGCTTATTATAGTCGGTATCTATAGTAAAACTATTGTTTGTAGCCTCGGCTAATTCTAAAGGTTCAGAAATTATTCTTCGGCGTGGTTCTCCATCTATTTCTCCGTCTAAAAAAATAGTTAAATATGTTTTTTCTGAAAGAAAATTAGCTGTAGTTTCTCCCTCTCGAATTGGCATAACTCCTTCATAACTAATATAACGAGTTACAAAAGCCCCTATAATTATTAAAATAAAGGACAAGTGTAGTAAAAGAGTTGCCCATTTTTCTTTTTTGTATAGCCTATATCGCACTATGTTGCCACAAAAATTAATAGCGAAAAACACCATTATAGCTTCAAACCACCATGTGTTATATACCCAAATTCTTGCTGCTGTTGTGCCATGTGCATCTTCTAAAAATGTACCCACTCCCATAGAGAGTGCAAAAACAATAAATAAAACTGCCATTAATCGTGTAGAGAACAAAATACTCGCTAGCTTATCCTGCATAGTAACTTTTCTTTTTTTGCTCGGCAAATTTACTGTTTTTAGCAGGATAATGTATCATGATCTCTTTTTGATTTTGAGGTTTTAACAGAAGTTTGTATTTAAAATACAATCCTGTTTTACATCCTTTTAAAGTAAACCTTGTAAATCATTAATTTTTTCTATGTCTTGCTTAAATTTATAATCTTTTAAATATTGATTAATTATTTTTCATTATGTATACTACCTAATGTTTTTGAACCTCCTAAAAGCTTTCAAAATAAAATAGAAATGAAAAAAATACATTATTCTATTTTTTATAGGAACTTCCTTATTTTTGCAAAATGATTAGAGTTGTGATTCTTGGTGCAGGAAATGTGGCCAAACATTTATACAATGCTTTTTTGAATCAAAAGCAGGTAAAGGTTATACAATGTTACAATCGTAAAAACCTACAACTGCACCCAGGTCAAAAAAAAGAAACTATCATAAAAGATATTCATTTATTAAAAGATGCAGATATTTATGTTTTGGCTGTTAGTGATGATGCTATCGAAAAAGTTTCTGGCATGCTACCATTTAAAAACAAATTAGTAATCCACACCTCTGGTAGTGCTCCTATGCAGATAATTAACGGTGCAAATAAATCAGGAGTTTTTTATCCACTACAAACATTTAGTAAAGATAAAATTGTAGACTTTGCAACTATTCCTATTTGTATCGAGGCAGAAAACAAAACAGATTTAGATATATTACGTAAACTAGCTGCTTCTCTTTCTAATAAGGTATATACAATTTCTTCAGAACAACGCAGTGTACTACATGTTTCTGCTGTTTTTGTAAATAATTTTACCAATTATTTATTTTCTATAGGGAGTGATATCTGTAACGAACATAAAGTTCCGTTTGAAATTCTACATCCTTTAATACAAGAAACTGCTCAAAAAGTAATGGAAATGGATCCTAATAAAGCACAAACAGGGCCCGCAATGCGAAAAGATGTAAATACAATAGAAAGACACCTGAAAATCTTAACAAATACTACACAACAAAATATATATACAACCTTAACAAAAGCTATACAATCTAAATATGGAAAAGAGTTATAAAGAATATTTACAACACATCACTACTTTTATTTTTGATGTTGATGGTGTACTTACAGATGGTACTGTTATTATTAATACCGATGGTGAATTGCTAAGAACGATGAACATTAAAGACGGATATGCACTTAAGGCTGCGGTAGAGCAAGGATATAATGTATGTATCATTTCTGGAGGTAAAAACGAAGGGGTTCGCCAAAGATTAAAAGGGTTAGGTATAAAAAACATCTATCTGGGTGCACATCAAAAAGTAGATCAACTAAAAGAATATTTAGACTCAAATTCTATTAAGTTAGAAAATGTTTTATATATGGGGGATGATATACCAGACCTGCCGGTTATGAAAATGGTAGGATTACCTACTTGCCCACAAGATGCTGTTGCAGAAGTTAGAGAGATTTCTAAATATATATCCTTTAAAAAAGGCGGTAAAGGATCGGTAAGGGATGTTATTGAGCAAGTTCTTAAAGTACAAGGAAAATGGATATTAGATTATGATGCTAAAGCTTAATCTATTTAAATCAAAAAAATGAAATTAGTATTTGCTACCAACAATCCCAATAAGATAAAGGAGGTTCAAGCTATTTTACCTTCTAATATTCAAATAGTAAGCCTTCAGGAAATTGGGTGTAACGAAGATATCCCTGAAACTTCTGCTACGATAGAGGGTAATGCTATACAAAAAGCAAAATATATAAAAGAAAACTACGGATACGATTGTTTTGCAGATGATACGGGTCTGGAAGTCGAAATATTAGATGGAGAACCAGGCGTTTATTCTGCAAGATATGCAGGAGAAACAAAAGATGCTAATGCAAATATGGACAAGCTTTTAAAAAAGTTAGAAGCTAGAACTAATCGAAATGCCAGATTTAAAACGGTAATAGCTTTAGTTATAAACGATGAATTAAATACCTTTACTGGCATCTGTTCTGGTAGTATTACTAAAAATAAAAAAGGAAAAGATGGCTTTGGATACGATCCTATATTTCTACCAAAAGGATACACAAAAACATTTGCAGAATTACCTCTAGCCGAAAAAAATAAAATTGGCCATCGAGGTAAAGCAATGCAACAATTAATTCATTATTTTAAATAATCACTCTACACCAGGAAAAGCTAACATCTCCCCCATCCCAACAGTAAATAACCAGTTGCCATAAATTGCATGCTCAATAGACGCTAAAGTGGTGGATTTTGTTTTTTGGTACGTATATGCAAATAATACACCACCAATAAAAGTTATTATTTGTACTAAAAAACTCCTTAAAAAGAGGTGTGCTAAAGAAAAAAGAATTGCATTTATAAAAATAAATAACCATTTATTATTTACCCATTCTTTATAACGTTCAAAAAAGAATGTTCTATAAATAATTTCTTGTGGCCATACCGATAAAAATGTATACACAAAAAGAATGATAATCCATAACCCAGGTTTTTTAATTACAATAGAAAATAACGTATTGGGAGCAATCAAAAAAACGTATAGTCCTGTTACTAATACTACAATAGCAAACTTAATAATGGTTTCTCTCCAAAAAGTTTTCCAATGGTCTTTATCAGGAAATTTTAATTTTAAGAGATTTTTTCTTTTTAGAAAAAATAAAATATAGATAAACCCTAAAATAGTAGGTATAACCTTAAAGAGAAAGTGAGAATCTATTAAAAAACTTATTGGAAGTAGTATAAAAAGAAAAAACAACTCTAATCCTTTATATAATCTATTTTGCATCTTATTAGTTTTCGACTAATTTCTGCATAAAAAATTAAACACTATCTATTTTAACAAAAAAAAGCCTCTTGGGGTGCGAGGCTTAGGGTTAAAATCAAATTGGGGTAAAAAAGGCTAATTTTAGTTCAATGGGTAATCAAAATTATAATATATTATATATGTTTTTTTGTACACTTCAAATATACATACATGTCTTCATAGCCTTACAATACATTATGAAAAATACTATTATTTTATCGATTAAATGCGAATAAAATCGATAAAAGACTATTTATATTATTTTATTTCATTTTAAGACACAAAAAAGCCTCATGGGTGTGAGGCTTATCAGGTTAAAATAATTTTTAGAAATTATTTTTTTATTGGGACAAAAAAAGTCACAAAACAAGTAAACAAAATTCCAATTTTTCTCTTACTTTTTCTTTTGTGTAGCAAATATACAACCACAACTAAATATTATGTTAAAATACAAACAGACTAAATCAAGATATTCGATTAAAAACTTAAAAATTCGTTAAAAAACACAATTTTTTTTTAAAAAGATACTTTTTACAGCTTTACAATCTTATTTCTATAATAAAGAGATTAATTAAACTCAATTAAGACGTTGCATAGCTTTCATTAATATCGTAACATTACATACACAAAATTTCGGATTTAATTACATATGGAAAGTCAAAACATCACGCCTACAAAACTTGAAAATGAAAATATTATTGAAAATAAAGAACTAAACATTTGGGAAGCATTATTACCTGTAATAATCTTGGTTGGAATGTTGTTTTATAATGTTAAATATGCTTTTGGTGATGATGCTTTAAGTGGTAGTAATCAATTTATTTTATTGTTAGGTGCTGCAGTGGCTGCAATAGTTGGTTTTTTCAATAAAGTTTCCTATAAACAAATGATGGAAGAAGTAGCCAGAAATGTAAAATCTACAACAGGAGCTTTATTAATATTACTGATGGTAGGATCTCTTGCCGGAACCTGGTTAATTAGTGGTATTATTCCAACAATGATTTATTATGGCTTACAAATTCTTAACCCAACTATTTTTTTAGCTGCCTGTGTAATTATTTGTGCAATTATATCTATTGCTACTGGTAGTTCATGGACTACTTCTGCAACGGTTGGTATTGCTCTTATAGGAATTGGAGATACTTTGGGTATTTCTTTAGGAATGACAGCAGGAGCAGTTATTTCAGGCGCTTATTTTGGAGATAAAATGTCTCCGCTATCTGATACTACTAATCTTGCTCCAGCGATGGCTGGTGGAGAATTGTTTTCTCATATAAAATATATGACATATACTACATTCCCTACCATAACTATTACTTTACTATTTTTTATAATTATAGGATTTACCATAGATACAACAGGAGCTCCACAAATAAGCGAACAACTAAATGCGATTAGTACTGCTTTTAATATTTCTCCTTGGCTTTTTATTGTTCCTATTTTAGTAATTGGACTTATCATAAAAAAAACACCTCCATTAATTGCACTATTAGCAGGAACACTTCTTGGTGGTATTGCAGCTATCATAGCACAACCAGAGGTTGTTATAAAAATAGCAGAAAGCACAGAATTAACTTTTAATTCTGCATACATTGGTGTTATGAAAGCAATGACAGTAGATACCGCTGTAGAAACCACAAATGCACAACTTAATGATTTATTTTCTTCAGGCGGTATGTCTGGTATGCTGGGTACTATCTGGCTTATTGTATGTGCAATGGTTTTTGGAGGCGTTATGGATGCAATAGGAGCTTTAGCCAGAATTAGTAAAGCTCTATTAAGTTTATTTGATTCTGTTTTTGGGCTTTTTGCCAGTACAGTTATTAGTTGTTTGACTTTAAATGTTACAGCATCTGATCAATATCTGGCAATTGTTGTACCTGGCAGAATGTATGCAAAAGCTTTTAAAGATAAAGGGTTGGCTCCAGAAAATCTTAGTCGTACTCTTGAAGACTCAGGGACAGTTACATCTGTTTTAATACCTTGGAACACTTGTGGTGCATATCAAAGTGGTGTACTTGGAGTGCCTGTAGCTGATTATGCTGTCTACGCCATATTTAATTGGTTAAGTCCTTTTGTCACCTTAATTTTTGCCGCATTTAAAATAAAAATAAAACAATTAGCGAAAGACTAATTGTAACCAAAAGAATTTTAAAAAGTAAAAGCACATGAAGGTTAGTTCATGTGCTTTTACTTTTTATATAGTAGTAAAAACTTATATAAACACGTAAACCCAGAGCTAATTAAATTCGGATCATGCATTAAAAAAAACAAAAATACAGAATTCTGTTCGATATTTAACAAAAAAAACATGTAATCCATAATATTTGTGAATTATTTTATGAATTTTTGAAACTTAACATAAACTTAATAGTATGAAAACAATTCAAAAAATCATTCGTTTTAAAATGGTACCAATACTAGTTGGAACCGTATTTTTTTTAAATTCTTGCTCTTCTGAAGAATTTTCTGAAGAAGTATCTGTAGATACCTCATCTGTAGAATTAGGTCCTGATCAGGCAGTTGCTAATAGTTATATTGTTCTTTTTAAAGAGGATGGTAAACTAAAAAACAATAAACAGCAAGTAAGCCAAAAATCATCTAGTATTTTATCCCAGTACAAAATTGCTTCTAATAAAATGAAATTCGTTTATGAAACTGCAATCCAAGGATTTAGTATAAATGATATTACAGAAAAAGAAGCTCAATTGTTAAGAAATGATCCTGATATAGAAGCAGTAGAACCTAATTACATTCATAAATTAGATGTTACTGTAGAACAAGGAGATATGCCACCAGCAAACTCTAACAAGGCAACAACTTCTGGATATTTTGAAGCCGGTGGTGATTATGTAGACTGGGGAGTTGCAAGAGTAGGTGGATACACGTATTCTACCGACAAAACAGCTTGGATTTTAGATAGTGGTGTATATGCACATCCAGATCTTAATATTGACTATACTCGTAGTACTACTTTTGTAGATAACAACTGGGGAGACAGAAACGGACATGGTACGCATGTTGCAGGAATAATAGGTGCAATGCATAACGGAGACGGTCTAGTTGGAGTTGCTCCCGGAGCAAAAATTGTTGCTGTAAAAGTATTAAGTGATAGTGGAGGAGGAACACAAGCACAAATCATTGCCGGAATAAATTATGTTGCTAATAACGCTAGCTATGGTGATGTATGGAACTACAGTATTGGTTTTACTAACAGAACAATTAGTGTAGCTTACGAAACTGCTTTTAGAAACCTAGCAAGAACAACATTTGGTGCTATGGCAGCTGGTAATAATAATGATAATACATACTACTACTCACCACAAAGAGCATATATCAAGGGATGCTGGGTAGTTGGTAACATGACTTCTTCTGATGCAGCTGCATTTGGTTCTAGCTATGGAGATAATGTACATGTATGGGCTCCGGGAACAGGAATATGGTCTTGTGGTATTGGCGGTAATGAATTTGCGCAAAAATCAGGTACTTCGATGGCTTCACCATACCTTGCAGGAATATTACTTGTTAATGGTGGTAGCATCTATACCGATGGTAACATAACCAAAGGAGGATATACTGCTCCTATAGGCGTTGCAAAAAAATAAAATATCTTAAATTATTTATTACATAAAAGAGATTTCTGTAAATAATAACGCTAAACCTAAAGATTTTTCGAAAAGAATAGTCTTAAGAAATAATCTTAACCATCAAAATAAATAATTGTAAAAATACAAATTTGGTTATTTGTGTAACTACTAAAGGCTGTTCGAAATTGTATCGAGCAGCCTTTTTCATCTTTTCTCATTGATAATACCAGTTGTACTTTGAATTTATAAATTCCTCACATAAAAGACGCATAACTAAAATAATTTTTAAGGCGAACTGCGATATTATGCATACCAAAATGCAAATATTAGTTATTATAGAATATTATTTTAATCTCTGGTAAAAATGTTATTTTCTAGGTTATACTTAATGAAATAGGTATGCTTATTAAAGCATACCTAGCACTAATCCAAAGATGATATTATCTTGAATTTATTGAGTTATTTTATTAGTTTTTATAAAAAAACAGACTTCTGATTCTATAATTTGTCTTTGCTTTATTAATTTAAAAGCTCTAAGTTTTTCACAAACAAACACAAAGCCTATCCCTCCTATCTGAATAAAAATAAGAGATAATTTAGCTTTTCTGTAATTACAAAAGGCTGTTTGAAATTGTATCAAACAGCCTTTTTTTGACTACCACATGCAAATTGGTAATTCTTAACTAAACAAACTAATTTTTTACAGTGGAGTTAACTACCAAACTAGAAACCATTTTTACTTTATTAGCAACAGTTGCATAATTTGGAGAAAATTGAATAACCAGATCTGCTATTTCTTTAAATTGCTCTTCAGTACCATTCCCTTCTACAGTAAAACAGTACTCTACTGTATCATATCCTACAGGAGAGGTTTCATTTATACCTAAAAACCCTTGTAAATCTAATGTTGATTTTATTTCTAAAGAAACTCCTTCTAGCTCTATTCCTTTTGTAGATGCCATAGCAACAAAAGTAACCATCATACATCCAGAAAGACCTCCTAATAGATAACATTGTGGAGTTGGAGCAGAATGTTCTCCTAATAACTGATTTGGCTCATCGATAGTAAATGAAAAATCGAGAGGGATTTTTTCATCTCCTAATTGCAAAGCTTTAGTTTCTACTCCTACTTTTGTACCACCTAACCAAGTTGCCTTAATACCACCAGAATACATTCCGTTTTTTGAGTCCTGTTCTACTGTATTTTTATACGCTCCCAGAGCTTCTAAATTAATTCCGTTAATCATAATGATAAAATTTAAGTTGTTATTATTTAATTTAAGTATCCGTTTTCTATTAATTGCTTTTGTACATCCATATAAGTATCTGCATATAATTTATCTATTTCTTCTATAGACATAAATGCATCAGAAAATCCAGGTTTTTCTGGATCAATCATTAATTTTACAGATTGGATAAAATGCTTAGCTAATTCTTTAGGGTTTTCGTTACCTACAGATATTCTCATCGTTGTTTTATGAATTCCAGATTTCAATAAAGCTTCTTGATCTAGTTCTGAATGTGAAGTAAATGCTGGACATAACAATGTTGTATTAATTTGTCCTAAACTTACTTGGAAACCAAAGGCTGGAGCCAAAGTATCAAAGAATTTTTTGAATGCTGAATCACTTACGCCTGACTTTTCAAAGTCAATGGTAAATAATGGAGCCGCTAACTGATATTTACTAACTTTTTTCATAATCGCATTGTTAGGATTATTCTCTAAAGCATTACATATTACTGACATCTCTGGATTAGAGTTAAAGAATTTAGCCAATACTACTGTATTTACACATTTTTGAGTCATTCTTAAATTCATTGTCTTCATTCCAGATAAAATCTCAAAAGCAGCATCTGCATTTAAGAAACCACCCTTAATGTAATATACATTCCAGAATAATGATTCATCCCAGTTAATCCCATCAACTTTCTCACCTTTTGGTACAAACATCAAACTATTCTTTCCGATTATACCACCTGCAATAGCAGTACCAGAGCCAGTAATATCTTTTGTATAACTATGGAACAAGAAATCTGGTCTACAATCCTCATCTTCTTGTTGTAATGGCTTAATTAAGAATGGAGTTGCTACAGTACCATCTAGCATTACCATAGAACCATTTTGTTTAGAGTACTTACAAATTGCAGGAACATCTAACATATAACCATGAGGGTTACAAGGAGACTCAATATATACATGTATTTTTTTACCGTTAGCTAATTGATCTTTGTAATCTATTTTAGCTTGATCCATTACAGGCTTAAAGTCTTCTAGTGTATATCCATCAAACCAAACAACCTTAATATCCATCTTATTCTTTTTTGCAAAGAAATCTTCGATCAACTGGTAAGCTCCACCATAAATGTTTCTAGAAACAATCATGATATCTTGGTAGTTTAATACGTTACATAATAACGCATCGATCGCTGCCATACCACTATTAAAATTCCAAGCAGTATATTGATCTGCATATTTACCAGCTTCTAGGTGTACCATGTGCGTACCAAGAGCCATAGATGTAGGATTTAATGATCTTGAATAGATGTGGTGAATAGATTCTTTACCATTAAAAGCATCATCAATCCATTCTGTACAGGAATAATCGTAAGTAGAGGTACGAGCGATTACTGGTGTTGCAGAAAACAATGCTGCGATGTTATTAAATAAAGGCATTGGGCCTTTTGCGTTTAGAGTAGCATCAGACTGCTCTAATGATTGATACGTTTGCTTTAATGGGGCTTGTAGCGATTCCAAAACTTTAGCAATCTGAAAAGACATGAAACGTTTTGCATTAAAATATGCAACTTTTTTACTAGCGTCTAATTTACCAACAGTATCAGCTGTAATTTCTTTTAGTTTAGAGATATCTGCTTGTGCAGTATAAATATCTATAGCGGCTTTTTTTAATGTTTCTCCGTAAGCACTATTTGGATCTATATCAAAATATGCTAACTGCTCTGCAGCTAATTCTTCTATAGTTTTGCAAACTGTAGAATTTCTTTTTGGCGATAATACTTTGGCTACATCCATATTTACATTGTCTTTTGTAGTTTTGTCTTTTGTGATAATCTCTGCGTTTTCTATAGTATTCATATTTATATTTATTAAAGGTTAAAACATGCAATTTTAGTTGTGGTCATTTCTCGTATAGCAGATTTCACTCCTTCTCTGCCTATTCCACTTTGTTTAATTCCGCCAAAAGGCATCATATCAATTCGGTAATCTGAAGAGTCATTAACCATTACACCTCCACATTGCAGTTCGTTAATTGCTTTAAAAGCTACTTCTATTGAATTTGTAAAAATACCGGCGTGCAATCCATAAACAGAATCATTACTTGCACTTATTGCTTGATCTAAAGAAGATATTTTTGACAATGTAGCTACGGGACCAAATATTTCTTGTTTTCCGTTTAAAGAATGGTCGAAATTTCCTTCAAGAATCGTTGGTTGATAGGTATTCCCTATACGTTTGCCACCACATAAGATTTTGTATCCTGCTTGTTTTAATTCTTTAACCGAATTATCTATAGTATTAATAGCCTCATTGGTTATTATAGAACCCATTTCTGTTTCTGGATTTTCTGGGTCTCCAATTTTTATAGCATTTGCATACGCTATAATCTTTTCTTTAAAAGATTCATATACAGATTCGTGGACATACATACGTTTCACTCCTACACAATTTTGACCAGCAGCCCATGTCATACCGCCAATACAATTTTTAGAAACAGCATCTACATCCACATCCTCCATAACAATTACTGGTGAACTGGATCCTAACTCCATCGCTACTTTTTTTATTCCAGCAGCTTTTATTATCGCATCACCAGATTTTGTGCCCCCCGTAAAACTTATCATATTAACTCGTGGGTCTGTTATCAAAATATCCCCATAATTGCTAGCAGGCCCTGTTATTATATTAAGAATATGGAAGGGCAAACCTGCTTCTAAAAATAATTTCCCCAATTTTATTGCAGAGACTGGCGTATAATCTGATGGTTTAAGTATAATTGCATTTCCTGAAGCTATTGCTGGGCCAAGTTTATGTGCCACTAAATTAAGTGGATCATTAAACGGGGTTATTGCTGTTATAATGCCTATTGGATCATGTACATAATACCCAGATCGAGATGCACCTCCTGCAAAAGCACCAAAAGGAACTGTTTCTCCTGTAAGTCTCTTTGCTTCTTCACTACATAATGTTAATGTATTGATACATCTTTCTACCTCTTTATCCGCCTCTGTTTTTGTTTTAACTCCTTCGTTTACTATTACTTTAGAAAATTCTTCTTTTCTCTCTTTTAACAAAAAAACTACTTTAGCTATAATTTCACTTCTTTGATACGGTGATAAGTTTCTAGAAATTATTTTTCCTTTTTCGGCGGACTTCAAAGCCTCTTCTACATTACTTCTATCTGCACAAGAAATTGTATATATTTCTTTTCCTGAATATGGATTTAATACTGGCATTTTCATTGTACTTTCTATCCATTTTTCTCCTATCAGAATTTTCATGGTATCTATCTTATCTAATGTTTCTATCATCCTTTTAAAAGTTTTTAATTACAGAAAGTACATCTGAAAACACAGAATAGCCAGTCTCCAATTTTCCAGCACCAGGACCTGTGATCATTATTTTTCCTAAATAAACAGTAGAGATTTCTATAGCATTGGTAACTCCATCAATATTAGATAATGCATCTTCTTGCCCTAAAGCTTCTGGTTGTACTTTTGCTTCTATTGTATTTCCTGTTTTCTTTAAACTACCAATAAGGCGAATATTTTTTCCTTCCTTTTTAGCTGCATCTAGTTCTTTCTTAGAAATAGCATCTATTCCTGTTGTAGGAATAGTATCTAGACCAAGATCTACTCCAAAAACTTTATGAGATAGTATGGCTACTTTTCCTCTGGCATCATAACCTTTTACATCATTAGTAGGATCTGCTTCTGCATATCCTTTTTGCTGTGCTACACCAAGTGCATTTTCAAAGGATTCTCCTCCAGCCATTTTTGAAAGAATATAATTACTGGTGCCATTAAGAATCCCTCTAATTTCTGTAATATCATCTCCTGCCAAACATTCTTCTATCAAAGAAAAAGTTGGTGTACCACTCAATACAGTTCCTTCATATCGTAACGAAACATTGTTTTGTGTAGCCAACTTATTTAATTCGGTGTAATGCAATGCTACTGGTCCTTTGTTTGTAGTAACCACATGTTTTCCATTAGATAATGCTTCTTTAATGAAAGTATAAGCAGGATCTCCAGTTTTGTAGTCACTATAGCTTGCTTCAATAATAAGATCTATATCTTCTATTTTAGATAATGGATCTTCATCTTTTAAGGAATCATCATTAATATTTTCTCCTTTATCTAGCTTTTGCAAGAGTATATTAATGTCTATACCTTTAGGATTATACATATTTCCTTTCCTGATATCTTTTATAGCAACTACTTTGATATCTGTTTCAAATTTTTGAGAGACCCAGTTTGTTTTTTCCTGTAGGATTTCCAAAAAACCTCTACTAACGGTTCCTAATCCGATTATACCTATATTCATTTTAGAATTATATTTTACAAGTTCACGAACAAAATTCATTATATTTGTAAAAAAATTGAATTATATTCATATTTAATTTTGTTAAATACGAAGTATATTCTAAAAAAATAAGTTTTATGAAGTTAGACCAGAAGGATATTCAGATTTTAAAGCTATTACAAAATAATGCTCGGTTATCTAACAAAGAGGTCGCAGCAGAGTTAGATATTGCCCCATCTACCTGCCATGAAAGATTAAAAAGATTAACCAGAGAAGGCTTTTTTAAATCATTTAATGCAGATCTTAACTTAAAGAAATTAGGCATCAATGTACAGGTAATAGTATCTGTTCGTTTAAACAAACATGAAAGAGAAGTTATAAATTCTTTTATAAAAAGAACACGAACCTTGAAAGGAGTCATAAAATTTTATCATATGGCAGGAGACACTGATTTTATGATCCATATAGGAGTAAAAGATTCTGAAGACCTTAGATCTTTTATATTAGATAAGCTAGCAAATTTTAGCTATATAGATCATATAGAAACTGCTATGATTTTTTATGATGAATGTGTTTGTAATCTTTCTATATTTGAATCTGAAGTTCTAGAGTAAAATTTATTTGATATTTAATGATCGAGTATAGAAACTGGTTTTTTATTATTATCGATGGCTACAAATTTAAAATGGCCAGAAACTGCCATTTCTCGATCATAGCTATACATATCTTCTTTATAGATATCTACTTTTACCAAACAACTGGTTTTACCTACCTCAACTACTTTTGCTACTAACTCTATTATAGTACCCTGCGGAATTGGTTTTTCAAAATCAATTTTATCTGTAGATATAGTAACTACTTTTTTTCTACTAAATCTCGTTGCACATATAAAAGAAACTTCATCCATAAGCTGTAAAGCAGTACCTCCAAACAACGTATCATAATGATTGGTTGTATTTGGAAAAACAGCTTTAAATATTCTTGTTTCAGATTTTTTAATTAACTCTTCTATAGTATTCATACAATAACGATATAGTTTTTTCTTATCTTTTTATCTAACAAAGGTAAATGTTATCCTATTATCTTTGCATTATACTTTAAAAAAAATTAGATGGATATTATAAAGAGTTTACGCTGGCGTTATGCCACCAAAAAATTTGATACTAAAAAAATTCTTCCTCAAGAAAAAATAAATACTATTACAGAGGCATTTAACTTAACTGCTACTTCATATGGATTACAACCGTTAAAATTGGCGATCATAAAAGATAAAACATTACAAAAGGAACTTACAACACATTCCTGGAATCAACAACAAGTTGCTGATGCCTCTCATTTATTAGTTTTTTGTATAGAAAAAAATATTGGAGAACAGTACATAAATGAGTATTTTAATAATGTAAAAGCAACCCGAAATACCCCTGATGAAATATTAAACCCTTTTAAAGAACAATTGGTATCTTCTTTTAAAAATAAATCTACAGAAGAAATTTATAATTGGGCAACGAAACAAGCGTATTTAGCGATGGGAAACATCCTAACTATATGCGCTATTGAAGAAATAGATGCCTGCCCTATGGAAGGTTTCATACCCGAAAAATATGATGAAATTCTAAACCTTAATAATCATAATTTAACCTCTGTATTAGTTTTACCTGTTGGATATAGAGCTGAAGATGATATGTTTTCTGAATTAAAAAAAGTAAGACGCTCTATCGATGACACTATCATCACTTTTTAATTTTATTTATTACAATATTTTAGTACTTAAAAAATTCTAAAACATACGCCACTATATCAAAAGTCTTTTCGGTATTTTTGCCAAAAATGATTTTCAATTTAACACTATAGATATGCCAGGATTTGAGTTATTTGGTGAAGAAGAAAAAAAAGAAGTTCAAGATGTTTTGGATAATGGAGTCTTAATGCGATATGGATTTGACCCTATGAGAAATGGTCATCATAAAGCATTAGAATTAGAGAAAGATCTTGCTAGCAGAATGCAAACCAAGTATGCACAGGTAGTTTCTAGCGGAACCGCTGCTTTAACTGTTGCTTTATCTTGCGCAGGGATTGGGGCTGGAGATGAAGTAATCATGCCAACATTTACATTTGTTGCCAGTTTTGAAGCTATTTTATCTGTTGGTGCTATCCCTGTTTTATGTGACATTGATGATACTCTTACTTTAGACCCTGAAGCAGTAAAAAAGGCTATATCCCCAAAAACTAAAGCTATTATGCCTGTACACATGTGCGGATCTATGGCAGACCTTAAAGCTTTAAAATCTATTTGCGACACATACAACCTTATTTTATTAGAAGATGCTTGCCAGGCTATAGGTGCTATTTATGATAGCAAACCTTTAGGTAGCTATGGAGATCTAGGTTGTTTTTCTTTTGACTATGTTAAAACAGTTACCTGTGGTGAAGGAGGAGGGATAATAACTAATTCTGAAAAATATGCAGAACGAGCACACCAATATCAAGATCATGGTCACGATCATATAGGTAGTGATCGTGGTGCAGAAACACATCCATTTTTGGGGTATAATTACAGAATATCTGAATTAAATGCTGCTGTAGGGATCGCACAACTAAGAAAACTAGATACTATCGTTGCTATTCAAGAAAAAAACTACACTTTTCTTAAAAATGCATTACAATCAATTCCTGAAGTTACTTATAGAAGAGTACCAGAAACAGGAGTAGAAAGCTATGCTTTTTTAAACATATTCTTACCCGATGAAAACCTAGCTAGAAAAGCGCATAAGGCTCTAGGAGAACATGGGGTAGACGCTTGCTTTTATTGGTTTGATAACAATTGGCATTACTATAAAAAATGGGAACATCTTTTGGAACAAAAATCTTTAGGAAAACTGTCTCAGGAAATACAAGTGGGATTACAAAAAAATAAAACGTCTTTTGATGCTAGTGATCTATGGATGGGGCGCACTATATCCTGTCTGATTAAAGTAAGCTGGACTGAAGAGCAATTAAAAGAGAGAGCTGCAAAAATGGTAAATGCTATAAAAAGTATCTTATAATAATAAGATAGTAGAATATGTAGAATAAAAAATTTCTTGAAACCGACTATCCTCGAGGCAGAGCCATAGAGGTATTTCGCCAGTTTCATTTTGGTCTTGGGACCAAAAACCGAAATTTTGTATTTTACCTCACCCAGAACTGCCGAAAATGGCAGTTCTGACCTCTCCCAAGGAGAGGTGAATCGGAAACCCCGAGGCAGAGCCTTCGAGGAATTATTTAGATTAATATTCTACATATTCTACTATTTCTAATCCATATCCTATCATACCCACGCGTTTTTGTTGTACGCTATTAGATACGAGTCTTAGTTTATGGATGTTTATATCGTGTAATATCTGAGCACCAATACCAAAATCTTTAGTATCCATAACTATATTTGGAGCTTTCATTACTTCTTTTCCGTTTTGGTTTTCTTTTAAAGCACTTAAACGTCCTAAAAGATTAAGAGATTGGCTTTCCTGATTAATAAAGATTATCGCACCTTTTCCTTCTGTATTAATACGTTTAAACATTGCATCTAAGCGTTTATCTGCATTATTTGTTAGAGTTCCCAAAATATCATTATTAAACAGTGTGGAGTTTATTCTGGTTAGGACTGGTTCATTTTCTTTCCAAGTGCCTTGTGTTAAAGCTATATGAATTTGATTATTAGTAGTTTGCTTGTATGCTCTAAGTCTATAATTCCCAAAACGGGTAACAATGTCAAAATCTTCCTTTTTTTCAATTAAAGAATCGTGTTGCATACGATATGCTACCAAATCTTCTATCGATATTAGCTTAAGATCAAATTTCTTTGCTACCTCTACCAACTGTGGTAAACGTGCCATTGTACCATCTTCATTTAATATCTCAACTAAAATACCAGCTGGTTTTAATCCCGCAAGTCTTGCCAAATCTACAGCTGCTTCTGTATGTCCTGTACGTCTTAATACTCCACCATTTTTTGCTTTAAGCGGAAAAATATGTCCCGGTCTTCCTAAATCATTAGGTTTTGTACTATCCTGAACCAATGCATTAATAGTTTTAGATCTATCATGAACAGAAATCCCTGTGGTACAACCATGACCTATTAAATCCACAGATACGGTAAATTGAGTTTCATGCAAAACCGTATTATTTTGAACCATCATATTCAACTCTAGATCTTCGCAACGATCGCTAGTAAGAGGAGCGCATATTAAGCCACGACCATGTGTTGCCATAAAGTTGATCATTTCTGGAGTAACTTTTTCTGCAGCTGCAATAAAATCTCCTTCATTTTCACGATCTTCATCATCTACTACAATAATCACCTTTCCTTGCCGAATATCTTCAATAGCTTCTTGAATGGTATTCAACTTAATTTTATTTTTGGTTTCGGTAATTTGCGACATAAGTATTGTTATTGATATTATTGCTTGCAAAGATATTTAAAAAGAAATCTATTTTTTAGATTTAGAAGATCGTTTTACAAAGATTTTCTTTATTGGCTGTACAATTACGTCCATATTAAAGATTCCTTGATCTGTAGTTGCTCTGTGAGTTAAAAAGATACTTAAAGGAAATATTACAAATGTAGAAAGCCAAGAACCAACAAATGGAGGTATTCCTCCTTCTTCTGCACTGTTTTTCGCAAAAATACCAATGAAATGATAGGTTAAAAACAACACTACTCCAATTACTATTGGTAATCCTAATCCTCCTTTACGAATTATAGCTCCCAAAGGAGCCCCTACAAAGAATAATAATATACAAGAAACTCCTAAAGCATATTTGTCATGTAAAGACATTTCGTACTTGTTTAGAGCTCTTTTCTTGAATTCCTGATTACTTTTGGTTGTCTCAAATTTTCTTAAAACAGCATCTACATTAGAGGATGCAATCTGATAAATTTGTATCTTTTTAGCTGTATTAAAATAATTTTCTACTACTAATGTATCGTTAGCTACTTTTTGAATAGTATCTATTTTAATATTTCTATTTATCCCTTCAAACCCTATTCTTCTGTCTATCTCTAACTGCATATTCTTTAGATCTGTATTTACCTGTAAAGACAAAGAGTCTATTTCATATTTTAATTCTCTAACATTAAGCATATTAAACCCTTTACTATATTGTTGCGCATCCATATCTACATTATCCAAAGATGACAAATCTATATTAAGAACATATTGCTTAAACTGTGTCTTAGCAAAAGGTAATTTTTTTCTTTTTTGGTAAGAATTTTGGTGAATTTCATCATAATAATTACCATCATTAAGTATAAGAGTAACTAAATCAGAATCAATATTTCCTTTTAATTCTCCATCCATAGCTTTTATAACTGTAGAGTTGCCTGGTCTTATTCCTTTTTTGTGAATAATGATATCTCGCAGAAATTCATCATTATCTCCATATTTTTCTGCAACCTTTATATTTATATCTCCAAGATCATTAAACTGATTGGGAGTAATAACCATTGCGGGTTTTACTTTTACTATATTTTTTCGAAGGTTTATAAATCTTTTTTCTGAGGATGGAATTACTGTATTTGAAAATAAAAATGCACCAATACCAACAAAAAAGATAAAGACAGATAATGTGCGCATAGCTCTTTGTAGGGATATCCCCGAAGATTTCATTGCAGCAAATTCGTAATTCTCTGCAAAATTCCCAAAAATCATGATGGATGTTAACAAAATAGTAAGCGGCAAAACCATTGGTATTAATCTGGGTGTTGCAAATGTCAAAAACTTTATAATTACAGAAAAATCAAGATCTTTTCCTGCTAACTCTGATATAAACAACCAAATTGTCTGCAATAACAGAATAAACATAATAATAATAAAGAGCGGAAAAAACGTCTTTACAAAGGTGGTTAAAATATATCTATCAAGGATTTTCACACGTTTCGTATTTTCTAATAATCAAAAGTATAAATAAATTTAAAAACTAAAGAGCATGTGCAAAAAAACACACACGTTCTTTAGTTTTTAAATTTTATAAAGTTTTGTGCTCTAATCTAATCTATTTATATAATAACTACTATATTTTGATTCATCAAATACAAATAAAGTTTTAGAAAGTGGTTGATCTGTTTTAAAACTATTTACAGTAATGGTTACATTCGTGCCATTATTTTGTTTTTGAATCATTTTGTATATATGCTTTGTTTGCTTATCTATACCTAACAATATTTCTCGTAAATCACTTTTAGAGTCTATTGGTATTAATTTTACATATTGAATTTTTCTTCCTTGTACATTTTGTTCTATATCCATTTTATAGGTATATCCATCTTCATAAAAAGTTAACATTTTTGAAGGAGTTACACTTGCCCCGTCTTCTTCATTTAAAGTAGAAATATTAATCTCTTCGTCTTCAGGAATAATGACATGTAATTTTTTACCATCATACATTTGCTCTGTACCCATTAAATTAAGTAGATATCTATTTCCTTGAAGAGTTACTTCTCCTCTGGTTTCTTGATCCACATTTTCTGCTGGATTATTAAGCGAATATTTAAAATTTATTACAATATTATTATAACTTTTGACTTTTTTAGAAACTTCATCTAACAAACCTTTGGCGCTCTGAGCCTGCATTGCAGTTATACCAAATACAAATAGTAAAAGTGTTATTTTCTTTATCATTTTTATTTTTCTTCTTTACCTAATTAATTTATATACATAGTTATAATTCATTATCCAAAAACTGTTTAAGCGATGTTAAATCAGTTATTAAAACTTGCCTAGCTTTACTTCCTTCAAAAGGACCTACAACCCCTGCTGCTTCTAACTGGTCTATTAATCTACCTGCCCGATTATATCCCAATTTTAATTTTCTTTGTAATAAAGACGCTGATCCTTGTTGCGCTGTTACAATTACTTCTGCTGCTTCTGCAAAGAGTTTATCTCTATCTTTTTTATCTATATCAAGACTTGTGCCACTTTCTTCTCCTTCATACTCTGGCAAAAGATGTGCATCTGCATATCCTTTTTGGCTACCTATATATTCTGTTATTCGCTCTACTTCTGGAGTATCTACAAATGCGCATTGTATCCTTACAATATCATTTCCTTGTGTAAACAACATATCTCCTCTACCAATAAGTTGATCTGCTCCACCAGTATCTAAAATAGTACGTGAATCTATCTTTGAAGTTACTCTAAATGCAATTCTGGCAGGGAAATTAGCTTTAATCATACCTGTTATTACATTTACCGATGGTCGCTGAGTAGCTATAATTAAATGTATACCTATAGCTCTTGCTAATTGTGCTAACCTTGCTATTGGAGTTTCTACCTCTTTACCTGCTGTCATGATAAGGTCTGCAAACTCATCTACAACAAGAACTATATAAGGCAAAAATCTATGTCCATTCTCTGGATTTAATTTTCGTGCCTTAAATTTCTCATTATACTCCTTTATGTTTCTAACCATTGCTAGTTTTAACAAATCATAACGAGTATCCATTTCTATACACAATGAATTTAGCGTATTAATTACCTTATTATTATCCGTTATTATAGCTTCTTCTGTATCGGGTAATTTTGCTAAATAGTGGCGTTCGATTTTATTAAACAAGGTAAGTTCTACTTTTTTTGGATCTACCAAGACAAACTTAACCTCTGCAGGATGTTTTTTATATAATAACGACGTTAATATTGCATTAAGTCCAACAGATTTACCTTGCCCTGTAGCACCAGCCATGAGAAGATGAGGCATTTTAGCTAAATCTACTACAAAAGTTTCGTTAGAAATAGTTTTACCTAAAGATAGTGGTAATGCCATTTCTGCATTTTGAAATTTAGAAGATGCAATTGCAGATCTCATAGATACAATGGTTGCATTTTTATTAGGTACTTCTATACCAATAGTTCCTTTTCCTGGAATGGGTGCGATAATTCTAATCCCCAAAGCTGCTAGTGACAATGCTATATCATCTTCTAGATTTTTTATTTTAGAAATTCGAATTCCTGCTTCGGGTACGATTTCATATAATGTTACTGTAGGCCCTACAGTTGCTTTAATTTGTGCTATTTCAATCTTATAATTCTTAAGAGTCTCAACTATACGATTTTTATTTTCTTCTAATTCTCCCTGATCAATTGTAATGCCTCCTTTATTTGCTGAATAATCCTTTAAAAGACTTATAGCTGGAAATTTATAATTTCCTAGTTCTAATTTTGGATCGAACTCTCCAAAATCCTTTACTAATTTAGCGCTTAAATTTTCTACTTCTTCCTCCTCTATCGTTGTCTCTACCTCCATTGCAATATCTTCGGGATTTGCTTCGGATTTTATAATAATTTTTTCTGAAGTTTCAGCATCTTTGCTATCTGGTTTATCAGACACATCATTAATAGTAGGACTTAAAGTGATTTCTCCTGTATTGGCATCCTGCTTAGGGTCTATTAATTTTTCATCTTTTTTATGGTGACTATTCGATTTTGTTATAATAGCATCTATTCTGCCTTTGATACCCGATTTTGAATTTTGTTGGTCTGAAACCGAATTTTTTAAGTCCTCCTCTGGCTGCAAGGTTGTTTCGTAATCTTTTACAATATCTTTTTGGGTGGCCTTTAAAGAATCATAAAGTTTTTCTGGAGTGTATCTTAATCGTACTACAATATACACTATTGCAAAAAATGCAAGCACCAAAACTGTTCCTATAAAACCGATATAATCTCTTAAAAAATCATTGATTTCATATCCAATAATACCTGCCAATAATCCACCATCTTTTTCTACAAAACCTAATACTATAGAGACCCATAACATTACCAAAATTCCCCAAAACCAAAATCCAAGTAATCGTTTTCTACTAAGATCAAAAAACAAGTATATTCCTGTTAAAGAAGTCAACACAGGAATAGTTAGTGCAGAAATACCAAAACCTTTAAATATGAAGAAATGACTTACTCCTGCTCCAAATTTGCTCAACCAATTTTTTGGAGATGATGTTCTATTATAAAACTGAGATACTTCACTTTGATCAATTTTCCAATTAAAGAAAAAAGATATAAAAGCGAAAAATAATCCTATTCCCAGAAAGAACAAAAAACTACCAAGAACAACTTTTTGTTGTCTTGATAGTCTTAATTTTTCTTTCAATGGTATTGCAGTTTTTGTTGATGTTTTCTTTTTTGTACTTACCTTTTTCTTGGCCATTTTTTGGGTATCTTATCGCAAAAATACGAATATCTATATTGGAACGTAAAAATGCCTAAAAAATTTTCTAAATGAAATATGGTATATAAATCAACAAACCTATAGCTACAGCTGTAATAGCTGCTATAAAAACAGCTCCTGCAGCGATATCTTTTATAAAACCTATTTTATTATGAAAATCAGGGTGAATAAAATCGGCTATTGCTTCAATTGCGGTATTCACTCCTTCTATACTCATTACCAAACCAATGGCAAACAACTGTGCAATCCACTCTACTGAAGAGATATTAAAATAAAAACCAAGAATAGTAATCAATATAGCAATTCCAAACTGCACTTGTATACTAGGCTCTGTTTTTAATAATAATAAAGCCCCTTTAAGTGCATAACCGCCACCTTTTAATCTACCGATAACAAATTCTGAAACTTTACTCATTCGGTTTTAAGACAATATATCTAATACAGCAGAATAATTTGGTTCTTGTACTATTTCTGGAACTTGTTCTGTATAAATTACTTTTCCTTTTTCATCAAGAACAACAACTGCTCTGGAGTGTAATCCTTGTAAAGGGCCATCTATAATTTCTAATCCATAATTTTTACCAAAATCCCCTGTTCTAAAATCAGAATGATTTATTACATTCTCTAATCCTTCTGCACCACAAAAACGATCTTGTGCAAATGGTAAATCCTTTGAAATACACAAAACTTTGGTATTAGATAAATTACTAGCTTCTTTATTGAATGCTCTTACAGATGCTGCACAAATGCCTGTATCTACTGATGGGAAAATATTCAAAACAACTCTTGTTCCTTTATAATCTGATAATTTAGCTGTAGATAAATCTGTGTTAATTAATTCAAAATCTGGTGCATTTTGACCAACTTCCGGCAAAGTACCGTTGGTATGAATAGTATTTCCTTTAATTGTTATTGAAGCCATAATAAATGATTGTTTTTTTGTGAATTAAAATTAGTGAGATTTTATTGTACTATTGTCTTATTTTATAAAATATTAAGATTTTATAAAATTTAAACGTTCTAAAAATAAATTAATTATCTATTGAGCCTAAAACCCTTTTCATAAAACTATTTAACGCCTCTTTTTTTGGCACCCCATCCTTTATCAACTTATCCACTTCTAGCGCTCCATACATGTTAGATATTAATTCTCCTATAACATCTAATTCTTCATCTTTTAAGGATGGAACTTCTGTTAAAGCCTCTAGCGTTTCAATGGTTTCCACTACAAAATCCTCATCATTTTCTTCGATAAAGTTTGTTAAATGCTTAATTACTGGTAACTTCATCTACTAGTTCTTTAAGAATGTCAAATTTATTTGTTTGAATTTGATTAACAAAAGCTCCATTTTTAAATGTTGCAAATGTAGGTAAGTTATCCACGGTAGCCATTTTTCTAGACTCTGGATATTTTTCAGCATCTACAATAACAAAAGTAAGATTATTGTTCTCGCCTGCCAATTTTTTAAATTTTGGCTTCATTATTCTACAATTACCACACCAAGTGGCAGAATATTGTACTATTACTGTATCGTTTTCATTAACAACTTCAGAAAGGTTGTCTGCCGATAATTCTTGTACCATAAAATTAAAGTTAAGAAATATTAGACAAATTTTCTCTGGATAAATTTATCCAGAGAAAATTTGATTTATTTATTTATTAGTTTGCTGCTAAATACGAAGCAACTCCATCTCTATTTGCATTCATTGCATCTTTTCCTTCTTCCCAATTAGCAGGACATACTTCTCCATTTTTTTGAACATGCGTATATGCATCAATCAATCTCAAAAATTCTGCTACATTTCTACCTACAGGCATATGGTTAATTCCTTCATGAAAAACAGTTCCTTCTTCATCTATTAAATAAGTAGCTCTATAAGTTACGTTATCTCCTTCGACAGTTACTACACCAGTTTCTTCATTATATACTTCATTAGTTATATCAAGAATCCCTAGTGTACTCGAAAGGTTTCGGTTAGAATCTGCAAGAATTGGATACGTTACTCCTTCTATACCTCCATTATCTTTAGAAGTGTTTAACCATGCAAAATGAACCTCTGGTGTATCACAAGAAGCTCCTATCACGATTGTATTTCTTTTTTCAAACTCACTTAATGCATTTTGAAAAGCGTGCAGTTCAGTTGGGCAAACAAATGTAAAATCCTTTGGATACCAAAATAATAGTACTTTTTTATTTTTACTTTTAGCCTCTTCTAAAATATTAAGCTTAAAAGTATCTCCCATGTCGTTCATTGCATCAACGTCAAGATTTGGAAATTTTTTACCTACAAATGCCATGTTTTTGTTTTTTAATTTATTACTAATTATTTTTTTTACAGCGCAAATATACATCTACTTAAAGAACAATTATAACTACGTAATTTTAATTATTTATATTTGAATAGTTTTTTCTAATCATTAAGCATTTCTTATAATTTGAACATTATTCCTACAAAAAAAATCAAAAACCTACAAGAATTACGGATAAATTGCACTTTTTTTACGGTGAATTGCACTATCTTCGATCTATTTTTGTATTTTCGTCCTTATAAATAACTAAGAATTATTGGCCGTTGAAAAACTTTATTCAACATATAATCATCTTATTTTTAATAGGTTTTACTCTAACTGTACAATCTCAAACTTCTTTAATTTCTGACAGCATTCAAGGATATATTGAAAGAGCTGAAAAATTACAAGAAGAATACAAGTATGAGCAATCTTTAGAAATAGCAAAAGCTGCACTTCAAAATGCGCAATATAACAATGATGACAAAAGTCTTGGGTATATTTATAATATTATCGCTAAAAACTATGAAATTAGTGAAGATGATAAAAAAGCCCGAAGTAACTACAGAAGAGCGTTAGTTTATGCACAAAGCTCAAAAAGTAAAATATTAGAAACCGATCTTTATAATAATCTTGCCAGAGTATATACTAAAAATAATTTGACCCGAAAGAAAGGAGTTGACTGCTACAAAAAATCTTACGAGTATGCTTTAGAACTTAAAGACACTTCCAGAATGATTCGCCCATTATTAAATCTTGGAGAGTATTACATTTCTAGAAATGACTTTGATAGCTCGTATGAATTTCTTGCGCCAGCAAGAAGACTTATTGATAAACAATCTAACAATCTTGTTAAAACAAAATTAAATAGTCTTTTAGGAAAATATTATCTAAGCGTACGGAAATTTGAAAAAGCAGAAGAGTACACCAACAAGACAATATCGTATGCTGTTGGAGAAACCAAAAACAAAGAAAACAACGATGAGTTAATTTCTACCTATTTCGAAGAGTTAGCATCTGCATACGAAACAAAAGCTGAGCTTTACAGCAAGCAAGATGATTTTAAAAAAGCATTTGATTTTCAGAAAAAACAGTTCCAAAATATTTTAAAAGCAAAAGATTATAAAAAACTAAAAGAGTTAAGACGAGAAAATATTAAATATGAGGTTGATGTTCTAGAAAAAAGAGCAAAAAAAGCAGAGTCAGAAAAAAAAGAAAGTGAATCCGAGTTACTAAAATGGAGAATGAGTATTATCTTAGGTGTCATTTTAATTCTTATCTCTTTAGCTTTTCTTATAAGTTCTTACAAAAATAATCTACAAAAGAAAAGACTTAATAATGATCTAATAGATAAGAACAAACAATTAATAAGCGCCAAAGAAACAGCAGAACAAGTTTCAACATTGAAATCTCAGTTTATTTCTACGGTAAGTCACGAACTTAGAACTCCATTATACGGTGTAATTGGTCTTACCTCTTTACTAATGGAAAATCCTGACAAAAAGAAAAAGAATGAATATCTCGAATCTTTAAAATTTTCTGGCGACTATCTATTAGCATTAATAAATGACGTATTACAATTAAGTAAAATAGAAACTAATGAAGTAAAATTAGAAAAAGTTTCTTTTGATATTAAAACCTTAATAGAAGGAATTGTTAACTCACTACATACTAAACAAAAGAGCAATAATAACAATGTACACATTGATATTGATAAAAAGATAAATACGACCTTAATTGGTGACTCTGTAAGACTTTCGCAGATATTAATAAATCTAATTGGTAACGCACTTAAGTTTACAAAAAATGGAAACATTTGGATTACAGTAAAATGCATAGATATTAAAGACCATAGTTATATACTTCGGTTTGTCGTAAAAGATGACGGTATTGGAATCCCGAAAAACAAACAGAAAACAATTTTTGATAACTTTGCTCAAGTAAAAAATGAAAATCAAGAATATGAAGGGACAGGACTTGGGCTTGCCATTGTAAAAAAACTTATCCACCTTCATGATAGTGAAATCCATATCATAAGCAATGAAAAAAAAGGATCTGAGTTTTATTTTGATCTTTTTTATGAAAAGGCTATTAAAGAACAAGAAATCTCTTTGAAGACAGGAGAAAACATAAGTATTGGAACGAGCAATTTTAATGTACTTATTGTTGATGACAATAAAATAAATCAAATTGTGACCCAAAATATCTTAAAGAAAAAAGGATACACCTGTAGTATTGCTAATAATGGCATGGACGCCATTGAAATGATAAAAAGCGAGAATTTTGATTTAGTATTAATGGATATTAACATGCCAGAAATGAATGGCCTGGAAGCAACAAAAGTTATACGAACATTCAATACAAATATCCCTGTAATAGCCCTGACTGCAGTAGAAGAAGGAGAAATACGAAATCAAGCTTTATCTGTTGGCATGAATGATGTTATAATCAAACCTTATGATACACAGCAATTTTTTCAAACAATCATGAGAAACATCTCTAAAGTAAAAATGACCTAAAAGACTGTCTATTAAAACCAAAAAAAACTACATAAAACATTTAATCTGTTAAATCTTATCTGATATCTTATGAATATATTAATTTAGATGTAGAAATTAAAGATTAACACCTTAGATATGGACACAAAAAACATAGGGTTTAATACCATTTGCACCCACCTAGGAGAGATTAAAGACGAGCAATTTAAAGGTGCGATATCCCCCATATACCTATCAACCTCGTACGCATTTGAAAATGTAGACGTAAAAAGATACCCAAGATACTTTAACACTCCAAATCAGGAAGCGCTATGTAAAAAAATAGCACTGTTAGAAAAAGGAGAGTCTTCTTTGATTTTTGGAAGTGGTATGGCTGCAATAAGTACTACTTTATTTGCTTTTTTACAAAAAGGAGATCATATTGTTTTACAACGAACTATATATGGTGGTACTGCTAACCTGGTAAACGAAGAATTTATAAAACATGGTATTGAATTTTCGTATGTAAACTCCCAATCGGTAGAGGGGTTCGAACAAAAAATACAATCTAACACCAAGGTTATTTATATAGAAACTCCTTCTAATCCCTTACTTACTATTACAGACATCAAAGCAATAGGAGAATTAGCAAAGAAAAAGGGGATTACAACCATGATAGACAATACTTTTGCTTCTCCTGTAAACCAAAATCCAATCGTATTAGGAATAGACATTGTGCTACATTCTGCTACAAAATACCTTGGTGGACACAGCGATATTTTAGCAGGAGCTGTAATTTCTACTGAACAAAATATAAATCAAATTTTTCAAGCAGCTAAAAATTTTGGTGGAAGTTTAAGTGATTTTACAGTATGGATGTTAGAGAGAAGCATAAAAACTTTGGGTATTCGAGTAAAACAGCAAAATAAAAATGCTATTAAACTTGCAAAATGGTTAGAGAAACATGAAGATATTGCTGCAGTATATTACCCAGGACTAAAATCTCATCCCGATTATGAGATTGCAAAAAAACAAATGAAAGGTTTTGGAGGCATGTTATCTTTTGAATTGAAAGAGGGATTAAATGCAAGTAATTTTCAAAAAGAACTAAAACTAATTAAAAGCTCCATGAGTCTTGCTGGAGTAGAAAGCACCATCTTATCCCCTACACTTACATCACATTCATTATTAACAAAAGAAGAACGTGATTTACAAGGGATAAAAGATGGGTTACTTAGACTTAGTGTTGGTATTGAAGAAAAAGAAGATTTAATGCATGATATTCAACAAGCAATAGAAAAAACAAAAACCGCAGAATTAATTACATAAGCAACACTATTTTCAACTTATTAGTATTCATCAAAAAGTACTAGATAAAATACATAAAACTAAAACATAATAAATCTAAATAAATGAAATTAGACATTTTAGCTATAGGGGCCCACCCTGATGATGTAGAGTTAAGCTGTTCAGGAACTATAGCCAAAGAAATAGAAAATGGTAAAAAAGTAGGGATATTAGATCTAACCAGAGGAGAGTTAGGCACAAGAGGCACCCCAGAAATAAGAGATGAAGAAGCAAAAAGCGCTTCAAAAATTCTGGGAGTTTCTACTCGTGAAAATCTTGGTTTTGAGGATGGTTTTTTTATTAATGATAAAAATCATCAATTAGAAATCATAAAAATATTAAGAAAATACAGACCCGAAATAGTTTTATGCAACGCTATCACAGATAGACATATTGATCATGGAAAAGGAAGTAAATTAGCTAGTGATTCCTGTTTTTTATCTGGTTTACAAAAAATAGAAACCTCTATAGATGGTATAATACAAGAGCCCTGGAGACCAAAAAATGTATACCACTACATTCAATGGAAAAACATTGAGCCAGACTTTGTAGTAGACATAAGCAATCATATCGATAAAAAAATAGAAAGCGTAAAAGCATATACTTCTCAGTTTTATGATGCAGAAAGCAAAGAACCTATTACCCCTATATCCAGTAAAAACTTTTTAGATAGTGTTAAGTACCGAGCAGCAGATCTTGGCAGAATAATAGGTGTACAGTATGCAGAAGGCTTTACTGTAGAACGCTATGTTGCAGTAGATTCCATTTTTAATTTAATTTAATTTAAAAAAACCTTGTTTGTATTAAGAAAAGTTTTATCTTTGCACCCGAAATTAAATGGTGGTTGTAGCTCAGTTGGTTAGAGCATTGGTTTGTGGTACCAAGGGTCGCGGGTTCGAATCCCGTCTTCCACCCAAAATAAAAGGATTACAAATTATCTTGTAATCCTTTTTTCTTTTATCAGATTATTTTTCAAGATAATCGTGGATCAAGGGATCAAGGATCAAGTCCAAAAGTTGTGGGATTTAGCATTTAAGTAAAAAATAGTGATAGCCTAAATAAGAAGAAATCTACGTTTCTTACAACTCTAAACTGGGCTCTAAATGCTTTTATTTTAGCATTAAAAGATTCATCTGAAGCGTTGTGATTCGATTATAAAAATAGTTAAATATTCTTCTGTAGTAGACTAATAAAAAAAGCCCTTAAATTAAAGGGCTCTTATATATTTAAAACATAAAAATAAAACTATTCTCCTTCTTTAACCATATCAACCTTTATTCTTTCTGTTCTATTAGCCACCTCCCAAGCTGTATGAAAAACTAATTGCGCCCGTTTCGCCATTAGGTCATAAACAATCTTATCAGGAGTATCTGTAGGCTTATGATAATCCTCATGCACTCCGTTAAAATAAAAAATTATAGGAATATTATGTTTTGCAAAATTATAATGATCACTTCTGAAATAAAACCTATTAGGATCATTTTTCTCGTTATACGTATAATCTAAATCCAGTTGTGTATATTTTTTATTAGCAGCTTCACTAATATTATGCAATTGCGAACTCAACCTATCACTACCAATTAAGTACACATAATTTCTTTTATCTTCATCCTCATGTTTTTTATCAATCCGACCTATCATATCAATATTAAGATCAGTAACCGTATTCTCTAAAGGAAAAACAGGGTTCTCTGTATAAAACTTAGAGCCATACAAACCTTTTTCTTCACCAGTAACATGTAAAAACAAAATAGATCGCTTAGGACCGAACCCATCTTTTTTAGCCTGATTAAAAGCACTAGCAATTTCTAACAGACTTACAGTACCTGAACCATCATCGTCAGCACCATTATAGACGTTACCTTTTTCATCCACTCCTACATGATCATAATGCGCAGACAGCACTACTATTTCATTTGGTTTTTCGGTTCCTTCAATAAAAGCCAAAACGTTTTCTGAAGATTTAATACCTCCTCTAAAATAACTTTCTGGTATTTCTTGATAATAATCATCTCCTCCAAAAGGAGATGGTATCTTCATTTTTTTATATTGAGCTTTTAAATATTCTGCAGCTTTTTTTTGCCCAGCCTCTCCTGTATCACGCCCTTCAAAATCATCTCCTGCGAATACATATAAATAATCTTTCAATTCTTTTGCAGTAATACTTTCTGCATAGGTAATCACAACTGACTCTGTATTCGTGTCAGACATTGAATCTGTTTTTGATGGATTTGTTGTAGGATGCTGAGAAGTTCCACAACAACATACTACAAATGAAGTAACTAAAACTAAAATATTTTTCATGTAATTCTTTAATTAATAGCGCACAATATAATCATTTCATCGCATATCTTTTAAAGCTCTTTTCTTCTTTTAAAAAAATTCTAAAAAATATTTATCTTTTTTCTTTTTAAATTTAAAAAAGGTTTTATATTTGCACCCGCATTCAAGGAATACTTGATGAGACTAAACACTGGAGAAATGGCAGAGTGGTCGAATGCGGCAGTCTTGAAAACTGTTGAGGGTCACACCTCCGGGGGTTCGAATCCCTCTTTCTCCGCTGAGGATTCTAAAAAATCTCGTAAACATTAAATTTACGAGATTTTTTTTGTCTATATATCAAGTAATAATTAAGTATAAAAAACATATTTTAAACCCAATCTAAGGTCCTCTTCTGTTAAAATCGAAATCATAATAAAAATAATTTCTATATTTTGATTCTAAGACTTAGTCACAAATCACAAATCATTTTGTAACTTTAAGTAGAATTAACTTGTACTTATGCCTTTCACATTAGAAGAATTTAAAATATTATCTGAAAAAACATTTCTTTTTCTTTTTATTTTAAAAAAAGACGGAACAATAATCTCTTGCAATAACAGGTGTTCAATACTATTCCCTTTTTGTAAAAAGGAAATCAAAGGAAAATATATTACCGATTTTATATTAGACGAAGATGCAAAAGTTTTTAAACAATTAGTTTCCAGTTTATCTAATGAAGACAATAAAAAAAGTGAATCTTTTAGTTTTCCTGTGGCAAAAGAAGGTATTATATCCCTTAAATTCGATTTCACTATACATAATGAATTAATTTATGCCACAGGAATAGATACTACAGAAGAACATAAAGAACATAATGCGTTACTTACTATTTCAAAATTAACAAAAACAGGCGCTTGGCATTTTAATCCTAAAAGTAATGAGATATATTGGTCAAAGGGTTGTTACAAAATAAAAGAATCAGACACGAATGCTGCTTTAGCTAACGATCCTAATTTCTACCCAAAAGAATCCAAAACAAGAGTAGAAAATTATCTTAAAAAGATTATTAGTGATAAGAAAACATATGAATGTAAAGAAAAAATCATTACAAATAAAGGAAATAAAAAATGGGTGAAGATTATAGGAAAACCAATTATCTATAAAAATGAAGTTATTCAAGTTAATGGCACTATTACAGATGTAACAGATCGACACAACTATATTAAAAAACTTAAATACAGTGAAGAAACTAAGCACCTAGCTCTAAAAGGAATACAATCAGGTCTATTTGATTATCATGTAAAAAAGAAAGAAGTATTTTACAGCTCTGATTTTAAAAAAATGCTGGGATTACCTCTCGATCAAGATTTTGTTCCTGAAGAAGAGTTCATCAAGATGATACACCCTGATGATAAAGAAAAAATGCTAAAAAGAAGATTCACTAATTTTAAAGAAAAAGGCAACTATTATTACAATTACTACCGTGTCAAACATCCTAACGAAGGGTATCGGCATTATGAAATATATGGATTTAAAAGAAAAAACTCTAAAGGAGAGGTCACCAGAATGATTGGTAATCTTATAGATGTAAATCAAAAAAAGAAAAATGAAAAAACCATAGCCGAAAACAAAAATCGATTACAAGCAATGGTAAATAATGGATTTGCATATATGATTTTATTAGATACCAAAGGCAAAATTTTAATGACCGATGAAAAATCTATAGAAATCATAAAACGAGATTTTAATGTAGATCCCTCCAAAATAGCTTGTCGTTTTATAGACGTCACTCCTCTTAATTTTAAAAATTCTTTCGCACATGAATTTAATGAAGCATTAAAAGGAAACATTGTAAAAAAGGAAATTGAGCGTATCACACATAAAGGAGACTTACAATGGCTTGAAGCAAAATATACCCCCATTCTTGATCAGAGTAAAAAACCAAACTCTGTTCTTCTTAGTTTTCATGATATTACAGAACAAAAATTAGCAGAAATTGCTATTAAAGAATCTCATCTAAAAGAACAAGAACTGAATAGTCTTAAAACCAATATATTATCTAATTTTAGTCATGAAATAAGAACTCCTTTAAATGGAATAATGACTGTAAGTAAATTATTACTAGAAGAAGAAAAAACAGAAGAAAGAAAAAAACTTATTGAATATTTAGAAGAAAGTAAAGACAGACTACTAGCAACCATTAACAACTTATCAAATTTTAGTGAAATTGAAGCTATAAAAAGCAACTTAAGCTTAAAAGAATATGATATAAATTACACAGTAGAAACCTCATACAGAGAATATAAACACATGGCTCAGGCAAAAGAACTTGCTTATAAATTAGAGCTAGACCCAACCTCTCCAAAAGTAAAAATTGATCAAGCTCTTTTTAGATCAGCATTAAACAACATAATACATAATGCTATTAAATACACTAACAAAGGGAGTATAATAATTAAGATTAAAACAAATAAATCAAAAAATAATGTTTATATTTCAGTTACTGATACTGGAATTGGTGTAGATCAAGACAATCTTAATAAAATATTTGATCCTTTTATACAAGAAAGCATTGGTTTAAGTCGAAAATATGAAGGCACTGGTATTGGCCTAAGCTTATCTAAAAGATACATCGAAATATTAGATGGGCAAATAAAAGTAAAAAGTAAAATAGGTGAAGGCACAAAATTTAATATTATAATTCCAAAATGCCTATGAAAATTCTCTACGTAGAAGATAATAAAATAAATGCAATGGTAATGGATAAAATGTTATCCAAAAATAATTCTGATGTTATCATTGCAGAAAATGGTTCACAAGCCCTAAAAATTGTAAAACAAGAAAGTCTGGATCTTATTCTTGTGGATATAAATTTAGGACTCAATCAAATGGATGGTTGTGAATTACTTCAAAGATTTCGTAAATTAGATATACTCAAAAACATTCCCGTTTTTGCCGTGACTGCTTATGCTATGCCTGGCGATGAACAACGCTTTATAAATGTTGGCTTTGATAATTATTTCTCCAAACCTGTAAATTTTGATCAGCTTTTATCAGTAATTTCCAAAATAGCATCTTCCCTAAATAAAAAAGAGACTATCTGATTAAAATAAGAATTTACCCACTACATCATCATCTAATCTGATTAAATCTAATTCCTAACTCTTTTTCTAAATCTCTAATAACTTTCACTTCAGATTTTGTTACCAAGGCCAAGGATATTCCTTTTTTTCCTGCTCTTGCAGTTCTTCCGCTTCTATGCGTATAATACTCTATTTGATCCGGAAGTTGATAGTGTAAGACAAAAGCTAAATTAGCAACATCAATACCTCTTGCCGCAACATCTGTTGACACCAATAATTGTAGTGTTTTATTTCTAAAAGCCCTCATTACCTTATCACGATCCTTTTGGGTCATTTCTCCTTCAAGTAAACCAACTTCATAGTTTTTAGCTTTTAACTGCTTATAAAGTGTTCTTGCAGCGGCCTTAGTTTTGGTAAAAACAATACCTCTGCCATCTTTCTGGGTTTTTAAAAAATGAATTAATGTATCTAATTTATTTATCTCATCCCCTACTACAAATTGATGCTCAATACCTTTATTAACAGCATCATCTTTATCTACTGTAATCCTTACAGCATTTTTACTAACATAAGAGTTTATTATCTCGTTTAAAGAAGCAGGCATTGTAGCTGAAAAAAGCCAAACATTTCTATCTCCTGCAGTTTTTGACAAAATAGTGGTTAAATCCTTTTTAAATCCCATACTCAGCATTTCATCGGCCTCATCCATTACTAACGTTGTAATTTTAGAAACATCTATTGCTTTACGACTCATTAAATCAATCAATCTTCCAGGAGTTGCCACAACTATATGGGTAGGTCTTTTAAGTCTTGATAATTGTATTTCGATTTTTTCTCCACCGTACACAGATTCTGTAAAAATTTTATCTGTGTACTTAGTAAATTTAAAAAGCTGTTTTGCTATTTGTTGCCCAAGCTCTCTTGTTGGGGCTAAAATTAATGCCTGTGTATGTTTTTTTGATGGGTCTATCTTAGACAATATAGGGATTCCAAAAGCTGCAGTTTTTCCTGTTCCTGTTTGCGCCTTACCAATAAAATCAGTTTTATTATTTATTAATATTGGAATTGCTTGTTCCTGAATTTTTGTAGGAACGCTAATCCCCATTTCACCTAAACCTTTAATAAGGTCTTTAGACACTCCCAATTCTAAAAAAGTCATACATATTTATTTAAGTTGCAAAAGTAAATGAATATCTACTCATAATTCAACTTAATCATAAAATAACCGCATAAGATTATTAAATAATTTTAACAAGTAATGCTCATAAAGTAATCAAAAAATTGTTTTTTTAAGGATAATCCTTTTTTATGAAAATGAGATTTATTCATACAAAAACCACCTGAGCAGTTAAAATCTGCTCCTTCATCTGATGTTATAATATCTAATAAACTAACTTCATGATGATGTTTATGATCCAAATGATCAATTTTCATATTACTTTTAAAAGTGTGAGAAAAAACAATCTCATTAGCAAGTATTGTTTCTTGTTTTACAAAAGAACTAGAATTTGACGAAAATATGTTTTCCTGTTCAAAGGTTAGTAGGTCAATAAAATTAACGGATTGTGAATATCCCATATTAATAACCAATAAAAATGTAACAGAAATAGTGTTAAGTAAAAGTTTATTCATATAGCTAACATTTAATAATTAATAAGGGTAATTTTTTATTAAGATTGTAAGAAATTATTTGTAAGAAATAAAGAAAAATTCGTACAAAAAATCTCAAAATTATATCGGCAAAGTACACATATATTCGTCAAAAAACAATATATGTTAAACTTTTAACATTTAAAAAATAAGGGAATACCATTAAAATTCAGAAAAAAAAGCAAAAAAGTCAACAAACACAATAGATAGATTAAAATAATGTAAGATCATCTGATAAATGATTTGGTAAACTTAAATTTATATCTAAATGATTATTTATTCTATTTATAAAGTATTTAGAAAGTAAAGGAGACTCTAATTCTATGTTTTGATGTACAAAAAAATGAATGTTATTTATACCTTGATTTTTCCATTCAACAAGCCTTTTTGTCCAATCCTCTAACCTATCATAATCCGACTCATGATTTGCTCCTACATATCTAATAAATGCCTCATCATTTGTAAGCCGCATATGCAAAAGATCTCTTCTGCCCGCAGCATCTGTAATGATATTTGCTATACTATTACTTTCGAGAAGACTATATAACTCATTTGCTACCACAGGGTCATTAAACCAATCTGTATGTCTGAATTCAACAGCCAAACGTATCTCTTTAGGCCATTTTTCTATAAATCTTATAACCCTGTTAAAATCTTTAGGAGCAAAATTACTATGCATTTGCAAAAAAATGGTACCTAGTTTTTCTTTTAAATGTATTACATTAGATAGATAATTATCTACATAAGGTTGTACATCCTCATTTAATCTTTTAAAATGTGATATATTTTGTACAAGCTTAGGAAAAAACTTAAATCCATCTAGCGTTTTATCATACCACTTCCTAAATTGATCTTCAGGGAAAATTCTATAAAAAGTTGCATTTAGTTCGATACAATTAAACTGTCGTGAATAGTACTCTAATTCATCCTTAGTTCCCTTGGGATAAAAACCTTTTAAATCTTGTTTATTCCACTTGGCACAACCAACATGTACAGATAATTTTTCTGCATCTGTTTTTTTTAAAACTCTAGCCGTATCCTTATTATCTAAAGGTAACGTAAAATCTACAGAATTAGGGTCTTGTACTTTGCCAAATTTCATGCCTGAATAATAAAAATTAATAATAAGTGTAACAAAAATAACATTCGGTTGACTAATTTTATGAAAACATCATAAAAAATTATAACAATGAACGCTTTAAAATCTATTTTGGTAGCTATTGTATTAGCTATTTCATCATCTTTTTACGCTCAAACTGCTGACGAAATAATTAATAATTACTTCGAAAACACAGGAGGTAAAGAAAATTGGGAAAAATTAGAAGGCATTACAATGAAAGGTGTAATGAAAATGCAAGGTATGGAAATACCTTTTGAACAGGTTATGATGAAAGACGGTCGCCAAGCCACTACCATTGAATTACAAGGAAATAAAATGATTTGGGCTGCTTATGACGGAGAAACCTCGTGGTCTAGAAATCAAATGACAATGGAAGCCGAAAAAAGTGACAATGAGGCTACCGAAAATATGAAAAAACAAATTAAAGATTGGCCTTCTCCATTTTTGAATTATAAAGAAAAAGGGTATACCGTTGAATTGGTAGGAAACGAAACTGTAGATGGAACCGACACCTTTAAAGTAAAAGTAATCAAGGACCCTGTAACTGTTAATGGAGAATCTCAACCAAATATATCTCATTACTATTTTGATACAGAAAACTTTGTACCAATCATTGTCGAAGAAGAAATTCAGGATGGTCCAATGAAAGGGCAAAAAATAAAAATGTCTATTAGCGACTACCAAGAAGTGGAAGGCTTATATTTCCCTTTTTCACAAAGTAGCGAATTTCAAAGCATGGACTTTAAAGAATTTGATCTAAATCCAGAAGTGGAAAAAACATTATTTTCCTTCCCTGAAGGAAAATAAAACTAACTGTAACATCCCCAAACTAAAAAATTGGGGATTTTTTATTCACATATTTCTGAGCTACAAATTTTGACTGCTTAGTAATAACTAATACAAATTCATCAAACAAATAACCAATAATTATGAGTAACAAATTTATAATTGCAGGTTTGGCTATACTTTTTTCCATACACTTGCAAGCACAAGAAGTGGTTCTAAAAGGAAAAGAACTATTTGGAGATCTTGAAGCCCGACAAATAGGTCCGGCATTAATGAGTGGTCGAATTATTGACCTAGAAAATCACCCTACTAATAATAAAATTATTTATACTGGTACTGCTGGTGGTGGAGTATGGAAATCCTCGAACGGAGGAGCTAGTTTCAATTCTGTTTTTGACGACCATGCACAATCTATTGGTGTAGTTAAAATAGATCCAAATGACCCTGATAATATCGTTTGGGTAGGAACTGGTGAAATATGGACCAGAAATAGCGTCTCTATAGGAGATGGTTTATACAAATCAACAGATGGAGGTGCAAACTGGAAAAAAATGGGATTTGAAAACTCTGAACGAATTAGTAGTATTCAAATAAACCCAAAAAATTCTAATGAAATTTATGTTGGAGTTTTAGGAGCTCTATGGGGGGATAGCGAAGATAGAGGAGTTTACAAAACTACAGATGGTGGTAAAACATGGAATAAGATACTGTATATTAATAACAAAACTGGAGCCAACGATATTATTATGGATCCTAAAGATCCAAATGTATTATATGCTGCCATGTGGGAATTTAGAAGAACCGCATGGGGTTTTAATTCTGGTGGTGCTAATAGTGCTCTATACAAGTCTACAGATGCAGGAAAAACATGGAACAAAATTCATAATGGATTTCCTAAAGGAGATTTAGGTAGGTTCGCAATAGCTATTGCTCCTTCTAGCCCAAATATTGTATATGCGGTGGTAGAAAGTAAAGAAGATAAAGGACTATATCGCTCTGATGATTCTGGAGCTAATTGGAAATTATTGAATGGCGATTTTGGTCTGGTTGTTAGACCTTTTTATTTCTCCAGAATTGTAGTAGATCCAAAAAATCCAGATATTTTAGTTAAAGGAGGTTTATTTGGATCCATATCCCGAGATGGTGGAAAAACATTTAAAAATCTGGGAAGCATGCACGCCGATATTCATGATATTGTTTTCGACATTAACAACTCTGACAGAATGTATGTAGGAACTGATGGAGGTATTTATAGAAGTTGGGATGGGGGATCCACTATGGATATGGTAGATAACTTACCTCTTTCTCAATTTTATCATATTAGTGTAGATAATGAAGAACCATATAATATATATGGTGGGTTGCAAGATAATGGCTCTTGGTGGGCCCCTTCTTCTTCTCCGGGAGGCATAGAAGCACGAGATTGGAAACCTGTTGGCTATGGGGATGGTTTTAGAGTACTAAAACACCCAACAAAAAATATTATATATTCTGAAATGCAAGGAGCGCAAAATGTATGGCGATACGATGTAGATAAAAACTATACCAAAAACATACAACCACTTGCCATAAAAGGAGAAGCTGATTTGCGATTTAATTGGAATGCTCCAATGGCAGTTAGTAACCATCAACCAGATCGATTTTATATGGGAAGTCAATTTCTTCATATAAGTGAGGATATGGGAGATAATTGGAAAAAAATATCTCCGGATCTTACTACTAATGACCCTGCTAAACAAGACAAAGAATCTGGGGGAATCTCTGTAGATAAATCTGGGGCAGAAACACATACTACCATTTTTACCATTGCAGAATCTCCTTTAGATCAAAAAATAATTTGGGTAGGAACCGATGATGGTAATGTACAAGTTACTAAGGATGGAGGAACCACTTGGACAAATACAGTTGCCAACATACAAGGGCTGCCAAAAAATACTTGGGTATATCATATCGAAGCCAGTTCACACAACAAAGCTACTGCATATGCTGTTTTTGATGGCCATACCTCTGGAGACATGAATACCTATGTGTATAAAACTTCTGATTTTGGAAAAACATGGCAATCTATCGCAACAGCCGACATAAAAGGATTTGCTAGAAACATACAAGAAGATTATGTTAAAGAAGATTTATTATATCTGGGTACAGAATTTGGGTTATTTATTACTATAGATGGCGGTAAAAACTGGTCTCGTTTTACAAATAAAATGCCTGCAACCGCAGTTCATTTTATTGATCTACAGAAAAAAACAAACGACTTAGTATTAGGAACACATGGTAGAGGAGTTATTATCATTGACGATATCTCCCCATTAAGACAGATAAATCAAGAAGTCCTTGTTAAAGATGTTCACTTTTTTAATAGTAAACCCTCTACAATTAAAGAAGAAGGCGGGTTTGGAGGAGGAAGTACTGAGCTTCAATTTATAGGAAGTAACCCTAGTTCTTCTGCCAAAATTATTTATTATCTTAAAAAAAGACACACTTTCGGAAAAATGACTCTTTCTATAAGAGATCAAGAAAATAATGAGATCGTAAGCCTTGTACCTAGTAAATCTAAAGGTATAAATATTGTAGACTGGAATTATAGAAAAAAGGGACCTAAAGTAGCCGCAGGAAAAACTTTCACTTTTGGCGGCTTTACTGCCCCAAGAGTTGCAGCCGGAAATTATAAGATAGTTCTTACAAAAGGTAAAAAAGAATACGAAAGTTCTTTAATCGTGCAAAATGATCCAACTTCTTTAATAACAAAAGAAGATAGAATCTTACATAGTAAAACAACCCAAGAATTGTTTAATACTATGGAAGATCTTGCATATCTCGTTTATAAAATTGATCAAAATATAAATAAGGTAGAAGAAGTATTAAAAAAAGATTCTGGATCTCAAAAGATTACTTCTGCATTGATTAAAGAACTAAATACTCTAAAAGAAACATTAGTAGTAACTACAGGAGATAATTATGTAGCAGAAGCAGAACCAGAGCTAAGAGAAAAATTAGCAAAACTTTATGGTGAAGTAGCTAATCAATTTGAAAAACCTTCTTTTGCTCAAATTGAAAATAAAGAAGTGTTAGAAACAAAACTAAATACTGCTAAAATGACTTACGAAAAAATAAACAACAAACAAATTTCTAAATTCAATGCATATTTAGCAAAAACAAACGGTACTCCAACAGAAATTTTAAGTAAAGACGATTTTATAAACAAATAAAAATAATCTTAAGCTATAAAGAGGTTGTCTTAATAAAATAAGACAACCTCTTTATATATAACAACTAGTATATCTATAACTTAGTATTAAATTAACACCTCTAAAAGACAAAAATAGTACATTCATGTAATAAAAATACGTTCTTTATATACGAGAATTTATTGTTTATAAGTCGTTTAAAACTCTAACTATTGTTTTAATTTTTGAGTACTACAATTAATTATTTTTAGTAAATCTTTATAATTATGGAAAACAGGGAAACAAGTTTATTGGCAATTCGACCAAAGTTATTAAATGTTAGAGTTTCTGAAAATATGTCTATTGACGAGCAGTTTCAGAATAAAACGATCCGGCCAGTTATAAAATTACAAGCAAATTTATTAATAGAAGTATTTAAAAACTATATAAAAAAAAGGAAGAATACTTTTTATGAAATGCCTTTAGAAAAACGTTTTGATTTTATTGAAAATGCTATCCAAAAAGATATGAAATTTAGAAACAGTCTAAAAGGAATGATTATTGGTCAATTTACAGTAGAAGAATATTTGGTTTACATTAAAAATTCTTCTGCATTAAATAAGCGAATGATGAATATTGTTAAAGAACGTTTACAGGATAGTATACAATTGTTAGAGTATAAAGTAGCTTAACTTTATACTTTTTAAATTTCACTAAAAAAGCTGCATAAATAAAATTATGCAGCTTTTTTGATACTATTACTTGATTTTTTATTTTAACAAATTCTGTTTTTATTCTTTACCTTTTCAAGTATTCCAGTACATTGTCTTCAATTCGTTTTTCGATATTAGACACATCTCCTTTTTCAAAGGGAACACCTGTAATATTTTCATATAACTCAATATAACGTTCAGAAACCGATTGTATATATTCTTCTGTCATATTAGGAATTTGCTGACCTTCTTTACCTTGAAAACCGTTACTAATAAGCCATTGTCTAACAAACTCTTTAGATAACTGTTTTTGTGACTCTCCTTTTTGTTGTCTTTCTGCATATCCATCAGCATAAAAATAGCGAGAAGAGTCTGGAGTATGTATCTCATCTATTAATACTATTTTACCATCTTTAGTTTTTCCAAACTCATATTTAGTATCTACCAAGATTAACTCTCGTTTTGCTGCAATCTCTGTTCCTCGCTGAAAAAGTTTACGTGTATAATCTTCTAGAACTAAATAGTCTTCTTCAGAAACTATTCCTTGTAATAAAATATCTTCTCTAGAAATATCTTCATCATGCTCCCCGTTATCTGCTTTTGTAGATGGTGTAATAATTGGTTCTGGAAACTTATCGTTTTCTTTCATTCCATCTGGCATAGAAACCCCACATAGCATACGTTTTCCTAATTTGTATTCTCTTGCTGCATGTCCTGATAAGTACCCCCTAATAACCATCTCTACTTTAAATGGTGTACACAGATGACCTACTGCTACATTTGGATCTGGCGCAGCAATTAACCAATTTGGAACCAAATCTTCTGTTTCTTTCATCATTTTAGTAGCAATTTGATTGAGTATTTGTCCTTTAAAAGGGATACCTTTTGGCATTACCACATCAAATGCTGATAAACGATCTGTAGCAATCATTACTAAAAGATCGTCATTTATATTATATACCTCTCTTACTTTTCCTTTATAGACAGATTTTTGATTAGGAAAATTAAAGTTTGTATCTACTATCGTATTCATTACTTAATTTATGAGTATTTTAATTTATAAGTATTTTAGCTTGTAATTATATAAGTATTTATTTCTGTATGTTTTAGAAAACATCATACTCTTAACATCAAATACTAAAACACTTATCAACTTATTCTTAAATAAACTTATCCGTTACTGTTTTCAATATCTTTATATGCCGCAATGACTTTCTTTACTAATTTGTGTCGTATTACATCTTTATCATCCAAATAAATCATACCTATTCCTTGAATATTTTTTAGCACTAGTAATGCCTCTTTTAATCCAGAGGTAATCCTTCTTGGTAGATCAATTTGTCCTGGATCTCCTGTGATGACAAATTTTGCATTTTTCCCCATACGAGTCAAAAACATTTTCATCTGCGCATGTGTTGTATTTTGTGCTTCATCTAAAATTACAAACGCGTTATCCAGAGTTCTACCCCTCATAAATGCCATAGGAGCAATTTGAATGACTCCTTTATCAATAAGACTTTCTAATTTTTCATTAGGAATCATATCTCGTAAAGCATCATACAAGGGTTGCATATAAGGATCTAATTTTTCTTTAAGGTCTCCTGGCAAGAATCCTAAATTTTCTCCGGCTTCTACAGCAGGACGTGTAAGTATTATACGTCTTACTTGCTTTTCTTTTAGGGCTCTTACCGCTAATGCGACCCCAGTATATGTTTTTCCTGTTCCCGCAGGGCCAATAGCAAAAACCATATCGTTTTTGTTACAAGATTCTACCAGTTTTCGTTGATTAGCTGTTTGCGCTTTAATCAACTTACCTCCTACACCATGCACCAATGTTTCCCCACTATTCGCAGAGGTTTCATAATCTGCTTTGCTTTCGCTGGTAAGTACACGTTCGATCACATTCTCGTCTATATGATTGTATTTAGCAAAATGTTCAATCAGCATATTCATGCGTTTATCAAACTCTTCAAGCATATCTTCATCGCCATATACCTGCATTTTACTACCTCTTGCTACAATCTTTAACTTAGGAAAGTATTTTTTTAATAATTGAATATTGCTATTCTGAAGTCCGAAAAACTCTCTCGGATTTATGTCTGTAAGTTCAATAATAAGTTCGTTCAAAAGCTATCCGTATTTTAGTATGATTTTTTTTAAGGATTGACTAAGTTTGCTAAAGTTATTTTTAAGTTTTTTAGGGAAAACGAAAAAAAGGGAAAACGTACTGAAAACAAACTTATTTCTTATCAAAATAAAGGTATTAAAGAATGTAAATCTATATGTTTTACTACCGTTTTTGAACCTAAATAAAAACTTTAAGTAACTTCATAACAAATTTACATATTTTTAAGTGCTTACGACTAAAAGATATTAACAATTCGTATTTATGTCAATAATTACCTTAACTACAGATTTTGGAATCAAAGATCATTTTGTATCTGCGGTAAAAGGGGCTATTTATACAGAATTGCCAGATGCCAAGATTGTCGATATATCGCATGAAATCTCACCTTTTCATATAACCGAGGCCGCATATATTATTCAAAACGCATATAAAAGCTTCCCAAAGGGAAGTATTCATATTGTAGGCATTGACAGTGAACTCAATCCAGAAAATAAACATATAGCTGTACTACTGGATGACCATTATTTTATTTGTGCCAATAACGGATTAATAAGTTTGATAACCTCTGAGTTTAATCCAGATAAAATTGTAGAAATAAATATTCATGATACTATAATATCCAATTTTCCTGTATTAGATGTTTTTGTAGCAGTGGCTTGTCATATCGCACGGGGTGGCACACTTGAAGTTATAGGAAAAAACACGCAAGAAGTTAAAACCATAAAAGGTATTACTCCCATTGTAAACCTAGGAGACAAACAAATAGTGGGTAGTATTATATATATAGATAATTACGGCAATTTGATTACTAATATTACTCGTAAATTATTTGAAGAAATAGGAAAAGGTCGTAAATTTAAAATTACAGCACGTACCGCTATTTTTGAAAACGTATACCAAAGATATAGCGATGCTATTAATTTTGATATTGAAAAAAGTAAGCGAGAAGAAGATGGTAAAAAACTAGCTATTTTTAACTCTTCTGGATATTTAGAATTAGCTATTTATAAAAGTAACCCTAAAACTGTAGGCGGAGCCTCTAACCTATTCGGTTTATATTATCGGGATACGGTTAGTGTTAATTTTGAATAATCGTACATAGTGTAAAAACAAAACAAATGATTAAACGAATTGTAAAAATGGGATTTATCCCTGATCAAATTGATGCTTTTTTAGAAAATTTTGAAAACAATAAAGATAAAATCAGAAATTTTGAGGGCTGTAGCCATTTAGAATTGTGGCGCGATGTAAACCACCCAAACCAGTTTTTCACATATAGTTATTGGAAATCTGAAGAACACCTCAATAACTATAGAAACTCTTCGTTATTCAAAGGTGTTTGGGAAAACACTAAAAATAAATTCAATCAAAAACCAGAGGCTTGGAGTATATCCGAAGTTTAATTTTTCATGATATATAGCTTTTCTTATCTTCTTAGTAACTGAAACTTCTAACTTAAAACAACTATGTTTGCATTAATCCGAAAAGAAATTAACACCTTTTTCTCCTCTGCTGTAGGATATCTTGTTATTGCTGTTTTTTTGATTCTTAATAGTCTGTTTTTATGGGTATTTAAAGGGCAGTTTAATATTTTAGATAGTGGATTTGCTGATCTTTCTCCTTTTTTTCAGATTGCTCCTTGGATATTATTGTTTTTGGTTCCGGCAGTTACTATGCGAAGCTTTTCTGAAGAAAAAAAACAAGGTACACTCGAAGTGTTATTTACAAAACCAATTAAAACTTGGCAATTGGTTTCAGGAAAATACATAGGTAGTTTATCCTTAATTTGTATTGCTTTAGTGCCTAGTGTACTTTATATACTTACTATTTATCAACTTGCCAATCCTATCGGAAATATTGATATTGGTAGTATAATTGGATCTTACATTGCATTACTTTTGCTCGCATCTCTATATACAGCAATAGGCATATTTTGTTCTTCAATTACTAACAATCAAATTGTTGCTTTTATTAGTGCATTATTTCTATGCTTTATCTTTTATTTTGGTTTTAGTAATCTTGCTAATTATGATATTTTAGGATCCATTTCTGCTTTTGTTGAACAACTTGGAGTGCAAATGCATTATGAACGCATTAGTCAAGGTATTATAGATACGAGAGATGTTATCTACTTTTTAAGTACTATATTATTATTTATATTCTTCACCATTATTTCTCTTAAAAAAGGAACTGTAAAACAAAACATAAAATCTTTTAGCTTTACTTTGGGAGCTGCTATTCTTATCTTTTTAGCAGGAAATTCATTATACATTCGTTTTGACCTAACACAAGATCAACGCTATACTCTTTCTAAAGCTACAAAAAATCTAGTAACCGAAGCCGCTGCTCCTGTAGTTATAGACATATTACTCGAAGGAGATTTTCCTTCAGAATTTAAACGCTTACAACTAGAAACCAAACAATTACTAGAAGAGTTTAACGCTATAAACCCAAATATCCAATACATTTTTACCAATCCACTAAAAGAAGAAGACTTACGCTCTCAGACTATACTAGAATTGCAAAAATTTGGTCTTACCCCTATGCAAGTAAGCGTGAAAGAAAACGGAAAAACAGAAATAGAGACTGTGGTTCCTTGGGCTATTGTAAGTTATCAAAACAACAGCGTTAAAATCCCACTTATAAAAAATACTATTGGAGCAACTACTGAAGAACGTGTGCAAAATTCTATACAACAACTAGAATATGCTTTTGCAGACGGATTAACTAAACTTTTACATCCCAAAAAACATAAAATAGCAGTATTAAAAGGCAATGGTCAATTACCCGATATCCAAATTGCGGATTTTATAAAAACCTTACAGGATTACTATTTTGTAGGAGCATTTACTTTGGATTCTGTTAGTAACAATCCCAAAAAGACATTGGCAGATTTACAAAAGTTTGATCTGATCCTCAACGCAAAACCTACCGAAGCCTTTTCAGAAAAAGAAAAATATGTCCTAGACCAGTTTATAATGAATGGTGGTAAATCTCTTTGGCTTTTAGAATCTGTAGCAATGGAAATCGATAGCCTAATGAATCCCGAAGGAGCTTCTGTTGCCATAATGCAAGATTTAAGGTTAGGTGATGTGTTATTCTCTTATGGGGCACGAGTTAATCCAGTTTTGGTTAATGATTTGTATTCTGCCCCGTTAGTATTAGCATCTGGACAAGGAAATGAAACCCAGTTTACCCCCTACCCTTGGTTTTATGGATCGTTAACTAAAAGCAATAGTAACCATCCTATCGTAAAAAACATAGAATCTGTAAAATTTGAGTTTTCCAACCAAATAGATACGTTAAAAAACGGAATTAAAAAAACAATCTTATTAACCAGTTCTGATAAGTCTAAGATAGAAGGTGTTCCAAAAGAAATACGATTAGATAATATTATAAGAAAAAAACCAGACATGAGTAGTTATACTCAGGGGCCTCAAAACCTTGCTGTGCTATTAGAAGGAAATTTTAAATCTGCCTATAAAAGCCGAATAAAACCTATTAAAACAGAAAATGACAACGAAAATAGTAGAGCGACAAAAATGGTTATTGTTGGAGATGGTGATATTATAAAAAACCAAACCCGAAAAGGACAGCCAATAGAACTAGGTTTTGATCCATCTATGAATTTAAAATACGGAAACAAAGAGTTTTTATTAAATACTGTTAATTATTTGTTAGACGACTCTGGTCTTATCGAATTACGAAGTAAAGAAATTAAAATAGCTTTTCTAAATATAGAGAAAACTGTTGCAAACAGATCTATGTGGCAAACAATTAATATTGTAGTACCATTATTAATTTTGTTATGCTTTGGAGTTATCTTTTCTTTTATTAGAAGAAAAAAGTACCAAAAAAAATCTTAAAACAGAACTTTAATTCCTCTGACTAAACCTTACAAAACCAGTTACAATAACATAGCTGGTTTTTTTATGCACTAAAATGAAGCTGTTTTTATCCCAATTTATGCAGTAAAACTTAATAGTTGTTATAATTAAACAAAAAAATCAACCCTTGTTTTACGACAGCATATCCAATTGCACTATAATCGTCTTGGATTTTACGACAACACATCCAGTAGCACTGGAATTACCACGAGTTTTACAGGGTGTTTTCTAGTTTCGTTTACTCATTCTAAACAACACATTTAAATAACTGAAAATCATACAAATATATTTTTACATAAATAAATAGCTAGAAAAGAATTATTAGTAGTACAAAAATTAGCCGATTTTAAAACAAAAGGAGGTAAATACGATATTTCAAAGTATAATTGATATTAATCCTACTTTGTCATCTTATATATGCTTTTATTTGATTTTTAGATTTACTATTAATACCCCTCTAAATCTCCCTTCAAAGGGAGGCTTTTACTTCTTCCTTTGAAAAAAGGTTAGGATAGGATGTATTTTTAAATATAAGATAATAAAGTAGGATTAAATCCTTAACTTAATTACATCCATAATCCGGGTTAAAATTCTATTTTCTATCTTTGGTAAAGAATAGCCCTAAATCTAAAACTATACACCATCGAGTCTGAAACTCTAAATATTGTTCTTAAAACAGAAAATCTTTCTATTGGTTACCGAACCAAAAAGAAAATGAATGTTATTGCTACAGATATTAATCTTAAATTGCATCAAGGCGAACTTATAGGATTAGTAGGCGCTAACGGAATAGGAAAATCTACTTTATTGCGTACTTTATCCCGAGTACAACCTGCTCTGCACGGTAGAGTATTATTATCAGACCAAGATATTCAATCTTTTAAATCGATTGAATTAGCTTCACAACTAAGTATTGTTCTAACAGAACAAATTGCTTCAAAAAACCTAACCGTTCAAGAATTAGTCGCATTAGGAAGACAACCGTATACCAATTGGGTAGGAACAATAGCAGAAATAGATATAGAAAAAATACGAAAAGCAATTAAAATTACTCATATTACAGATTTAGTAAATAAAAGATGTTTTGAGCTAAGCGACGGGCAAATGCAAAAAGTACTCATTGCGCGCGCAATAGCACAAGACACTCCCTTTATAATGCTGGATGAACCTACCACACATTTAGATATTTATCATAAAGCATATATTTTTAAATTATTAAAACGTCTTGCTTTTGAAACAAAAAAAACAATCCTTTTTTCTACGCACGAAATAGATTTTGCAATACAACTATGCGATAAAATGATAGTTATGAATCGTGATGGATTTGAGTTTGGAAGACCAAAAGAGTTAATACAATGTCGTGCATTCTCTTCTCTTTTCCCAGAAGATTTAATTCTTTTTGATACACAAACTGGTAGTTATAAGGTAAGAAGTTAAATACTTTTTACTATCAAAAAAGGATATTTTTCTTCCATTATTAACTCTTTAACGATTAAATGTACCTTTAATGGTAAAACAGTATCTATTTTATGTTATCTAATATGTACCATTTGAACTGAAAACTATACTTTTACACAGAATTTAAAAACCTATGCAATTATGAACAAAATTTTGAAATTTAAATCAATTTTAACCTTATTTATTATCGCAGCCATTACATTTAGCTGTAGCTCTGATGATAATGAAGATATACAAGGTCCAAGTACGGAGACGACTTTTGATCTAAAAGTAACGAATACTAATGCTGGTAATACTGCTGAGCGTGACTTAAAAATTACTACAGCAGAACTTAACTCAAAAGTGAAAGTAAATGTAACTTTTACTTCTGAGCAATCGATGAGACGATTATATATTGCTAAGAGCGAAAATGGAGGTGCTTACGAACCTTTTGCATTTACAAATCAACAAGTAGATGAAAAAAAGGACGGATCTGTTGATCTTGTAGGAGATGATAAAAAAACATTTACTTTTAATATCGATTTTGATACTCCTGCTTCTGTAAACGGTACTATAACCTATATTCTTTGGGCTACCACAGGAAGAGGAGATTTTAGAGATGTTAGCAAAAGAAATGCTATTGGTGAATTTGATTTTGGAACAATAACAGTTACAGCCGGAAGTGGAGCTGTGGGTGATGGATTAAAATCTTACACACAGACTATCCTTAACGCTCCATTAGGAGATGGATCTTCTAGTACATTTATGTCTGTTTTTGATGGAGAAATTTACAAAATTAATGAAGGAGAAGAATTAGCTTCTTTATGGGATTTTGGGTATTACTACGGTAATACAAATGAAGCCTCTTTAGCATCTACATCGAGCTACCCAAGCCTTTTTGACCATGATAATGATACAAACACTCCTCTTGTTGCAGTATCTACTTTAACTGGTGTTGCCCAAGAAGAGTTGAATAACTTCTACATAGCAAAAACTACAGAGGTTAATTTTGATGCTATAACTAAAAGAACAGATCTTGATGCAATTGTTAAGCCTGGTACAGAAGTGGTAACCAAATTAATAGTGGGAGATATTCTAATATTTGTAGATAATTACGGTAATAAAGGAGTTATTAAAGTTAGCGCTATTAAACCTGGTTTTGGAAACAGCGATGGAATTACATTAGATGTAAAAGTACAAACATCACAAATATTTAAACCATAATTTAATGATTATACTATAGTTATTCTTTAACTATAAACTAATATAAGAAGCTATCTCTAAAAGGATAGCTTCTTTTTGTTTACGAGTCAAATTAGAATCTTTATCTTTGAATAAACAAAAAGATTACATGTCAGAATACACACCAATCATCATTGCTATACTAACAATGATAATTTCAATTATCGCTGGTTTTTTTATAGGTAAATATGTAATATCATTACAGTACAAGAGCGAAAAAAGTACTGTTGATGAAAGAGCTAATCAGTTATCAGTACAATTTAACGAATATAAAAATACTTCAGAAAAACAGCTATCTGAAATAACTAAAGAACGGGAAGAGATCCGTAGAGAAAAAGATTTTCTTAGTACAGAACTTACTCGTCGTAATTCTGAATATGAAAGTTTGCTAATAAAAAATCAAGAGCAAAAAAGTGAAGTGGAACAACTTCAAGAAAAATTTACTAAAGAATTTGAAAATCTTGCTAATAAAATTCTCGAAGAAAAATCTAATAAATTTACAGAGCAGAATAAAGAAAATATCAAAAATATCCTGAGTCCTTTACAAGAAAAGATCAATACTTTTGAAAACAGAATTGAACAAACTCATAAAGAGAGTATTGATTATCATGCCGCTTTGCGCCAACAAATAATTGGACTTAAAGATCTTAATGAGCAAATGAGTAAAGAAGCAACCAATCTAACCAAAGCATTAAAAGGAGATAGTAAAATGCAAGGTAATTGGGGAGAATTGGTGCTGGAACGTGTGTTAGAAAAATCCGGACTAGAAAAAGATCGAGAATATTTTGTGCAGCAAAGCTTTACAAAACAAGATGGTCAAAGAGTTATGCCCGATGTCGTAATTTATCTGCCCGATAATAAAAAAATGATTATTGACTCTAAAGTAACACTTACTGCTTATGAACGATATGTTAATGAAGAAGATGAAACCTTACAGGCAGTTCACCTTAAAGAACACATCACCTCTTTAAAGCGTCATATTGATCAATTATCTGAAAAAAATTATCAAGACTTATACGATATTGAATCTCCTGACTTTATATTAATGTTTGTTCCTATTGAACCTGCATTTGCAATCGCCATAAATCAGGATAATAAATTATATAATCAAGCTTTTGAAAAAAACATAGTAATCGTTACTCCTTCTACCCTACTTGCTACTTTGCGAACTATTGATACTATGTGGAACAATGAAAAACAACAACGTAATGCTATTGAAATTGCTCGTCAGGCAGGAGCTTTGTATGATAAATTTGAAGGGCTGGTTAAAGATCTTATGGGTGTTGGTAAAAAAATAGATGATGCAAAAAAAGATTATTCGGCTGCTATGAATAAATTAGTTGAAGGTAAAGGAAACTTAATTACCAGCGTAGAAAAACTAAAAAAAATGGGAGCTAAAGCTAAAAAATCTTTACCCGAAGCTATTATTAACAGAGCAATAGACGAAAACGAATAAATCATACTTGTAAAAGAATAAAAAACCTGATAATTATGTCTTCCAATTTTTCAGAAATATTACTTAGAATAACAGGATCTTTTTTTTATATCCTACCCATTTTGCTTTTTATCATCCTTGCTATCTACTACATGGGTAAAACACAATCTTCAAAAGAAGGAACTTTAATTCTAATTGGTAATATATTAATTCTAATGGTTGCTATAGTACACCAGTTTTTATATTTATTTATAGATTATCTTGGTTTTGACTTATATTCAATAATTAATGTTGCTATAAATGGTATTTCTTTTGTTGGGTCTATTTTATTCTTAATAGGCGTATATATGATGATTCAAAAAGTAATTAAAACCCAAAAAAACTCTCTTGAAAACTAAGAACAAACAATATGAAAAAAATACTTTTAATACTTATTATAGCAATTACATTAATTTTTGCAGGCTGGTATGCTTTCATCTATTATGCATCATACAGCGAAGGAACAAGGAGTGGTGAGCTTATAAAATTCAGCCATAAAGGAGTCGCTATCAAAACCTGGGAAGGAGAAATAAGCCAAGGTATCTCTGGGGCTCAAATATTTAGTTTTTCTGTAGAAGATAATAAAAAGGATATTATCCAAAAATTAGAAGAATTTCAAGGAAGATATGTAAAATTAAAGTATAAAGAACGTTTTGCAAAAATTTCATGGCTTGGTGACACAAAATACTTTGTGATTGATGTAATAGAAGAGGATTCTCCTCATTTCAGAAATAAATAAAACAACGATTAAATATATTTTAACATTAACACTAAAAGAAACGGTAAACTAATATTGTGAAAAAATATAAAAGCAATAAAGATTCCAGAGTGATTATTTCGCAACTTATGCTTCCTTCTCATTCTAACTTTAGCGGAAAAATACATGGAGGGTATATTTTATCCTTAATGGATCAAATAGCATTTGCATGTGCTTCTAAACATTCTGAAGCATATTGTGTAACTGCCAGTGTAGATAGAGTAGATTTTCTAAAGCCAATAGAGGTAGGTGAACTTGTTACTTTAAAAGCATCTGTTAATCATGTAGGAAACACCTCTATGGTAGTAGGGGTTCGAGTAGAATCAGAGAACATACAAACTGGTAAGATGAAACACTGTAATTCTAGCTATTTCACAATGGTTGCTAAAAATAATAAAGGAGAAAGCATTTCTATACCTGGTTTAATCTTAGAAAATAAAACTGCGATAAGACGTTTTGTAAGAAGTATTATTCGAAAAGAGGATGCTACTCTAAGACGTAATCGTTTTAAAGAATCAGAGTTTGAACCAGAATCTCATCTGGAAATACTAAAAGAATACAATGTAAAAATCAATTTATAATTAATTTTTAGCTATTTCGTTATATTAGTAATAAATAAAATCTTTGTATAATCAATTTCCACTGAGCAAGTTCACAAGGGGTGCTTCTAAAAATGTATCTTTTTTTGAAAAATCCTTTAGAGAATTAAACTCCACAGTGTACATTAAATTTATAATAATGTTATGAAAAACTCGTGTAGAACAATTTTGTTGCTTTTTATTACTATATTAAGTGTAAGTTGTAGTAGCAGTGATGAAAACTCAGAGTCTGATCCTGCTCCTACAAATCCTAATCCTAATAAAATCACAACATATAATGCCGATGTAAAATCGATAATAGACAATCAATGTATAAGTTGTCATACCATACCTCTTGCAGAGGGTGCTCCTTTTGCTATGCGCAATTATGCAGAAACAATTAATGGAGTAAACAGGGATCTGGTGCTTAGAATAAAATCCAACGGGCAAAATGTAATGCCTCCTGCTGGTAGATTACCACAAGCAACTATAGATATTATTTTAGATTGGGAAGCAGATGGCTTTAAAGAAAATTAATAACTTTAAAAAAAGAAGCTGAATAAAATATATTCAGCTTCTTCGTAACTACAACATAATATATATCAATACTTAATTTACGGTAGCAATAGGAGCAGTATACCCTCCTTTGCTTACAGATCCATCTGTACCTGTACTGTTACCTCTAAGTAATAATATTCCTGCAACGTGTGGCGAAGCCATAGAAGTACCAGAAATTCTATTAAACTGCCCGTTTGTCCATGTAGACCACACATTAGTACCTGGTGCCCAACGATCAACACTTCTACCATAACAAGAACTAGATGCTGGTCTATCTGTATTTGTCATATTACCAACATTCCAAGAGTTAGCGGTTTGTAATCGTTGTGGAGAATAATACTGTGTATCATCATTACTGTTACCTGCAGCCATAGCTCCATAGGTAGTTCTTTCTAAGTTTCTAAAAGCGTTATCTGTTGCAACATTAGTATAACGGTTTCTATATCCTATACTATAATTCCATGTATCTCCGTTACTTGCATTAGCCGCTACATAATCAACACCGCCAAGAATAGCAGCATCACTACCACTTCCTTGTGCATTTAACACTCTAACAGATACTACGGTTGCTCCATAAGCAACTCCTATAACTCCAGAGCCATTATTTTTTGCAGCAACAGTTCCTGCCACATGCGTACCATGACCATTTTGATCTTGCCATGACCCACCAACAAAACTTCTACTACGGTTAGTGTCTATGTTTAAATCACTATGAGGAGAAACTCCACTATCTATAATCCAGCAAGTTTTACCCGCTCCATTTGATCTACCTACTCTGTTAATACCCCAAGGTAAAAACTCACCATTTGGTAATTGAGAGTCATTAGTTACTGCTTTGTTATTTACAGTTGCAGGAAGTTGATCTACAGGTTCTCCCATTTCTATATCTAATTTTCTAATATAGTTAGGCTGTACATATGCTACATCCGAATCATTTTTAAGCATTTCTGCTTGCTTTTCAGATAAACCTTTTACATGAAATCCTTGTATTGCATTACTATAAACTTGTTTTACATTATTTTCTTGTATTGCATATTTAGATAATGTTTGCTGTGATTTTGCTTTTATTTCAGCACTTTTTCCTTGTAAAGACTTATTTTCATTATAAATAACGATATATTCTCCCGGAACCGCTTGATCAGCTCCTACAGTCTCAATAGTATCTACATTATTTTCGATATCTATAACACCATCTGCATCTTTTTCGCAACTATAAAAAAGCATAGAAAAAATGGTAATTGTACTTAAGATTCTAAGTTGAGTTTTCATTAAAATTTGATTTTTTGTGTTAAACGTTTTATTTAAGTTGAAATTAAAAGTTGAGCTCTCATTAAAATTCACAGTTCAAATGTAGAAATTAATCCAAACAACTAAATACGGTAAAAGCATAATAAACAGCATCTTATACCTCTAAAAAACATCTTTTAAAAAAATAAATATACTTTAATACCAATAATGCAACATTGTTGCTTTATTGAAAATCAATGAATTAAACAAAAAAATGAAAAAAATGAAATTGAAAAAAACTAGAAAAAAGATAGCATCAAAAAACAAAAAGAATTAGCTTAATTTAATATTATTTAACTATTAATTAACTAATTATCTCATGATATTCGTAATAAATCATCGAAATTTTTATAATATTCCAGTAATAAATTTAATACTTTTCAAACTAAAATCTGTTTTTTTATCTAATCGATAGACTCAATTTATGTTTTATTGAAAATTTATGTAATAATCCAACTAATCTGTCAGAATTCAACTGGTCATTCCTATCTATAAAAAACTTGTGTTCAATACCTTCATTATCAAACACAAATTTTTTCCTTGACTTCGAATAATATTTATGTTATACCATTTCTGATTTGAATTTACTGTAATATTTTTTATCTTTAGGTATGCCA